>CAYOQY010000034.1:0-7238 GCA_964406225.1 uncultured Microbacterium sp.
CGTGGCGCGGCCCGCGAGGAGCACGAAGCCCTCAGGGAGATCCAGGGCGCGTCGGCGCCCGATCTCGTCCACGGGCACCGCGAACCCCGCCGGGGCGGCACCCGCGATCACACGGATGCGCTCACCGAGACGGGCGATGCCGCCCAGCTGCTCGGCCATCGCATGGGTCGGGACGACGACGGCGTCGGCGTGCTTCACCGCGCGCTTGAGCATCGCGCGGTGCCAGGCGACGGCGGACCTCGGCCACTCCCCCGCGGCGTCCCACGGACCGAGATCCCAGATCGTGACGACGGTCTGGTCGTGCTCGTGCACCCGGTCGTGCTTGACGAGCGGCGCGAACAGGGTCGGCGAATGGATCATGCCGCCGCCGATGCCGGTGCCGACGCCGAGCTGGAGTGCAGCGGCGAGCTCACGGCGCGCGAGCGCGGTGCGACGGACACCGGCGAGACCGGGCACCTCCGCGCTGCGCTCGGCCGGTCCGGACGGCGCGATGCCCTCGACCTCGCACCCCGCAGGCGTGCCGGCGATGAGCCCGCGCGTCAGCTCACGGGTCGCGATCTCGAGATCGGGGTCGGTGGGGGCGACCAGCTGGTCGAGCATCACCCGGAGAGTTGCCGTCACGATCAGCCTTCGGGAGCGGGGGTGGGCGTGGGCGGGTGCAACGCGGCCTGGACGAGCTCGTGGATGTACGGGAAGTCCGGATCGTACTCGTCGATCCCGCCTTCGGGTGTGAGCTCGATCGTGGTGACCGGCTCCTCCTTCGCCTTGAGGGCGAGCTCCGCCAGGAACGGGAGCAGCGACCGCGGCAGATCGGTCTGGATGAGGTCCTGCCCGGCTTCCGCGACCTCCTGGAAGCGCGTGAGCACCACCTGCGGGGTGAACTGCGCGAGGATCGCGGCCTGCAGCTCGCGCTGGCGCTTCATCCGGTCGAAGTCCGACGTCGTGTAGCGGGAGCGGGCGTACCACTGCGCGGTGTCGCCGTCCATGCGCTGGGGGCCGGGTTCGATCCAGCCGGTGGCCCATTCGTCGGCCGGCTGACCGTCGTACGCGGGACCGCCGCCCTCGGGCAGGCGCTCCGCGACCGTGATCTCGACCCCGCCGAGCGCGTCGATCAGCGCCGCGAACCCGTGCATGTCGACGAAGACGTAGTAGGGGATCTCGATCCCGAGCACACCCTCGGCGGCATCCTTCGTCGCCTCGATCGCCGGTTCCGAACCGTTCGCCACGGCGCCGGGATACAGGGCGTCGCCGTCCTGACACACTTCGACCTCGGTGCGCAGCTGGTTGATGCCGCTGCCCCAGCCGCACGTCGGATCGGCGTACCCTTCGTGTCCGTTCGGATACCGGTCCTGCATCGGGCCGGCCGAGAACGGCACGTTCGGCATGTCGCGCGGGATGCCGGTGATCGTCGTCGCGCCCGTCGTGGCGTTGACCGAAACCACCGAGATGCTGTCGAACCGCATCGAGTCGCGTCCCTCGCCGCTGTCGGCGCCGAGGAGGAGGATGTTGTAGTAGCCGTCGCTCGGCGGCACCGAAGGACCGCTCGCCCCGAAGATCGCCCCGAGGGTGTCGCGTGTCGCGCCCACGGCCTGCGACGCGTAGACCGCGGTCCCGGTGGACGCGATCAGGAGCACGACCGCGAGCCCCAGGATGCCGTAGCGCGCTCCCGTGCCCGTCTTGACGAGCCGCACGAGACGCAGCGTGTCGACCGTGAGGACGAGCCACAGCAGCGCGTACGCGATGAGCAGGATCTGCAGGAGAAGCAGGACGAACCAGTTCGTCAGGATCGTGAAGAAGACCTGCTGCCACAGCAGCGCCGTCAGTCCGCCGACGATGAGGAGGGTCCACATCGCGAGGGTGGCGCCGAGTCCGATCCTGGCGAGGCGACGATTTCCCGCGACGGCCTGGGCGGACCCCGGCAGGAGGAAGTTCAGCAGCACGAGCCACCAGCCGCGCCGGGACATCATCGCGCGGGAGGAGGAGTCCGGGAAGCGCAGCGGACGGTCCTCCACGACCCTCGGCGCGAACGGGCGCGCGGACGTCGGGCGCGGCGGGCTGGCGACGCTCACAGGGACTCCTTGAGCCGCCGGTTCTTCTGCTCCACCTGCGCCTCGAGATCGCGCGCGTAGTCCTCGACACGCGCGGCGTAGGCCGCATCCGACGCACCCAGGATCCGCACCGCGAGCAGGCCCGCGTTCTTCGCGCCGTTGATCGAGACGGTCGCGACGGGGATGCCGGCGGGCATCTGGACGATGCTCAGCAAGGAGTCCAGACCGTCCAGCGTCGCAAGCTGGACGGGCACGCCGATCACCGGCAGAGCGGTGACCGACGCGAGCATGCCGGGGAGGTGGGCCGCACCGCCCGCGCCGGCGATGATCGCGCGCAGACCCCGCGCCCGCGCCTCGCGGCCGTAGCGGATGAGCTTGTCGGGCGTGCGGTGCGCCGAAACGACCTCGACTTCGTGCGGCACGTCGAAATCGGTGAGGACCTGCGAGGCGTCGCTCATGACGCGCCAGTCGGAGTCGGAGCCCATCACGACGCCGATGAGCGGCACCGTCGAGGAGTGCAGCGGGCCGCCGTTCGCGGGGACGCCGTTCGCGGGCACGTCATTCACCGGCACAGTCACCGCACCAGGCTAGGGGGCGAGGCTGGAAGAACCCCGCAACGGCGCGGTCAGTCGAGGAAGAACGACGCGGCCGCGCGCGCTTCGTAGGCGACCTCGTCGAGGTCCTCGCCCGTGACGTTCACGTGGCCCACCTTGCGTCCGGGCCGCGGCGACTTGCCGTACGTGTGCACCTTCGCGGCCGGGTGGGCGGCCATCGCATCCGCGAACCGGTCCTCGAGCGAGCCGTTCTCGGGTCCGCCGAGGATGTTGACCATGACCGACCACTCGACGCTCGGCGCGGTGTCACCCAGCGGCAGGTCGAGCACCGCGCGCAGGTGCTGCTCGAACTGACTGGTCACCGCGCCGTCCTGCGTCCAGTGCCCGCTGTTGTGCGGTCGCATGGCCAGCTCGTTCACGAGCAGCCGCTCATCCGTGGTCTCGAACAGCTCGACGGCGAGCATCCCGGTCACGTCGAGTCCTTCGGCGATGCCGATGCCGATGCGCGTCGCGACGTCGGTGAGGCGGCCGTGCGCGTGCGGCGCCGGCGCGATGGCCTCGGCGCACACGCCCCCGCGCTGCACGGTCTCGACGACCGGATAGGCGCGGACCTCGCCCGAGGGGCGGCGCGCGACCTGCTGGGCGAGCTCGCGCGTGAAGTCCACCAGCTCCTCCGCGAGGAGTGCTCCCCCGCGCGCGTCCTCCGCGAGCGCCGCGAACCAGTCATCGACCTCGGTGGCGGCCTCGACGACCCGCACGCCCTTGCCGTCGTAGCCGCCGCGCGGCGTCTTGACGATCGCCCGCCCACCGTGCGCGTCGAGGAACGCCTGCAGCTCGGACCGGTCGGCGACGGCCGCCCACTCGGGCTGCGGCATCCCGAGCTCCTGCAGTCGGGCGCGCATCGCGAGCTTGTCCTGCGCGAAGCGCAGCGGCGCAGGACCAGGCCGGACGGCGACGCCGTCTTCGACGAGGGCGGTGAGGACCTCCTGCGGCACGTGCTCGTGATCGAACGTCAGCACATCGACGTCGCGGGCGAATCGACGCACCGTCTCGAGGTCGCGGTAGTCGCCCACCGCGGAGGCGGCGAGGGATGCCGACATGCCCGGCTCTTCGGCGAGGACCCGGATGTCGATCCCGAGTTCGACCGCGGGGGCGATCATCATGCGCGCCAGCTGGCCTCCGCCGACGACTCCGACTCGCAACACCATGAAGGTCCTTTCGTCGCTGCGTGCGCATCCATCATGTCGCACCCGCGTCGCCGGATCCGACCCTCTCCGAGAGAACCCGCGGGGCCTCAGGCGCTCGGCGGCGCAGGCGGCGGCGGAGCCGGGGGGAAGGACTGCGCATCGCGGTGGGCGAGGATCTGATTCACCTCGACCTGGTCGACGAGCGCTTCGTGCACGAGCCCGACGCTCGGGACGTTCGCGAGCCTCATCGGCTCGTCGACGCCGTTCGAGAGCACGAGCGTGCCGGCGCCCCACATGCGCTGCAGGACACCTCGTCGCTCTTGCACGGTGTAGCCGCGGACGTGACTGAGCTCACGGCGTCGCACCCCGAGCACACCCGACCGCTCGATCACCCGACGGGTCGTGATCGTGTAGACGCGCGCCCACCAGGACAGGAACGGCAGGAGCACGAGGAAGAACACCACGACCGCGGCAGCGGTCAGCAGCATCCAGTCCTCGAACGGCGCAGGGAGGTTGCCGTAGAAGAACCCGACGGCTCCGGCGACCGCGATGAGGACGAGCGCCGACCACGCCAGCCGTCGCGCGTGCGTGCGGAAGCGCGCGACGCGCAGCTCAGGGGTCGGCGCGCCCGGAACCACCATGGGCGGCCTGCCGCCGTAGGTGGTCGGCTGGGTCATGCTCCCATTGTGCGGCCCGGCGCCGACACCGGGCGCTGCCACGCCCAGGTCAGCGCACGTGGACCACGTCGCCGGCCGAGACGGCGGTCTCGCCGTCGGCGCCGGCCACCACGAGCCGGCCGTCGGCGTCGATGCGCTGCGCGCGCCCGTGCAGCATCGACCCGTCGGGCAGCGACACCGCCACGTCCGAGCCGATCGTCGTGCACATGGCCTCGATCCCACCGAGGATGCCCGCAGCGGCGGCATCCCCCCGCGCGAGCGTCAGCGCGGCGAGATCCAGGTCGAGGGCCGTCAGGTAGTCCGCCAGGAGGGCGTCCTCGTCGACGTCGATCCCCACCGCAGCGAAGGACGTCGCGGTCTCGACGGGCAGGTCCGCCATCGTCATGCGCGTGTTGATCCCGGCGCCGACGACGACCGCCTCCGGGTGGGCCGGGACGACCTCGGCGAGGATGCCGGCGAGCTTGCCGCCGTCCAGGAGCACGTCGTTCGGCCACTTGAGGCCGCCCGTATGACCCGTTCCGCGCAGCTGCTCACGGACGGCTCGAGTCAGCGCCGCCCCGGCGATGAGCGGGATCCACGCGCGGGCCGGGACCGGGAGATCGGGCACGCGCACCAGGACCGACACCGCGAGCCCCGTCCCCGGCGGTGAGGTCCACGTGCGATCGAGGCGACCTCGGCCGTCCCGCTGGTCGTCCGTCAGCATCACGGACAGGTGCGGCCACTCGCCCGCAGCACCGGAGACCGCCGCGACGAGGTCGGCGTTCGTGGATCCGGTCGTCTCGATGACCTGGAGTCGGGGGGACACGGCGGCGGCACGGGGGTAGCCCAGCGGCGGGATCGACATGCCGTTCACCCTACGCGCCGCATCCTCGCCGGGACCCGGGAGTGGCAGGGACCACAGCCGAGCGCGCATCCGCTTGTGCGCACCCTCCAACGCCGCGGGGAACCTCGCCGATAAGGTGGAACGCGTGACCGATCAGCCCGACCTCTCGTCTACCGCCGGCAAGATCGCCGACCTCCGCTCGCGGTTCCAGGAGGCCGTCGTCGACGCGGAGAAGACGGCGCAGCAGAAGCAGCACGCGAAAGGCAAGCTCACCGCGCGCCAGCGCATCGAGATGCTCGTCGACACCGGGAGCTTCGTCGAGTTCGACGAGTACGTGCGCCACCGCACGACGGCGTTCGGCATGGAGAAGTCTCGCCCGTACGGCGACTCGGTCGTCACCGGCGTCGGCACGATCCACGGGCGCACCGTCGCGGTCTACGCGCAGGACTTCTCGACGTTCGGCGGCTCGCTCGGCGAGGTGGCGGGCGAGAAGATCATCAAGATCATGGAGTTCGCCCTGCGCGGCGGGATGCCGATCATCGGCATCCTCGACTCCGGTGGGGCGCGCATCCAGGAGGGCGTGGTCGCGCTGGGCAAGTACGGCGAGATCTTCCGCCTCAACACGCAGGCCTCGGGAGTGATCCCCCAGATCTCGCTCATCATGGGACCGGCCGCCGGCGGTGCGGTGTACTCCCCCGCCCTCACCGACTTCGTGATCATGGTCGACAAGACCTCGCAGATGTTCGTGACCGGCCCCGACGTCATCAAGACGGTCACCGGCGAGGACGTCGGGATGGAAGAGCTCGGCGGCGCGTACACGCACAACACCCGATCGGGAGTGGCGCACTACCTCGCCGAGGACGAGGAGGACGCGATCGATTACGCGCGGACGCTCCTCGGCTTCCTGCCGGACAACAACATGGCCGAGCTGCCCGTCTACGAGAACACGTTCGAGTTCGAGACGACGGACGCCGATCGGTTCCTGAACACGATCGTCCCCGATTCGGCGAACCAGCCGTACGACATCCACCAGGTGATCGCGCACCTGGTCGATTCCGGCGATTTCCTCGAGGTGCAGCCGCTCTTCGCCCCGAACATCGTGATCGGATTCGGGCGCGTCGAAGGCCGCACCGTGGGCATCATCGCGAACCAGCCGTCCCAGATGGCCGGAACCCTCAACATCGAGGCAGGCGAGAAGGCGAGTCGCTTCGTGCGGTTCTGCGACGCGTTCTCGGTGCCGATCCTCACCCTCGTCGACGTCCCGGGATACCTGCCCGGCACCGACCAGGAGTGGACGGGTGTCATCCGTCGCGGCGCGAAGCTGCTCTACGCGTACGCCGAGGCCACCGTCCCGCTCGTCACGGTCATCCTCCGCAAGGCGTACGGGGGCGCATACATCGTGATGGGCTCCAAGCAGCTGGGCGCCGACATCAACCTCGCCTGGCCGACCGCGGAGATCGCCGTGATGGGCGGCCAGGGCGCCGTCAACATCCTCTACCGCGGCGAGATCAAGCGCGCGGAGGAAGCCGGGGAAGACGTCGCGGCCGTGCGGACGAGACTCGCGAACGAGTACACCTACAACGTCGCGTCACCGTTCCTGGCCGCCGAGCGCGGGGAGCTCGACGGCATCATCGAGCCCGCTGCGACCCGTGTCTCGATCGCGAAGGCCCTGCGGGCCCTGCGCGGCAAGCGCGCGAGCCTTCCGCCCAAGAAGCACGGGAACATCCCGCTGTGACGGATGCCGAGACCGCGGGGCCGGAGGGCACCGGAGCACACACCGACGCGATGCGCGTCGACGTGCTGCGCGGGACCGCGTCCGGTGAGGAGCTCGCCGCTCTCATCGCCGTCGTGACGGAGGCGTACGCCGAGGAGTCCGCGGCCGCGACCGCGGACGACAGCCCGACGCGCAGCGCCTGGTCGCTCTCGCAGCGCGACCTGCGCACGCCGCT
>CAYOQY010000034.1:7338-14933 GCA_964406225.1 uncultured Microbacterium sp.
ACAGCCCGACGCGCAGCGCCTGGTCGCTCTCGCAGCGCGACCTGCGCACGCCGCTGCGGCGCGAGCTCGGCTGGGGTCGATTCGGGGGGTGAGCCCCGAAGGGGATCGCCCCCCGAATCCGGTCGACGGCGCGCGACACATGCGTGTGGATGCGTGTCCCCCGAAATACCTACAGACGGGCACCTGGACAGCGTCCGATACTGGGATGGCTGGAACGCATCTGTGCGTTCGGTCGACCTGCTCGCCATCCGTGGTGAGCCCAGGTTCGGCCACGCGGACGGTTTTCGGGTAACTGTCCGCCAGGTGAGGGGCGGGCGGCTTCGCCGCCCCTCACCTCCTCCCGCTTCGCTCCCCGCCCCGGCTCCCCTCCCCCGCCGGGACGGGGAGCGAGAACCCTCCTCGGCACGCACGCGTGTGCCCACGCTCGGGCGCGTCGATCGTCTGCGCCCCGCGGTGTGATGACGTGCGCGCGGGGTCAGTTCGCGCGCGGGTGGGCGATCTCGCGCCAGAGGTCGACGGCATCCTCGTCCGACAGTCCCGGTCCCGATGCGGACCGGCCGACGACCGTCACCGCCACTCTGGCGTCCGGCGAGGTGCGGATGAACAGCCGGTCCGAGCCCGCCGTCCGCAGCGTCTCCGCGAGCTGCGCGCGGATCACGGCGAGATCGGACTCGTCGAGATCGTCCAGTCCCCCCTCGTCCAGGACGGTGACGTTCGCACCACGCCGGCGAGCGCGCTCGAGTTCCGCGTGCACGGCGTCGTCGAGCAGGCGCGGGCCGCGCATCTCGTCGCGCAGTCGCCCTTCTGCCAGGCGCGCCTGCGTGCGCTCCGCATCGTCCAGGGCACCGCCGGTCGCCACGGTACGGGTCAGCACCGGCCCCGCGACCGCGAGCGCACGCTGCACCTGCACCCTCCGCTCGCGCTGACGTCCGCTCTGCGACGCCTGCCACGCCGAGGCAGCCCGCTGCAGCTGGGCGAGCTGGGCGGTGTCACGCGCAGCGCGATCCATCGACTGCAGCATGAGCTGTGTCGCGGCGACCCACACGATCGATCCCACGAGTCCGAGCGCGAGGGCGTTGAGCGGCCCCATCCACACCATCGAGGCGACCGCGAGCGCGGCGATGCCGATCCACGCGATCCAGGGCCTGCGGCGCACCATCACGATCGTCATGAGCGCGCCGATGCCACCGAGGTACCACGTGGCGAACGGATCGGTCCGGGCATCGGGCGGGACGGCGATCGCGATCGCGCTCGGCACGATGAACGCCGACGCGAGGGCGAGCACACCCGCCCACGACGGCAGCGCCGTGCGGGAACTCCCCGCCACCCTCGGCACCGCCGGCTCCGCCTCGTCGGCGGGCTCCGACGACCGCGGATCCCAGAAGATGCAGAGCCAGGTCGTCACGAGGTACAGACCGAGCGCGGCCACGACGACGAGCGGCTGGAGGGGCGCCACGGTCCACCAGAGCCCTCGTGCCGCGAGGTAGGCCGTGAACGCGATGCCGAGCCCGATGATGATGCTGCGGACGCTGATCACGTCGTCGCCTCCCGCCACTCGAGGCGCACGGTCGTGCCGTCGGGGTCGGAGTCGATCGAGCTCGTTCCGCCGACGGCGGCCACACGGGCGAAGATCGACGCGCGGATGCCGAGCCGGTCATGCGGCACCCGGTCGAGGTCGAAGCCCGCACCGGTGTCGCGCACCGTGATGCGCACCCGTGCGGGATCCGCGTCGCCCTCGACGACGACGGCGAGGCCCGAGCCCCCGGCGTGCTGCGCGGCGTTAGAGATGGCCTGCGTCGCGGCGAGGACGAGCGCGCGGGCGATCCGCCCCGGCATGGACGGCGTGTCGGCGGTGATCACGCGATCGACGTGCACGCCCACACCGAGCTCCTGCGCGGCCCGTTCGATGTCGTCGGCGATGCTGGCGGCATCCCTCGGCTCGTCACTGCCTTCCTCCGCGCCCCGCTCCGTGTTGGCGAGGCGGGTGAGCGCCTCCCGCGCCATGGCGACGGCGAGCGTCCGCTCACGCGGCGTGTGCGCACGCTCCGCGGCGATCAGCGCCGCGAGGACGCTGTCGTGCATGAGCGCGGCGACCGCGAGCCGCTCCTGCTCGGCCGCGTCCGCCGCCGCGGCCGCGGCGTAGGACTCCACAGCTCGCGCGCGGGTCTCGTCGACGTTGGCGGCGACCGAGCGGAAGACCCACCCGAGTGTGACGAGCATCCCCCCGAGGATGAGCGCGAACGAGACGTCGAGCACGACGCCGTACCAGTACTCCTGGGCGAAGCCGCCCTGAATGAGCCGCACGACACCGAACAGGAGCGGCACGCCGGCGGTCCACACGATCTGGAGGATCAGCGGGAAGGCCAGCACACTCGCCACGGTCGCGACGTTCGCGAGATACCAGATCCAGGGCTGCGCCGGCTCCGGCTGGCCACCCGCCGTCGCGATCGGCCACAATAGGAGGGCGACGGGGTAGACGACCGCGAAGACACCCGCGAACACGCGGACGGCACGCCCCAGGAAGCATGCGACGAGCATGGCCGAGAGCGGCACGAACGTCATGAGCATGAGGGGGACGTGCCAGGCGGGGGCCTCCTGATACGGCGCGAGCGCGATGATGAAGGCCTGGGCGCCGAGGGCGAGACTGCCCAACCCGACGACGAGGGAGATGATCCGCTCGATCCGCAGACGCGTGAACGAACCGAGCCCTGCGGTCGTCTCCCGCGTCTGCGGGATGTGGCCCCAGGCGCTGTCGAGGATGGCGCGGGTGCTCTCAGGCTCCGATGCCACTCGCGTCCTCTCGGTCGCTGGGTTCTGCCAGGATGCCGTCCTCCATCGCCCGACGAAGCAGATCGACCTTCGTCGGCGCGGGTCGTCCGACCTCGACGTACTTCACACGCACGCGCGTGATGTTCTCCTTCGCCGTGGAGTACGCCACACCCAGACGGTCGGCGACGACCTTGAGAGGCAGCCCTGCGGCATACAGTCGCAGCACGTCACGCTCGCGGGCCGACAGCTGCGCGTCGGCGAACGCCCGATCGCCCTCCACCGCGCTCGCCCACTCCACGTTGTTCAGGGGCTCTCCGCTGGCGACGGTCCGGATCGCGGCGATCACGTCGCCGATGGGGGACGCCTTGCTCACGACTCCGGCAGCCCCGGCGGCGAGCGCTTCGCGCACCGCCGCGGGTCGATCCGCCACGCTGTGGATGATGACGCTCGAACCGTCGACCACCAGTCGGCGGACGTTCTCGGTCACCGTGGTGCCGTCGCCCAGGGTCAGGTCCAGCACGACGACGTCGGCCGGGGCTGAGCCGCTGAACGCGCGCCAATCCAGGTATCCCGAGACGCTGCTGCCCGAGAAGACCACGACCTTCTCCGCGCGGGCGCACGCCGCTTCGAGCCCGAGTCGCACGGACTCGTGATCATCGATGAGGGCGACGCGCGTCATGCCTCCACCCTAGCCGCGCATGTGCCTGCTCTCAGCGGGTGAATGCGGCGACGGCCTCGATGTGGTGGGAGTGGGGGAACAGGTCGAACGACCGCACCGAGCGCATCCCATAGCCGTGCTCGCGGAACGTCGCGACGTCGCGGGCGAGGGCGACGGGGTCGCAGGCGACGTAGATCACGGCGGCGGGCCCCATTTCGGAGATCGCACGTACGACCGCACCGCCCGCACCGGCGCGGGGCGGGTCGAGGACCACGACGCCGTGCGCGAGCCGATCGCGTTCGCGCGGCGTGGCCTCCGCCAGCACCCGCGCGACGTAACGGTCCACCCGCGCGGTCTCGGCGCGTGCACCGACCCACTCGGCGAGGTTCTCGCCGGCGTGCTCCGTGGCGCGGGGGTCCGACTCCACCGACGTGACCTTCGTGCCGCCCAGCTCCGCGATCGCGGCGGCGAAGAGTCCCACGCCGCCGTACAGATCCAGGTGCCACGCCCCGGGATCCAGGACCGTGCCCCCGCCGTCACCCACGACGTCGCGGATCGCCCCCCGCACCGCGGCATCCAGTGTCTCGGCCGCCAGCCGGTGCACCTGCCAGAATCCGCCCGCGTCCACGCGGAACTCCCGCGCGCCGACCCGCTCGATGACGGTCTCGCGGGCCTCACGGGGTGTCTGCTTCTGCGGATCCGGACGAGGGACGATGCGGACGCGGCCGTCGGCGGGCTGCACGAGGTCGACCCGGCCCGCGCGTCCGACGGTGAGCCCCAGCGCGACGCGCTCGACGGCTTCGGTGGCCAGCGGATGGTCAGCGACCGGGATCACGGTGTGCGTGCGCGATCCGAACGGACCGATCCGGCCCTCGGCATCCACGTGCAGGCTCAGCCGGGTGCGATAGCCCGTGCCGTCCACGCTCTCCGCACTCCGCGCGTCGCCCTCCGCAGAGACGAGTGCGCCGGCGGGCTCGACGGTGGTCTCGACCTCGACGCCGCCGAAGCGGCGCAGGGCATCGGCGAGCACCTCCGCCTTGAGCGTGCGCTGGTGGGCGAGATCGATGTGGCCGAAGTCGGCGCCGCCGGGTCGCCGTTCCGGCGGCACGCTCACGTCGGCCTGCCGCCAGATGTGCGGGCGGCGGTGCGGCGACGGCTCGAGCACCTCGAGCACTTCGGCGCGCCAGAACGACTTCTTCGCGACGTCCGTGAGGCGGATGCGCACCCGCTCACCGGGCAGGGCATCGGGGACGAAGACCACGCGGCCGCCGCGGCCCGGCTCGGACCCGTCGGCCCCGATCCGCCCGACGAAGACGCCGCCGTGCGCGACGCCCGTCACGTCGAGGTCGAGCTCGTCGCCGGGTGAACCCGTCGAACCGTCCGTCGCACCCCTCGCAGCATCCACTCCCCGAGCATTCCACAGCGCCGGCGATCCGCGGCTACCGTGGGCGGATGCAGGTCTGTCTCGCGTCCACGTCCCCCGCCCGGCTGATGCTCCTGCGCAACGCCGGGGTCGAGCCCCTCACGATCGCCCCCGACGTGGACGAAGAGGACGTGATCGCGCGCACCGAGGCCGCCGAGTCGCGCCGCCTCGCCGCGGAGGAGCACGTCCTGCTGCTCGCCCGGCGCAAAGCCGCCGATGTGGCCGACCGCATCGCGGGCGCCGATCCGGCGTTCGGCGGCACGGTCTTCGACGGGATCGTGATCGGCGGCGACTCGATGTTCGAGATCGACGGTGAGATCCTCGGCAAGCCGTACACGGCGGAGGCCGCCACCGCACGGTGGCGTGCGATGCGCGGCAAGACCGGCGTGCTGCACTCCGGCCACTGCGTCATCCGCGTGCGCCCCGGCGCCGCCCCGGTGGAGGCGTGGGCCGTCGCCGAGGCCTCCGTCTCGTTCGCCGCCGACATCACGGATGCCGAGATCGCCGCGTACGTCGCGTCGGAGGAACCGCTGCACGTCGCCGGCGCGTTCACGATCGACAGTCTCGGCGGGCCGTTCATCGACCGCGTCGCCGGGGACCCCTCCACCGTGGTCGGGATGTCGCTGTCGACGATCCGCCGATTGACCACCGAACTCGGGGTCTCGTGGCCTGATCTGTGGAATCGCACGTGAACGCAAGGAACCGCACATAAGCGCTCGGTCCCTCTCGTAGACTCCCCCACACGTTTCGCGGCGTTTCTTGTGCGGTGGACTCAAAAGCGCCTTCGACCGCGTGGGTAGGCTGGCATCCATGCCTCAGATCGCCAAGGTTCTCGTTGCCAACCGCGGCGAGATCGCCGTCCGCGTCATCCGCGCCGCGCGCGATGCCGGCAAGTCCTCGGTCGCCGTGTACGCCGAACAGGATCGCGACGCCCTGCACGCCCGCCTCGCCGACGAGGCGTACGCGCTCGACGGGTCCACGAGCGCCGACACGTACCTGTCGATCGAGAAGATCCTCTCGGTCGCGCGCCGCTCAGGAGCCGACGCCGTGCATCCCGGCTACGGCTTCCTCGCGGAGAACGCCGAATTCGCGCGCGCGGTGACGGCGGCGGGCCTCATCTGGATCGGGCCGACACCGGAGGCGATCGAGGCACTGGGCGACAAGGTCACCGCTCGCCACGTGGCCGAGAAGGTCGGCGCACCCCTCGCGCCGGGTACCCCGGGGCCGGTGTCGGGCGCCGACGAGGTCGTCGCGTTCGCCGAGGAGTTCGGCCTGCCGATCGCGATCAAGGCGGCCTACGGCGGCGGCGGCCGGGGCCTCAAGGTCGCACGCGAGTACGACGAGATCACCCAGATGTTCGAATCCGCGACGCGCGAGGCGATCAGCGCCTTCGGTCGCGGCGAGTGCTTCGTCGAGAAGTACCTCGACAAGCCGCGCCACGTCGAGACCCAGTGTCTCGCGGACAGCGCCGGCAACGTCGTCGTGGTCTCCACGCGCGACTGCTCCCTGCAGCGTCGCCACCAGAAGCTCGTCGAGGAGGCTCCCGCGCCGTTCCTCACCGACGAGCAGAACCGCACGCTCTACGAGGCGTCCAAGGCGATCCTGCGCGAAGTGGGATACATCGGCGCCGGCACGTGCGAGTTCCTGATCGGCGCGGACGGGACGATCTCGTTCCTCGAGGTCAACACGCGGCTGCAGGTGGAGCACCCGGTCTCCGAAGAGGTCACCGGCCTCGACCTCGTCCGCGAGCAGTTCCGCATCGCCGAGGGCGGGACGCTCGATTACGAGGACCCGGAGCCGGTGGGCCACTCCATCGAGTTCCGCATCAACGGCGAGGACCCCGGCCGGGGCTTCCTGCCGCAGCCCGGGCCGATCCACGTCTTCAAGACGTTCGGCGGTCCCGGCATCCGTCTGGATTCCGGCGTGACCGCCGGCGATTCGGTCAGCGGCGCGTTCGACTCGCTGCTCGGCAAGATCATCGTGACCGGTCGTGACCGTGCCGAGGCTCTCGACCGCGCCCGCCGCGCTCTCGACGAGTTCGAGGTCGCGGGCCTGCCCACCGTCCTGCCCTTCCACCGCAAGGTGGTCCGCGACCCCGCCTTCACCGCCGAGGACGGCGCGTTCGGCGTGTTCACCCGCTGGATCGAGACGGAATTCGTCAATGACATCCCGCCGTGGGACGGCGAGCTCGACGCACCCAAGTCCGCCGAGCCGCGTCACACCGTCGTCGTCGAAGTCGCGGGCAAGCGCCTCGAGGTGAGCCTGCCCGACCGCATCGTCGCCGCCCCCGGAGCCACCGCCCGGCCGGCCGCCGTGCCGCCGTCGCGGCGCTCGCACGCCCCCACCGTCGTGGCCGGCGCCTCGGGCGACGCGGTGAAGTCCCCCATGCAGGCCACGATCGTCAAGGTCGCCGTCGAGGACGGGCAGCACGTCGTCAAGGGCGATCTCATCGTCGTCCTCGAGGCGATGAAGATGGAGCAGCCCATCCAGGCGCACAAGGACGGCGTGATCGGAGCGATCAACGCGACCGCCGGCACGACGGTCTCGGCCGGTCACCAGCTCCTGACGATCTCCTGAGGGTCCGCCCTCTCCACGTTCAGAACACGTGCTCTCGCCGAGAGCACGTGTTCTTCGCGCTCGCAGCGTGTGCGCTCGGCGAGGACACGTGTTCCGGACGGGCTGAAGGGCGGGTCAGTGGTCTTCGTCGGCGATGTCGACGACGTGCATCGCGCGCGCAGCGTCGGT
>CAYOQY010000034.1:15033-21170 GCA_964406225.1 uncultured Microbacterium sp.
GTCAGTGGTCTTCGTCGGCGATGTCGACGACGTGCATCGCGCGCGCAGCGTCGGTGATGCTCCCCGTGAGCGACGGGTACACGGCGAACACGCGTGAGAGCTGATCGACGGTCAGGCGCCGCTCGACCGCGATCGCGACCGGGTAGATGAGCTCCGACGCGCGCGGGGCGACGATCACGCCGCCGATCACGGTGCCGCTGCCCTTGCGGGCGAGGAGCTTCACGAAGCCGTCCTTCACGCCCATCATCTTCGCGCGGGGGTTCGCCGCGAGCGGCAGCTTGTGCACGACGCCGTCGACCTGTCCATCCGCGATGTCCTGCTCCGACCAGCCGATCGTCGCGATCTCGGGGGCCGTGAAGATGTTCGAGGTGATGCGCCGGTGCTCGAGCGGGATCACGACGTCGCCGAGAGCGTGGAAGACCGCGGTCCGCCCCTGCATCGAGGCGACCGACGCGAGCGGCACGAACGTCGTGCAGTCGCCGGCGGCGTAGATGTTGGGCACCGAGGTGCGCGCGACGCGGTTCACCTGGATGTGCCCCGACTCGGTCATCTGCACGCCCGCCTCCTCGAGGCCGAGTCCCGCGGTGTTGGGGATCGACCCGACCGCCATGAGGCAGTGGCTCCCCTCGACCGTGCGCCCGTCGGAGAGGGTCGCGACGACGCCGTCCGCGGTGCGCTCGACCTTCTCGGCGCGCGACTTCGACAGCACGGTCATGCCGCCGCGCTTGAAGACCTTCTCGATCACGGCCGCGGCGTCCTTGTCCTCGCCCGGCAGAACCTGGTCGCGCGAGGAGATCAGCGTCACCTTCGCGCCGAGGTTCATGTACGCCGAGGCGAACTCGGCACCGGTGACACCCGATCCGACGACGATGAGGTGCTCGGGCACCGAGGTCATGTCGTACAGCTGCGTCCACGTCATGATGCGCTCGCCGTCGGGCTTCGCGCTCGGCAGGATGCGCGGCGAGGAGCCGGTCGAGACGACGAGCGTGTCGGCCTCGATGCGGTCGAAATCCGTGCCCTTCGGTCCGGTCGAGACCACGACGGCGTTGTCGCTGTCGAGTCGGCCGAACCCGGAGATGATGCGCACACCCGCCTCGACGAGCGACGCACGCATGTCGTCGGACTGCTGACGCGCGAGCGAGAGCAGTCGCTTGTTGACCGCACCGAGGTTGATCGCGATCTCGGGCTTGAGGGGCTTGCCCTCCTTGCCCCGCGCGAACAGCTGCACGCCGAGGTCGCTCGCCTGCGAGATCGCCACCGCGGCGTCGGCGGTGGCGATGAGGGTCTTCGACGGCACGACGTCGGTGATGACCGCGGAGCCGCCGATGCCGGCCCGCTCCACGACGGTCACTTCGGCTCCGAGCTGGGCCGCGGCGATCGCCGCTTCGTAGCCGCCGGGTCCGCCGCCGATGATCGCGACGCTCTGTGTGCGCTCGAAGCTCAATGACATGCGTCCATCCTCCCAGGAGGCGGCCGCGCGACACGACATCGAGGAGATCGGATGCCGGATCGAGGAGATCGGATGCCGGGTCCCGCGTCACAGGTGGCTCCGCGGCCCCCGCGTTCCTAGAGTGGGTGCATGTCAGACACACTCGCCAACCCCCTCGACGACCTCGCCGCGGACCCGTTCGCGGTCGCCGCACAGGCGGCGCAGGACATCGCGCGCCTCACGGGCGTCGACCGACACGACATCGCCCTGACACTCGGCAGCGGCTGGGGCGGTGCGGCGGAGCTCATCGGCGAGACCGTCGCGACGATCCCCGCGACCGAGGTCACCGGCTTCAGCAAGCCCGCGCTCGAGGGCCACGTCGGGACGCTCCGCAGCGTCGTCACCCCGCGCGGCAAGCACGTGCTGATCATCGGCGCGCGCACGCACTACTACGAGACCCGCAGCCCAAGACGCGTCGTCCACAGCGTGCGCACGGCCGCGGCCACGGGCGCGCGGACCATGGTGCTCACGAACGGCGCCGGCGGCATCAAGGGCCACTGGAAGCCGGGGACCCCCGTGCTGATCAGCGACCACATCAATCTCACGGCCGCCACTCCTCTCGAGGGTGCGACCTTCATCGACCTCACGGACCTGTACTCGATGCGGCTGCGGGACCTGGCGCGCACGATCGATCCGTCGCTCGACGAGGGCGTGTACTGCCAGTTCACCGGCCCGCAGTACGAGACCCCCGCCGAGGTGCAATGGGCCAAGACGATCGGCGGCCACATCGTGGGCATGTCGACCGCGCTCGAGGCGATCGCGGCCCGTCAGTCGGGCATGGAGATCCTGGGCTTCTCGCTCATCACGAACATGGCCGCCGGCATCCAGACCACGCCGCTCAGCCATCAGGAGGTCATGGAGGCGGGCCAGGCCGCAGGGCCGGTCATCTCGTCGCTGCTGGCCCGTGTGATCGGGGCGATGTGAGCGGGCAGGACGACGGGGTCCTCGCCGCGGCACGCGCCTGGCTCGCCCAGGACCCCGACCCGGTGACCCGCGCCGAGCTCGAAGATCTGCTCGCGCGCGCCGGCGACGGCGACGAGGAGGCCTCCGCCGACCTCGCTGACCGGTTCGCCGGGCGCCTGGCGTTCGGCACCGCAGGGCTCCGCGGTGAGCTCGGGGCCGGGAGCAACAGGATGAACCGCGTCCTGGTGGCGCAGGCCGCCGCCGGCCTCGCGGCGTATGTGCAGGAGCGCGCCGGTGAGCGCACCCCCACCGTCGTGATCGGCTACGACGGGCGCCGCAATTCCGATGTGTTCGCCCGCGACTCCGCCGAGCTGTTCGCCGGCGCGGGACTGCGGGCGATCCTCCTCCCCCGACTTCTTCCCACACCCGTCCTGGCTTTCGCCGTGCGTCATCTGCAGGCGGATGCCGGTGTCATGGTGACCGCGAGCCACAATCCGCCGAACGACAACGGCTACAAGGTCTACCTCGGCGGAGCGGATGAGGGCGCGCAGATCGTGTCGCCGGCCGACGCGGACATCGCAGAGCACATCCGGCGCATCGCGGATGCCGGCGACGTGGCGTCTCTGCCCCGCTCGCTCGGCTACGAGACCGCGCCCGAATCGGTCGTGGACGCGTACGTCGCGGCGACCGCTGCCGTCGCCCCTGCGCCTGAGGGTGCGGAGGGTCTGAGCTGGGTCTACACCGCGATGCACGGCGTGGGCTGGGAGACGCTCTCGCGCATCCTCGAGGTCGCCGGCTACCCCGCCCCCGTCCCGGTCGCGGCGCAGCTCGAACCGGACGGCGGCTTCCCGACGGTCGCGTTCCCGAACCCGGAGGAGCCGGGTGCGATGGACCTGGCGTTCGAGACGGCGCGCGGCGTGAACGCCGACCTCGTGATCGCGAACGACCCGGACGCCGATCGCCTGGCGGTCGCCGTGCCCGATCCGCACGCTCCGGGCGGATGGCGGCGGCTCACCGGCAATCAGATCGGGCTGCTGCTCGGCTGGCGCGCCGCGCGGCTCGCGCGGGAGGCCGGCGTCGGCCCCGGCGCGTCGCTCGCGTGCTCCCTCGTCTCCTCACCGGGGCTGAAGGCCGTCGCCGACCACTACGGCCTGGACTTCCACACCACGCTCACGGGGTTCAAGTGGATCTCGCGTGCCCCGGGGATCGTGTTCGGCTTCGAGGAGGCGCTCGGGTACCTGGTGAACCCCGCGACCGTGCGCGACAAGGACGGGATCTCCGCGGCGATCGCGATGCTGGGCCTCGTGACCGAGGCCCGCGGGCGCGGCGAGAGCCTGGCACGTGTGCTGGCAGAGTTCGACGCGACGTTCGGATTCTTCGCGAGCGACCAGATCTCGATCCGCGTCGACGACCTCTCGCGGATCACCCGGATCATGACGGCGCTGCGGGAGCGGCATCCGAACCGGATCGGCGAAGCCGACGTGGACCGGGTGGAAGACCTGCTCGAGGGCGTGGACGACCTCCCGCCGGGAGACGTGCTGCGGCTGTGGATGAGCGACGGCTCGCGCGTGATCGTGCGCCCGAGCGGCACCGAGCCGAAGCTCAAGGTCTACCTCGACGTGCGCGGCGACTCCACCGACGAGGCCCGCTCCCGCCTCACCGCACTCAGCGACGGCGCACGCGCCCTGCTCGACGAGGTCGGGTGACGCCGCGCACGTGAGCGCTCCGGGACGGGACGACGAGTCGGATGCCGCGGCCGCGGCATCCGCAGGCGAACCCGTCGACGCAGCCGTCGGGAGCGACGCGCCGCCGGATCCGCCGCACTGGCTGCGCAAGGTCATCCTGTTCCTGAGCGGGCAGACGATCAGCCTGCTCGGCTCGATGCTCGTGCAGTACGCCGTGTTCTGGTACCTCACGATCACGTACCAGTCCGGCGTGATCATGATGCTCGCGGCGCTGTTCGGATTCCTGCCGCAGGCGGTCGTCTCGATCTTCGGAGGAGTGTGGGCCGATCGCCACAACCGCAAGTACCTGATCATGGTCGCCGACGCCGCGATCGCGGCATCCACCCTCGCACTGGCGCTCATCATGATGTCGGGCTACGACGCGGTGTGGCTCATCTTCCTGACGATGGCGATCCGGTCGGCGGGGGCCGGCATCCAGATGCCGGCGGTCTCCGCGCTGATCCCCCAGATCACACCGACACGTCACCTGATGCGCGTGAACGGCATCAACGGCTCGATCCAGTCGGCGATGGCGCTCCTCGCTCCCGCGGCCGCCGGAGCGATCTACGCGTGGTCGTCCGCCGCGACCGGCGGAAGCGCCTCCGCCCTCGTGCCGATCTTCTTCATCGACGTCGTGACCGCGGTCATCGGCATCGGCTTCCTCGCCCTCATCCCGGTCGCGGCGGTGCGCCGCGCAGCGGACGCGGAGACCGGCTACTTCGCCGATCTCGTCGACGGCGTGCGCTACGTCGCCCACCACGCGTTCGTCCGCTGGCTGCTCGTGCTGTTCGCGATCATCTTCGTGCTGATCGTCGCCCCGTCGAACCTCACGCCCCTCATGCTCGTGCGCACGTTCGACGCGGGCGAGCAGCAGAACGTCGTGAACCTCGCGGTGCTCGAGGTCTCGTTCAGCATCGGGATGGTGCTGGGCGGCATCGTGGTGGCCTCGTTCTTCGCGAAGCGCAGCCGCATCGGCATGATCATCGTCTCATCGCTCGTGTTCGGCGCCCTGTCGATCGGACTCGGCCTGTCGTCGAACATCTGGCTGTTCTTCGGGTTCATGTTCCTCGTCGGCCTCGGTGTGCCGTTCTTCTCGACGCCGTCCATGACCCTGCTGCAGGAGACGGTCGAACCCGAGCGTCAGGGTCGCGTGTTCGGCTTCCTCGGGATCGTGATGGCCGTCGCGATGCCGATCGGCATGGTGGTGTTCGGCCCCCTCGCGGACGCCGTGCCGATCGAGTGGCTCCTCATCGGCGCCGGGGTCCTGACCTTCGTCGTCGTCGGCGGCGCCGTCTGGCTGCCTCCGGGACGCCGCGCGCTCACCGCGGCGCACGCGGCCGCGGAGGCGACGGACCCCGCCACCGCCGCCGCGGCGGTCGAGGCGGCGATGCACGCCCCCGAGCCGAAGCACCCGACGTCCGGCTCCTAAGCTCGTCACATGCTGCTGCGCGACCCGATCACCCTGCGGAACGCCTTCGTGCGCCTCGAGCCGCTCACGCCCGCGCACGCCGACGAGCTCGCTGAGGCGACCTTCGGGCTCGAGCACGCCTGGTACACGTCGGTGCCCACGCCCGACGGCGTCGCCGACGAGATCCGGCAGCGCCTCGAGTGGGCAGAGGAGGGGTCGATGAACCCCTGGGCCGTTCGCCGCCTCGACACGGGCGCCGCCGTCGGCATGACGACGTTCTGCAACATCGACCAGCCGAACCGCCATGTAGAGATCGGCCACACGTGGATCGGCGTCGACGCGCAGCGGACCGCCGTCAACACGGCATCCAAGCTGCTGCTGCTGGGCCACGCGTTCGAGCGGTGCGACGCGATCGCGGTCGAGTTCCGCACGCACTGGCACAACCTGCAGTCGCGCGCCGCGATCGCCCGCCTCGGTGCGAAGCAGGACGGCGTGCTGCGCAACCACCGTGTCGGCCCCGACGGCACGCTCCGCGACACCGTGGTGTTCTCGATCCTGCCGCACGAGTGGCCGGCCGTCCGCCTCGGGCTGGAGTCGCGACTCGCCCGCTGAC
>CAYOQY010000035.1:0-18391 GCA_964406225.1 uncultured Microbacterium sp.
ACCTGCTCGGCAAGCGCGTGGACTACTCCGGTCGTTCGGTGATCGTGGTGGGCCCGCAGCTCAAGCTGCACCAGTGTGGTCTGCCGAAGCAGATGGCGCTCGAGCTGTTCAAGCCGTTCGTCATCAAGCGCCTGATCGACCTCGGTCACTCGCAGAACATCAAGGCCGCCAAGCGCGCCGTCGAGCGCACGCGCCCCGAGGTGTGGGACGTGCTCGAGGAGATCATCCGCGAGCGCCCCGTGCTCCTCAACCGTGCACCCACGCTCCACCGCCTCGGCATCCAGGCGTTCGAGCCGCAGCTCGTCGAGGGCAAGGCGATCCAGCTGCACCCGCTCGTGTGCGCGGCGTTCAACGCGGACTTCGACGGCGACCAGATGGCCGTGCACCTGCCGCTGTCGGTGGAGGCCCAGGCCGAGGCGCGCATCCTCATGCTCGCGTCGAACAACATCCTGAAGCCGTCGGACGGCCGTCCGGTGACCCTGCCCTCGCAGGACATGATCATCGGTCTGCACCACCTGACGACCGTCAAGGACGGCGCTGTGGGCGAGGGTCGCGTGTTCGGCTCGGTCGGCGAGGCGATCCTGGCCAAGGACGAGGGCACCCTCGACCTGCAGGCCAAGGTCCGCATCCGCATCCCGGGCCTGACGTTCCTCGAATCCGAGGGCGACTCGCAGGAGTCGATCGCGGCCTACGAGCGCAACGGTCTCGTCGAGACCTCGCTCGGACAGGCGATCTTCAACGACACGCTCCCCAAGGGCTACCCGTTCGTGCGGACGCAGGCCGACAAGGGCAAGCTGTCGGAGATCGTCAACAAGCTCGCGGAGGAATACCCCAAGGTCGAGGTCGCAGCGACCCTGGACCGCATCAAGGACGCCGGCTTCTACTGGGCCACGCGTTCGGGCGTGACGGTCGCGCTGAGCGACATCCTCACCCCGCCGGACAAGCCCGAGATCGTGGCGCGCCACGAGAAGGCCGCCGCCAAGGTGCAGTCGCAGTACGAGAAGGGTCTCACCACCGACGCCGAGCGTCGTCAGGAGCTCATCAAGATCTGGACCGAGGCCACCGACACGGTCGCCGAGGCGATGCGCGCCAACTTCCCCGAGGACAACACCATCAACCGCATGGTGTCGTCGGGTGCTCGTGGTAACTGGCTGCAGATCCGCAACATCGCGGGTATGCGAGGCCTGGTGAACAACCCGAAGGGTGAGATCATCCCGCGCCCGATCATCTCCTCGTACCGCGAGGGTCTGTCGGTGGCGGAGTACTTCATCGCGACGCACGGTGCCCGAAAGGGTCTGGCCGACACGGCCCTCCGTACGGCCGACTCGGGTTACCTCACGCGTCGACTGGTCGACGTCTCGCAGGATGTCATCATCCGCGAGGACGACTGCGGCACGACCAAGGGCCTCGAGCTGCCGATCGCGGCCGCCGGCGCCGACGGCGTGCTCGTGAAGGACGCGAACGTCGAGAACTCGGTGTTCTCGCGCACGCTCGCCTCCGACGCGGTCGACGCCCAGGGCAACGTGCTGGCCTCGGCCGGTGACGACGTGGGTGACGTGCTGCTGAACACGCTGATCGCGGCGGGGGTGGAGACCATCAAGGTGCGCTCCGTCCTCACGTGCGACTCGGCCGTCGGCGTCTGCGCGCAGTGCTACGGCCGCTCGCTCGCGACCGGAAAGCTCGTCGACATCGGCGAGGCCGTCGGCATCATCGCGGCCCAGTCGATCGGTGAGCCCGGAACGCAGCTCACGATGCGTACGTTCCACACGGGTGGCTCGGCCTCGGCCGACGACATCACGCAGGGTCTGCCGCGTGTGCAGGAGCTCTTCGAGGCGCGTACCCCCAAGGGTGCGTCGCCGATCGCGGAGTTCGACGGCCGCATCACGATCGAGGAGACCGATCGTGCGAAGAAGGTCATCCTGACGCCCGACAACGGCGAAGAGCCGATCGCCTACCCCGTGCTGCGTCGCGCGACGCTGCTCGTCGAGGACGGTCAGCACGTCACGGTCGGTCAGCCGATCCTGGTGGGCACGCTCGACCCCAAGGAGGTCATGCGCGTCATGGGCGCCCGCGAGGTGCAGCGCTACCTCGTCAACGGCGTGCAGGGCGTCTACCGCTCGCAGGGTGTGCCGATCCACGACAAGCACATCGAGGTCATCGTCCGTCAGATGCTGCGCAAGGTCACCGTGGTCGACCACGGCGAGACCACGCTGCTCCCGGGTGAGCTGGTCGACTTCAAGAAGTACCAGAGCATGAACCGCGAGGCCGTGGCCGAGGGCAAGCGCCCCGCGTCGGGTCGCCCGGAGCTCATGGGTATCACGAAGGCGTCGCTCGCGACCGAGTCGTGGCTGTCTGCGGCGTCGTTCCAGGAGACGACGCGCGTCCTGACCGAGGCCGCGATGCAGGGCAAGAGCGACCCGCTCGTGGGCCTCAAGGAGAACGTCATCATCGGAAAGCTCATCCCCGCCGGAACCGGACTTGCGAAGTACCGCAACGTCGTGGTCGAGGCGACGGAAGAGGCGAAGAGCGAGCGGTACCCCAACCGCATCTTCGCGTCGGACGGCGCCTACAGCGACGCCGACCTGAGCTACGTCGACTTCGACAGCTTCTCGACGGACGACTTCACGCCCGGCACCTACAACTGAGCCATCGGGCTGGGACTCGCCCGAGTCCCAGCCCGGTCCTCGCAGAAACGCCCCGGTCCTCACGGATCGGGGCGTTCGTGCGCTTACCGTGGAAGCGGGGGTGGTGAACGGTGGCGCGGATCGGCGGACGCAACGCCTGGCTCGCATGGCCCGCGGGCGTGTTCTGCGCCGCCGTGGTGGCCGCGCTCGCCTGGCTCGCGCAGCCCATGCTGCCGGTGTCGGTGCTGTGGGTGGGCGACATGCTGCGCGCGGCGTCGACGCCTGTCACACCCGAACCCGAGACGGAGTCGGTCGCCGATCGTGCGCTCGCGCCGGGCGACATCGACTGCCGTGCGCTGTACCCCGACGGACTGTGGTCCGAGCTGACGTGGACTCCCGACGTCCTTCTCGCTCAGGGGTACGCCCCTCCGGCGACCGGTGTGACGGCGCTCACCGACGCGCTGTCGCCGTCGGTGCGCATCACGTGTCACTGGCGCGCCGCCGGCGACCGCACGATCGTCTCCACTCTCGCGGGCGTCGGGGCCGACGCCGCCCCGATCGCGGACGCCTCGCTGCGCGGGCAGGGCTTCGTGTGCACGACGGATGCCGACGCGCTGGCGTGCACGCGCACCTCGGGGGATGTCGTCGAGGAGCACGTGATCCGTGGTGGGCTCTGGCTTTCGAGCGTGGAGACCGGGTGGCATCCGCAGGCGTACGGCACACGCCTCGCGGCTCACGTGTGGGGCTGAGCGTCAGCCGAAGACGCGTGCGACGATCGCGTCGGTGTAGCCGCTCGGGGCCAGGTCGGTGTACTGGGTGTCGACGAGGATGTCCTCCCGCCAGAAGAGCGTGCGCCCCTGGGGGAGGAGATCGGGCTCGCTGAACCACGTCTTCTCGCATCGAGTGCCGTCATCGGGCGTATAGCACGCGAACCCGTCGGAGAGCAGCCCGTTGAGCATGTCCAGTGCGGGCCCGCGGGAGACGTACGTGAGGGTCGTCGTCAGGTACTCGTCGCCGGCGGGGTCCCCCCACAGGCAGATGAGCGAGCCGTCCGGCTGAGCGCCGGAGGCGCCGAACGCCGGGTCGTTCAGGGCGACGCCGTCCAGCTGGTCGAGCACCCCCGTCGAGAGGATCGCGCGGCAGTCCTCCGGGATGGCGGCGGGTGCGACCGTGGGGCTCGGGGTGGGCGTCGCGGTCGGGGAGGACGTCGGCGACGTGCTCCCCGCCGACGGGGCGGGCGCGGCCGACGGTTCGGGGACGCACGCCGACAGACCCCACGTGACGAGCAGGACGGATGCCGCGGCACACGTCCTCGCCCCTCGCCGGCCCACCATGGCCCCACGGTAGCCGTGCCGTCGCGACCCGCGGCGCGCGGCGCGCGCATTACCCCGGCACGCCTCCGCGGACCGGCGCGCACGGCGGGTTACTCTCTGCAGTGCAGGGACGTGCCCTGCGTGAGGAGTGCATCCGATGAGTGACTCGAAGTCGTCCTACGGCGAGCCGGTGGAGGAGCCGCGGACGGTCGACGATGTCGTCGTCAGCGCCAACGAGGGCATCGCCGACGCCGAGGCCGCCCGTCGCGACGCCGTGGTGTCGGACGCGCACTCGACGAGCGCGGCAACCGGCGCGGCATCCGAGCCCGCGGCCGACCGTGCGCGCACGACCTACTCCGAACCCATGGTGGACGAGGACCCCGCGTTCGACAGCGCCCTGTACGAGGCGCACGCGGAGGACGCGACCCCGGCGCGGGACGCATCGACGCCCGCCGCGGCTCCGACCTCCGCCGCCGAGGCACACACGACCCAGACGGTCACGCCGAGCGAGCCCGTGTCCGAGACGCCCGTTGCCCCGGCTGCGGCCGCGGCGGGCGCCGGTGCGGCGGCGGGAGCAGGCGCGGCGACCACCGCGTACGCACCCCAGCCGATCTTCGTGCAGGCCCCTGAAGCCCCTCGCCCGCGCGGCAACCGCGCCGCGGCCGGGGCGATCGGTCTGCTCGCGGCCCTCGCGTTCGGGGTGCTGTACCTCGCGGTCTGGCTCGGCGTCGGGCTCATCGACGGCGACGTCACGCTCGAGAACCTCGGGCAGTCGGCGCTCGCGGCTCTGGGCACGTGGTCCCTGTGGGTGCCGATCGTGGTGTTCTACATCGCCTTCTGGCTGCTCGGCGCGATCATCAACCGCGGCCGCTGGGGCGCGTGGGTCATCTTCGGTCTGCTCGTGGGCGTCGCGGCGTACCTCGGCCACCTGCTGGGCGCGCTCTTCCAGGCGCCGTTCTGGATGCTCACCGCCAGTGAGGGGACGGCGCTCGTCGAGGCCGAGCTCCTCACTCCGCTCGCGATCGGCGCGTTCATCATCGGTCGCGAGCTCACGATCTGGTTCGGCGCGTGGGTCGCCGCGCGCGGCGCGCGCGTGACCGAGCTCAACGTCGAGGCGCAGCGTGAGTACGAGCGCACGCTCGAGGCGGGCCCGCAGCTCACCCGCGTGTAGCGTGGCCGATCCCGCGACGTCCTCCGGCGGCCCGGTCCGCCCGCTCGTCGCGCTGGGACTGGCGACGGTGTCGTTCATCGCCCTGCTGATCTTCGGGCTCGGCATGGCGAGCCTGCTCCTCGGTGCGGCGATCGTCGAGGAGCCGGGACTCGGTCAGGTGCCCGGCATCTTCGCCACGAGCCTGACGATCGCGGTGTTCGCCCTCGCACTCTGGTGGGGACTCCGCCGGCCGCAGCCGCCGTACGCCGCGGTGCTCTGGACCGCCGTCGCGGCCTACGCCGCGTATGTCGCGGGGATGTGGCTCGGCATCCTCGTCGCGAGCGGGGAGTTCGCGACCGCCGGCGCGGTCGCGGGCCGCATCGCCACCACGGCGTTCGGGATCGTCGTCGCGGGCGCGGCGGCGCTGGCGGCGTGGGGCGGCATCGCGCTCGCCCGCACCCGCACGCAGCGCCCGCGGTGGCCGTGGGAGGACGAGTTCGACGAGTGAACGAGCCCCGAAACCCGAGGCTCGTGCGTGAACAGCGACCAACCTCGGTTTGGGGCGCGATCCCTGCATCGGGGCGCGGTACGCCCGCCCCGGCGGAGCGGATGCGCCCCGAACCCCGGCGGTTGAGCGCGGAAGGACGCCGGTCCCGGGCTCCGGCGGGCTAGCGTGTACCTCGTGGAGCGGTCGCTCGAAACCCAGGTCAGTCAGGCTGTCGACGCCTGGCTGCGCTGGCTGCCGCGCTGGGAGCCGGCGACGCACCGCGGGCGGGTCGCTCCGTGCCGTCGCTGCTTCGGTTCTCCCGTGCTGTCGGCAGCCGGCCTCGGCGCCGACGTCCCGCACGGGGTGCAGCACGGACTGAGCACGCGCATCAAGACGATCGTCGACCACGCGGTCGCCGACTACACCGCCCTCAACCTGCCGATGCTGCAGACCGAGCTCGATCACCAGGCGGCGCGCAACCGGGCGAAGTCCTACCGCCCCGCCGAAGGTCTCGAGCCCGAGTTCGAAGGGCTCCCGCTCGATCCCGAGCCGCAGCCCGGCGCCCCCTTCCTGTTCACGATCGCAGGCCTGGCCGAAGAGGCGGATGCCGGCATCCCGGCCCTGCCTCCGCTGAGCGACGAGGCGAAGGCCGCGCTCCGTCAGGAGGTCGGCCTCGCCGACGACTACGCCAACATGATCGGCCGCGAGGTGTGCACGATCCTGCTGCACCATCGCCTCCGCATCCAGGCGGCGATCACCCAGTACGTCGAGCCGCAGATCGAGGCGATGCTCGAAGAGCTGACCCGGTCGCTCGATGCGCCGTTCGATCCCAACGAACCGCCCCTGGCGTGAGCGGTCCCCTCCTCCCCAGCCTCGCATCCGCCACGGCGGCGGTTCGGGGCGCTTTTGTTAGCATGAGCGGGTTTGCAGTTGGGACGTGCCGTGCGAAAGCGGCGCGCGCGGTGCCCCGCGGGATCTGAGCGGGCCGATTCCGGGGGAGGCTTCCGTGGCGACACGCCTTCCTTCCGCACCCCCGATCCTGCCGGGGCTGTCGTACATCCGCCCCCTCGGCTCGGGCGGCTTCGCCGACGTCTTCCTGTACGAGCAGGACATGCCCCGGCGCGACGTGGCCGTGAAGGTCCTGCCGAGCGACGTGCGCGACCCGGAGCTGCGCCGCATGTTCAACGCCGAGGCCGACGTCCTCGCGCACCTCTCCGCCCATCCCTCGATCGTCACGGTGTATCAGGCGGGCATCTCGGCCGACGGCCGTCCCTACATCGTCATGGAGTACTGCCCGGGATCGCTCGCGCAGCGCTATCGCATCGAGCGGATGCCGGTGGACGAGGTCCTGACGATCGGCGTCAAGATGGCCAGCGCGCTCGAGTCCGCGCACCGCGCCGGACTCGTGCACCGGGACGTCAAGCCCAGCAACATCCTCGTCACGACCTTCGGCGCCCCCGTGCTCGCCGACTTCGGCATCTCGTCGTCGCTCACGCGCGAGACGGCCGACGAGGTGCTCGCGATGTCGATCCCGTGGAGCGCGCCGGAGGTGATCGCCGAGCAGACGGCGGGCACGGTGGCGAGCGAGGTGTGGAGCCTGGGTGCGACGGTCTATTCCCTGCTTGCGGGCCACAGCCCGTTCGAGAGACGCGAGCGCGGGCAGAACACGAAGGAGCAGTTGCGTCGGAGGATCGCCCGCGCGACGTACACCGACATCGCCCGAGCCGACGTGCCGGCTTCCCTGCAGCAGGTCCTCGCCCGATCGATGAGCCGCGATCCGCGGGATCGTCACGCCGGTGCCCGCGATTTCGCCGAAGCGCTCCGCACCGTGCAGACCGAGCTGGGGACTTCGCCGACGCCGCTCGAGATCGCGGCGGACGGCTGGGCGCCGCCCTCCGGGCCGGTCGACTTCTCGGATGCCGCCCTGCGCGGCCCGGCCCGCAGCCACATCGAGCGCGACGTGCGTCGCAAGAGCGCACCGGGTGCGGGCGTGGCCGGTCTCGCCCGCGATGAGGACACCGAGTTCTCCGCGCCCGACCCACCGCGGCGGCGACGGACCACCTGGATCATCGCCGCCGCGATCGGGGTCGTGGTGACCGCGGCGGGTGTCGCGGCGGCCCTCCTCGGCACAGGCGTGCTGTGATGCGGCGGCGGACGGGGGCAGGGCTCGCTGCGACGGCGGCCGCCGTCGCGCTCGTCGCGGGCATCAGCGTGGTGTGGCCCGGACTGGACGCGCAGGAGACCGAGGCGACCGACACGGCGGTGTGGGCGCTGCAGACCGGCGACGGCCGTCGCTACGCGCGCGTGAACACGACGATCGGCGAACTGGACACCGTCCGCGACGTCAGCAATCCGAGCCAGGTGGCCCAGAGCGGCGACGGCGCCTTCCTGTTCTCCGACAGCTACAGCAAGCTCATCCCCATCGATGCGGCGATGCCGGTCGATCTCGATGAGGAGGCCGTCCGCGCCTCGGCATCCACCCCCGCCGGCACGACGGAGGTCGTCACCGCCGGAGACCACGTCGCCTACCTCACCGATGCGGGGACGGTGCACGTCGGTCTGCTGTCCGCGGGCGGCGCGACCACGCAGCTCGATCCGTTCCCGAGCGAGGACGCGCCCGCCTACACCGCGGACGCCGTCGCGATCGACGAGCGGGGGATGCTGTTCGCCTACTCCTCCGCCGACGAGGCGGTGCTCCGCTATGACCTGACCGCCGCCGAGGTCCGCGCCCGCGATCCGCTCGTCGCCGAGGATGTCGCCGCACCGGCGATCACCGCCGCCGGAGACACGTGGGCGCTCGTCGACACGACGGACGGCGACGTGTGGCTCGAGGGGGCGGATGCCGTGATCTCGGCATCCACGACCGGGACGGTCGTCGTGGGGGAGCCCGATCCGGCGGGCGACGCGGTCTACCTCGCGGGGGAGACCGGGCTCGTGCGGCTGCCGGTGGACGGGTCGCCGCCGGCCGTCGAGGTGGGCACGGGCACCACGGTGCTGGGGACCCCCGCGCGCCCGATCGTGCACGGCGGCGAGGTCTTCGCCGCCTGGCTTCCCCCCTCGAGCGGAGCGGAGGCCCCCTCGGGCGGTGCGGAGGCGGGACAGGCCCAGGGCGGCGCGGCCGGCCTGCTGTGGAGTTCGCGGACCGGGACGAGCGCCCTCGACTACGGCGACGGCGTGCTGCCCGAACAGCGGCGACCCGCCTTCGTTGCGAGCGACGACGCGGTGATCCTCAACGAGACCCGCAGCGGCTGGGTGTGGACCGTGCCGG
This sequence comes from uncultured Microbacterium sp., assembly GCA_964406225.1. Classification (GTDB taxonomy): domain Bacteria; phylum Actinomycetota; class Actinomycetes; order Actinomycetales; family Microbacteriaceae; genus Microbacterium. The sequence goes on from CAYOQY010000035.1 coordinate 8,843, forward strand.
ACGGCGCTCTGGTGCCGTCGAGTCAGAACTGGAGCCTCGACGACCGCACCGATCCCGACGCGCCGCAGAGTGAGGAGCAGCTCACGGTCGTCCTCGACCCCGAGCCGCCGATCGCGGTGCCGGACGAGTTCGGCGTGCGACCGGCGGGTCTCGTGACGCTCCCGGTGCTCATGAACGACCACGACCCGAACGAAGACGTCCTGAGCATCGATCCCGCATCCGTCACCGGACTCGACCCCGGATTCGGGGTCGTGTCGATCACCGACGACGCGCAACGGCTCACCGTCCGCGTCGCACCGGGCGCCACGGGCAGCGCGACCTTCTCGTACGCCGTCACCGACGGCACCGCCGAAGGCGGACTCCTCTCGAGCCCGACGACCGTGACGCTGACCGTGTCGTCCGCGGACGCGGCCCCCGAGTGGTGCGGCGTCGAGGCGTGCCTCGTGCCCTGGCCGGCGCCGGAGGTCGCCCGCGGCGGAACCGTCACGGTTCCGGTGCTGCCCGGCTGGGTCGACCCGGACGGCGATCCGCTGCTCCTGCTCGCCGTCGAGAACACGTCGGGTGTCGGGACCGCGGCGGCGACCCCGGCGGGCGAGGTCGTCTACCAGCACAGCGACGACGGCTCCGGCGGCGAAGAGCTCGTCCCGCTCGAGGTGACCGTCTCGGACACCGCCGGGCTCGTCTCGACGAAGACCCTCCTCGTGCGCGTCTCGCCGCAGCCCGCGCTCACCGTGCAGTCGTTCGCGGTCGTCGACTCGATCGACGCCGGCCTCACGGTCGATGTCACCCCGCACGTCACCGGCACGGCCGGCGCGGTCGCGCTCGAGTCCGTGCGCGTCCTCGACGACGCCGACGCGTCGGCGACGATCGTCGCCGGCTCGGCATCCTTCGACTTCTCCGCCCGCACGCCCGGAACGTTCCGCGTCGATTTCACCGTGAGCGACGGCACGACCCCCGCGAACGGCACCGCGCGGATCACGATCCTCCCCGCGGACGCCCCGCCGCAGCTGGCGACGTCGCCCGTGATCGCCTTCGTGCACCCGCAGGAGGACGCCACGCTCGACGTGCTGACGGCGGTGTCCAACCCGACTCGTCGGGTGCTGCTGCTCAGCGACGTCGTCGGGCATGCGGATGCCGGCGCGTCGCTGTCGGTCGACGGTGTGGGTCAGAACTTCCTGCGCGTGTCGGGGGCGACCGAGTCCGGTGCCCCGGGACGGCTCGGCACCGTGTCGTACACCGTGAGCGACGGCACCGACGACCAGGGTGCGCGCGTGGAGGGCGAGGCGACCGTGTTCCTGCTGCCGCCCGCCCCCGCGCTCGCCCCGATCGCCGTCGACGACACCGTCGTCGTCCGCGTCGGCGCGCAGATCGACGTCCCGATCCTGGAGAACGACATCGCACCGGCCGGTGGCCGGCCGACCCTCAATCCGGCGTCTGTCGTCTCGTCGACGCCCGACGCGCTCGCGTTCGCCGGCGGCGATGAGCTGAGGTACCTCGCACCCACCGAGCCCGGTTCGTACACGGTCGACTACTCCGTCTACACGACGGGCGCCCCGTCCCTGGCCGACACCGCGACGGTGCGCATCCAGGTCCTGCCGGACGACGCGAACCGCGCGCCGCTGCCGGAAACCCTCGAGGGTCGCGTGCTGAGCGGCGAGTCCACGGTGATCGAGGTGGACGGGTTCGGCAGCGACCCCGACGGCGACGTCGTGAGCCTCGACCGCATCGTCACCCAGCCCGAGAGCGGCTCGGCGACGATCGCGGCGGACGGGGAGTCGATCGTGTACACGAGCGTGCCGGGCTATCGCGGCCAGGCGAGCTTCCGCTACCGCGTGGTCGACGCGTCCGGCGAGGCCGGCGAGGGCGTCGTGCGCATCGGCGTGCTCGACGGCAGTTCCAACCCGAGCCCGATCACCTTCACCGACTACGTGCAGGTGCAGGCAGGCGCGGACAGCTCGATCCGCATCAGTCCCCTCGCGAACGACGTCGACCCGACCATGGGCACGCTCGCGCTGACGGACGTCCGCCCCGACCTGCCCGTGCTCCTCGGCGACGGCGGCGTCAACCCCGAGTATGAGCGACTCGAGACCCGCCTCGGCGCGGTGGACGACGCGACGGTCGAGATCGCGGCGGGCACCGAGCCGGGCACGATGTCGTTCCTCTACGACGTCGAGTCGAGCTCGGGCAACACCGGCCGGGGGCTCATCGTCGTGAAGGTGGTGCGTGAGAGCGTGCCGAACTACCCGGTGGTCGAGGACACGGTGCTCACGGTCGAGACGCGCGAGGACTTCCCCGAGGGCATCGACGTCGTGAGCGGGCGGGTCTCGTGGTCGGGAGGCGATGTCGACGACCTCGAACTCAGCCTGTGGGGTGAGCCGCGTGACGTGCGGGCGGACGGCTGGGAGGTGAGCGGAGAGCTGCCCGCGACCACCCGCGTGATCCCGTTCGCCGTGACGGGCGAGGGGCCCGACGGGGAGGTCACCACGTACGCGTTCCTCCGCGTGCCCGGCGACGGCGACCTCGCCCTCGCCCTGCGCGCCGGAGCCGAGACCCCCGAGGTCGCCGAGCTGGAAGCCGTCGCCTTCGACATGGCCGACCTGGTGGCCCGGCCTCGGGGGAGCACCCTGGAGGTCGGTGACGACGTCCGGGCGTCCGGCGCCCGCGCCGAGGCGACGTGCCGCCGGGAGGCGGGTACGAGCGTGCGATACGACGCCGGCGCAGGGTCGCCCTGGGTCGATGCGTGCCAGGTGCCGGTCCGTCTCGCGGGGCAGACCGACTGGACCTATCTCTCCGTCCCGATCGCGGTGCGCGCGCTCGATCCGCAGCCGGAACTGCGGGCGGGGTCGATGACGGTCGGCCCCGGTGAGACGGCCACGTTCGACCTGCGCGACATGACCACGTGGCAGCTGCGGGAGGACTGGAGCGGCATCCGGTACGCGCTCGAGTACAGCGGCGCGGCGTTCGACGTGTCGCTCGACGGGACGATCGTCACCGTGGTCGGCGCGGACCGGGCGGTCCCGGGCGCCGAGGAGGCCGCGGCGGTCTCGGTCACGAGTCACGCCGCCGTTGCTCCGGTGCGGCTCATCCTGCGCGTGGGCGCCGCGCCGTCGACCCTGCCGCAAGGCGGCTCTGTGGCCCAGCAGTGCTCCCAGGCCGCCGGATCATCGTGCGCGATCACGGTGATCGGGGCGAGCGGCGAGGTCAACCCGCTCCCGCGCACGCCGCTCTCGGTCATCGACGTGCGCCCGACCGGCGCGTGCGTCGGGGTGAGCTTCCGGGTCGCGTCGCCGACGAGCATCCTGGCGTCGTGGGCGCCGGACGCGCCCGGTGCGACGTGCACGGCATCCTTCTCGGTGCAGGACGCGCAGGGGCGGCGCACGAACGCGGAGCGGGACGGTCAGCTGCTGCTCGACCTCCAGGGTTTCCCCAAGGCGCCCGCGAGCCTGTCGCAGACCGCCTATGCCGACGGGTCGCTCACGCTCCGCGTCGATCCGGGGGAGGCCCGCCTGGCGTATCCCGCGCTCACCGGCTTCGTGATCCGTGCGAACGGGCAGGACGTCGCCTGGTGCGGGGCGGACGGGACGTGCCCGCCGATCTCGGCGCCCAACGGCGAGCAGCGCACGTACGAGGCGTTCGCCCGCAACGCCGTGGGCACGTCGCGGGGGAGCGTCCGCACGACCGCGTGGGCATACGGGATTCCGGGAACCCCGGCGACCGTCGAGGCGACGCCCGTCGTGACCTCCGGCGCCGGAGGTGTCGTCGCGCTGCGCATCGAGGGCATCGACCCCGACGAGACGGGCACGATCGAGGTCACGAGTCCGGCCGGTGAGACCGTCCGGGTGCCGATCCGGCGGGGCGACACCCGCGTCGAGCTTCGCGGCTACCGCGTCGGGTCCAACACGTCGAGCCCGATCACGGTGACCCCCTACTCGAGGTTCGACCTGCCGCCGGGACTGGGCGGGAATCCCTCCGGTGCGGCGACGACCGTGTGGGCGAACGGGATCGGCGCCCCGACGGGCCTCTCGCTGTCACTCACCTCGGTGTCGAACGGCGACGGGACCTCGACGGTCACCGCCCGCGGGTCGGCGTCCTCGGGGGGCGACGGGTCGACCGTGCGGTACGGCATCGTGCGCGAGGGTGACCGGTGCACGCCCGCGGACGGAGGCGACACGGCGACGTTCCCGGGACTGACCGACGGGGACGAGTACGTGTTCGAGCTGTGCGCGGAGTCGTGGTTCGAAGGGACGGTGTTCGGATCGGCCACGACGACCGCGAGCGTGCGCGCCCAGCAGGCGGGACGTGCACCGCGCGGCTACACGTTCGTCGTGGATGCGACGCCGAACGTGTCGGAGAGCCGCGCCGAGTGGATCGTGCGGGCGCAGCCGACGTCGGATGAGCGCGTGCCGAACCGCAACCGCGTCGAATTCGCCGGGATGCCGAGCACCGTGTTCGACCGCGATCCCGGCATCCAGGTGCGATACGTCCACGAGATCTGGGGGACGGCGACCCCGTGGGCGACCGTCGCACCGCGCTCGGGGAGCGCGCCGTACCAGGTGCAGGCGCGATGGAGCGTGCAGAGCTGCGTCGGCGGCGCTGACCTGGTCACGGCCGGTGACTCGTCCGCCGACCCGTCTGGCGGCGGAGCCGCCATCACGTTCGGCAACACCGGTCTGCGCTACCTCGACGCCACGGGCGCCGTGCTGCCGCACACCCCGGGCACGTGGACGGTCCCGGTCGGAGCCGTGCGGGTCGAGGGGATCACCGTGTCGGTGGCCTGGAGCGCGCAGGCGTGGGGCCTGTCGCCGGCGAATGCGACGTTCTCGGCAGCCTGCGACCCGAACAGCCCCGGTCCGCCGACACCCTGACCGCTTTCCACCCCCTTACGCATCCACCCCAGACAGAGGACGACGAGCACATGACGATCACGCAGGAGCAGGCATCCTGGTTCGCCCAGACGTTCGGCCAGATCGCCGACAACGTCGAGCGCGCCGTGCTCGGCAAGCGCCACGTGGTCGAACTGGTCCTGACCGCGATGCTCAGCGACGGGCACGTGCTTCTGGAGGACGTGCCCGGGACGGGGAAGACCTCGCTCGCCCGCGCGATGGCCCAGACCGTGCAGGGCACGAACACGCGCATCCAGTTCACGCCCGACCTGCTTCCGGGCGACATCACCGGCATCACCGTGTACGACCAGAAGACCGGCTCGTTCGAGTTCCACGCCGGACCCGTCTTCGCCAACATCGTCCTGGCCGACGAGATCAACCGCGCGAGCCCGAAGACGCAATCGGCGCTGCTCGAAGTGATGGAGGAGGGGCGTGTCACGATCGACGGGGTCTCGCGCCAGGTCGGCGTCCCCTTCCTCGTGCTGGCCACGCAGAACCCCGTCGAGCAGGCGGGCACGTATCGCCTGCCGGAAGCCCAGCTCGATCGGTTCATGATGCGGGCATCGCTCGGCTATCCGGATCACGCCGCCACGGTGCGCATCCTCGACGGCGCCGCCGTCGCGACCGGCGAGCTCGCGCCCGTCATCGCGCCCCAGGCGATGGTGGGCATGGCCGACCTCGCGGCGGACGTCTACGTCGACGCCCTCGTGCTCGACTACATCGCGCGCCTGGTGGACGGCACCCGCTCCGCCGATGAGGTGCGTCTCGGTGTCAGCATCCGCGGCGCTCTCGCCCTGACGAAGGCGTCCCGCACGCGCGCGGTGTCGCAGGGTCGCACATACGTCACACCCGACGACGTCAAGGCGCTCGCGGTGCCCGTGCTCTCGCACCGGCTCATCCTCCACCCCGAAGCCGAGTTCGACGGGGTGACGCAGGAGGCCGTGATCGGTCAGGTGCTGCTGGATGTCACACCCCCCAGCCGCCGAGAGGGCGCATGAGCCTCACCGACTCCCGCCACACCCGCACGTCGGCCCGGACCGGGTCGACGGTGGGCGTGCGCGCCGGCGCGGAGGGGGACACGACGCAGATCACGCGCGGCCCGGGCGGCCGGCGCCTCGTGGGCCTGGTGGTGTGGGGCGCGCGGACGTCGCGGGCGATCGCGTCCCGGCTGACGGCCGCGGCCGCGTGGACCGCACGCACCGTCCGCCCCGCCGGCGCGCTCGTGATCGTCGCGGCCACCCTCGGCCTCGGCCGCGGGATCGCGGTCGGATGGGTGGAGTGGATGGTCGCCGGTGGCATCGCGGCCGCGCTCCTGGCGATGAGCGTCCCGTTCCTCTTCGGGGCGCGATCGTACGACGTCGACCTCGTGCTCGCCCACGAGCGGATCGTTGCCGGAGACGGCGTCACAGGCGACGTCGTCGTCCGCAACGACGGACGCCGCGTCGCCCTGCCCGGGCGACTCGACATCCCGGTCGGCCCGGGTCTCGTCGAATTCGGCGTGCCCCTGCTGCGCCCGGGGCACAGCGTCGCCCAGCCCCTCGAGATCCCGGCGCTGCGGCGGGGCATCGTCAGGGTGGGCCCCGCCACGACCGTCCGCAGCGACCCGGTGGGGCTCCTCCGCCGCGAGCACGCGTTCGACGACGTGCACGAGCTGTTCGTCCATCCGCGCACGATCGCGGTCCCGTCGACGAGCGCGGGCCTCATCCGCGACCTGGAGGGCAACCCGACGCGGCGTCTGGTCGATGCGGACATGTCGTTCCATGCGATCCGCGAGTACGCGCCGGGCGACTCGCGTCGGCAGGTCCACTGGAAGTCGACGGCGAAGACCGGCCGGCTCATGGTCCGCCAGTACGAGGAGTCCCGGCGATCGCGGATGGCCGTGGTGCTCTCGGTCGCCCGTCCCGAGTTCGCCGACGACGACGAATTCGAGCTCGCCGTGAGCTGCGCTGCGTCGCTCGGGGTGCGCGCGGTACATGACGCCCGCGACGTCGACGTCGTGACGGGGGCCGAGATCCCCCGCGTCGTGCGCGGGCGTCTGCGCGCGATCCGGCGCATCCCGGCCGCATCACGGCGGACGATGCTCGACGGGTTCAGCGGCGTCGACCTGCTCGAGAACACGATGCCCGTCGCCGACGTGTGCCGGCTCGCGGCCGAGGCGAACGAGAGGCTCTCGATCGCGTTCGTCGTCGTCGGCTCGCGGGTCACGCTCGCCACCCTGCAGCAGGCATCGCTCGGCTTCCCCGCCGACACGGCCGTGGTCGCCGTCGTGTGCGATGAACGGGCGCACCCCCGGATGCAGGTCCTCGCCGGACTCACCGTCCTCACCGTCGGCACCCTCGAAGATCTGTCGGGACTCCTCGTGCGCGGGGCGACATCGTGAACGAGCCGCCCCTCCTGCCCCGGACTCCGCCGCGCATCGCGCCCCGGATCGTCCCCCGCGTCGTGGCGGGCTCGGTGTTCGTCGCGGCGACCGTCGTGCTCGCCGCCGCCGCGGCCTGGCCGATCTACCGTGATGCGGCGTTCCTGCTGCTCGTCGGTGTCTCGGCCCTCGTCGCGACCGCCGCCGCCGCGCTCGCGTGGCGTCGAAGATGGGGCGGATGGCGGGTCGCCGCCCTCCTCGCGGTCGCCGTTCTCGTGCTGGGTGTGCCGGTCGCGGTGCCGACCCGCTCGGGGAGCGCGCCCGACGTCGTCCGCGGTCTCGGCGAGGTCGCGACCGGCGTCGTCCTGGCGTGGAAGGACCTTGTGACGGTCGACCTGCCGGTCGGGTCGTACCGCAATCTCCTGGTGCCGGCGCTCGTCGTCTTCCTCGTGGGGACGTGCGCCGCGCTCCTGCTGGCGTGGCGCGAGGATCGTGCGGCGTACGGGGCCGTTCCGATCGCGCTCGCGATGATCTCGTTCGGGCTGTTCTTCGGCCGGACCACGGTGAGCGCACCGATCGCACTCGGGCCTCTGACGTTCACCGCTCCCGTCGAGACCGCGATCGGTGCGGCCGGACTCCTCTCGATCCTGCTGTGGCTCGCGTGGCGCAGCCGGGACGAGCGGGTGCGGGCGCTGCGCCGGGCCGCGGCATCCAGCGGGGTGCGCGTCTCCCATGCGCCGTCGCGGGCCGATCGGCGCCGCACCGCCCTGGGAGCGGGCATGATCGCGCTCTCGGTCGCGGTCGTCGCGATCGTCGTGCCGTTCGCCGCGCGGGGTGCCGAGCGCGATGTGCTGCGCGCGAGCGCCGGCCCCGAGGTCGACATCGCGGCGGCGGTGAGCCCGCTCGCGGAGTACCGCGCGCTCTTCGCGGACGAGCGCGTCGACGACGTGCTCTTCCGCGTCTCGGCGGTCGACGGATCCGGAGGCGGGCTCCCCGAGCGCGTGCGGCTGGCCACACTGGACGCGTATGACGGCGAGGTCTACCGCAGCGGAGGAACGGGCGCCGTCGACCAGGCACGCTTCGTCCGCGTGCCGTCCGTCCGGGATGCCGGAGACGGCCGCGTCGTCGGCATGCGGGTCGAGATCGAGCAGCTCGACGGGATCTGGATGCCGACCGCAGGGGAGCTGTCGTCCGTCGAGTTCACGGGCTCCCGCGCCGCGGCCCTCGCCGACGGCTTCTACTACCGGGCGGACGCCGAGGCCGGCGTGCAGACCGCCGGCGGCGGGCTCGTGACGGGGGATGCGTACCTCCTCACCGCGGTCGAGCCCGCGCCCGCCGACCTCGTTTCCGTCGACGCGCCGGGAGGACTCGCGGATGCCCTCGCGGCGCCGGAAAGCCTGCGCACGTGGGTCGCCGCGCACGCCACCGGCTCGGACGGGGCGGCGCTGGCCGGGCTCGTGACGCTGCTGCGCGAACGCGGCTACCTGAGTCACGCCCTCGAGATCGGCGACGCGCCGCCGGCATGGATGACGGCCCTTCCCGGGTACGCGTTCCAGCCGAGCGCGTCCGGGCACTCGCTCGCGCGCATCGACGCGATGTTCGCCCGGCTGCTCGAGCGCGAGACCGACCCGCGTGCCGCGGCATCCGACAACTACGTCGCCGCGGTCGGAGACGACGAGCAGTTCGCCACGGCGGTCGCCCTCATTGCACAGGAGCTCGGCTTCCCGGCGCGGGTGGTGCTCGGGGCGCGTCTCGTCTCGTCCGATCCGGCGCTCCCGACGTGCGAGACGGGCGCCTGCCGCGCGGGCGACCTGAGCGCGTGGACAGAGGTGCAGACCGCGACCGGTCAGTGGATCGCGGTCGACACGACGCCGCAGCACGCGCAGTCGCCGAGCCTCGAGGTGACCGAGCAGCGCAATCCCGAGAACGTCACCGAAGTGCGCCCCGAGGCCGTGGAGGATGTGGTCCCGCCCGACCCGATCCAGCAGGACTCGGCGGCGGACGACCGCGCCGACGAGGCCGCGGCGATCGATCTCGCCTGGCTCTGGCCGATCCTCCGCGCCGGCGCCATCGCGCTGCTGGCGGCGCTGCTGGTCGTGGGACCGTTCGCGCTCATCGCGGCGGCCAAGGCGCTCCGCCGCCGATCCCGGCGGACGCACGCCGCACCGGCCGGCAGCATCGCGGGCGGGTGGGACGAGTACGTCGACGCCGCGGTCGACGCCGGCTGCACCGCGCCGTCCTCGCTCACCCGTGCCGAGCTCGCCGCACAGTTCGACACGGCCGAGGGTGCACGCCTCGCGGCGGATG
>CAYOQY010000035.1:18491-21091 GCA_964406225.1 uncultured Microbacterium sp.
GCCGAGCTCGCCGCACAGTTCGACACGGCCGAGGGTGCACGCCTCGCGGCGGATGCCGACCGCGCCGTGTTCTCGGAATCCGCGGTGTCCGCGGCGGACGTCACGACGTTCTGGGATGCCGTCGACCGGGAGCGCCGCGCGCTCGTGCGCGGGCGCGGACTGTGGCGCGGCATCCGCGCGACCGTATCGTTGAGATCGTTCGTCCGCCACCTGTCGCCCCCCGGCGCCGGGACGCGCTTCGCTGAGAGGGGGAAGCGCCCGGTCACCTCGACCGCGCGCGCCACGCCATGACCACCGACGACTCCGCGGGCGTCGCGCTCGGACTGATCGCGTTCCTCTCCTTCGCCGCGCTCTACATCTGGACCGCCCTCGCGCTGTCCGCGGTCTTCCGCAAATGCGGCGAGGAGGGCTGGAAGGCGTGGGTGCCGATCCTCAACCAGATCGTGCTGCTGCAGCTCGGACGACTCTCGCCGCTGCTCTTCCTGCTCGTGCTCGTGCCGTTCGCCGGTCCCGTCATCCTGTGGGTCGTGCTCGTCGTCGCGTGCTACCGCATCAACCTCGCGTTCGGCTACGGGGTCGGCATGACGGTGCTCGCCGCGCTCGCGGTGCCCGTGTGGGCCTCGGTGCTCGGGTTCGGCCCCGCGCGCTGGCTCGGCGCGGAATCGTCCGCCCGCGGAGTGTCTGCGAGCGGCCCCCGCCGCACGGGCATCGCGGACGGCGGGATCGACGACGGAACGGGCTTCGTCCCGCGTGCCGTACCCACGGGCCACGGCGCGTCGGACGACCTCGCCTGGACCCCGCCGCCTCCGCCGGTGCCCCCGGTCTCCGCCCCCGCGCAGGCGCGCGCGCTCGCCGACACGGTGCCGCCGGCATCCGGCACCATGCCCCCGGCATACGTCACCGTGCCCCCGGCATACGACACCGTGCCTCCGGCATACGACACCGTGCCCGCCGTGCCGGGCACTGTCCGCCCGGATGCCGACGCCGTGCCTCCGGCGAACGACACCGTGCCGCCGGCATCCGACACCGTCCCCGCGCCCCTGGCAGGACGGTCGTCGTTCGCGCCGCCCGAGTCCGCGTCCCGCTCGTGGGGCGGCTTCGACCTCGGCGCCGTGAGCGAGGGCACGAGCGAGGTCACGGGAGCCGATTCGGGAGCACCGGCGCCGATCTCGGCCGTGCCCCTGCGCTCCGCGGCAGCTCCCGTGTCGCTGCCCGTCACACGTGAGGACCCTCGGGATCCGTCGCCGCGACCCGGCGTCGTGGAAGGCCCCGCGGCCCCGCGCCGCGTGGGTGACCCCCCGCCGGTCACGCGCGTGCCGCCCGCGCCGGAGGTGCCCGCCGAATCCGAGCCCGAGCCGTGGGCGCCCGCGCGATCGCCGATCCCCGAGGCCGAGGCGTTCCCGGACACCTCCGGGCACGTGTCCGCGGTCGCGGGCGCAGCCCAGGCCGGCGCGCCGCGATCCGCGCGCAGCACGGTGTCGGCGCAGCACACGAAGGCCGAGATCCCGGATGACCCCCTCGACCACACGATCATCACCCGCCGTCGCCGCACGGCCTGGTCGCTCGTCGCGCCGTCCGGCTCGCTCATCCCGATCACGTCCGACGTCGTGCTCGTGGGGCGCAAGCCGGTCGCCGATCGCGCCCAGCCGTCGGCGCAGCTGATCCCGATCGACGACGGCACCGTGTCGAAGACCCACGCGCGTCTCGTGCTGCGCGACGAGCGCTGGTACATCACCGATCTCGGATCGACGAACGGCGTACTGTTCGCGACGCTCATGGGCACCGAGGTCGAAGCGACTCCGGGCGAGGAGATCGAGGCGGGCGAGCGCTTCTTCCTGGGCGACGCCGAAGTGCGGCTGCAGCGGACCGAGGGATGAGCGACCTCCCCGACGAGGAGACGGTCCGCTCGCGTCGCACCGCGGCGCGCGGCGGTGGTCCGGAAGGAGACCCCGACGAGACGATGCGCGCGGAGCCGAGCCGCCGGCGAGCGACCTACGCGCCACCGTCGGGCGAGATATCCGGCGCGACGTCGCACGATCCGACCGCGGAGGGCTCCACGATCATCGCGCGACGCGAATCGCGGCGTCGCGCTTCCCGCCCTCAGCCCTCGCCGGTTGATTCTCCCGTCTCCTCGTCCGTGCCCGCCGTCATGCCGCCGGCGACATCCGGCCGGGCCGCTTCGGCGCCCCACGCCGCACCGGCGGGATACGGAGCACGCCCGGCGGCGCCCGTCCGGGCATCCCGTACCGTGCCGGCTCCGCGCGTGCCGCAGTCGGCCGCCGACGGTGCCGGGGCCGCGTCCGCCCAGCGCCGCAGAGGGCGCCGCACCGCTCTCGTCGTGATCTTCGCGTCCGGTGCGGTCGCGTTCGCCGCAGCGGCGTCGCTCGTCGCGATCCTGCTGAATCCGTGAGGTCGCCGCACGTTTGACCGCCCCGGCGTTCACCGCGTATCATTGGGCGGGTGTGCGCTTACGCGCGCCCTGCGCTGTGCCTCGGCACGGAACGGGGCGGCCGGCGCCGCATCTCAGGGAAAAGCCTGCGAACAGGCGGCCCCCACGGCATACCCACCACCACACGCGCGACACCATCATGCCGCGCCGG
>CAYOQY010000036.1:0-3115 GCA_964406225.1 uncultured Microbacterium sp.
TCGCGCGCAACGAGCAGCGCAAGGTGGTCGTCGACCGCTACGCCGCGAAGCGCGCCGAACTGAAGAAGGCCCTCGTCGACCCGACGAGCACCGACGAGCAGCGCGAAGCCGCTCGTATCGGCCTGCAGAAGCTGCCCCGCAACGCGTCGCCCGTGCGTCTGCGTTCGCGCGACGTCATCGACGGTCGCCCCCGCGGCGTCCTCACGAAGTTCGGCATCTCGCGTGTCCGCTTCCGTGACATGGCGCACCGCGGCGAGCTGCCCGGCGTGACCAAGTCCAGCTGGTAAGCATCCGCTTCACGCGAAGGCCCGGAGTTCCTCGGAACTCCGGGCCTTTCCGCATCCCCTCGCCTTCGCGTCCCCCTCCCTCCCGTGAGACTGCACCTGCACGCCGAGACGTAGGGGAATCCCCAAGGTCTCGGCGTGCAGTTGCAGTTTCACGGAAACCCGGGGCGGGATCGCGTCACATCAGTCACACAAGTCACTTCAGTCACATGCGTCACACGTGAGCCATAGACACGCCGACCGATTACGTCAAGGGGGGCCGAGATCCGCGTGATTCCGCGGAATGTGGGTATATTCGGGCACGGTCGATCCGACCAGCCGGGAGCATCGTGCACCCGGGTTCCGAGCAATGAAAGGCGGCTCATGCGCCGCCTTGGAGGACAACCACATGGCTGACAAGTCCATCACCAAGACCGAACTCGTCGCGAGCATCGCCAGCGCCACCGGCCAGAGCCAGGCTGCGGTCTCGGGCGTGCTCGACTCCCTCTTCTCCACGGTCTCCGAGGCCGTCGCCAAGGGCAGCAAGGTCTCGATCCCGGGCTGGATCTCGTTCGAGCAGGTCGCGACCTCCGCACGTACGGGCCGCAACCCCCAGACCGGCGCCGAGATCAAGATCCCGGCCGGCAAGCGCGTCAAGGTCACCGCGGGCTCGAAGCTCAAGGCTGCCGTCAAGTAACACCCGCTTTTCCCGATGGGGGATGCCGCACGCGCGGCATCCCCCATCTGCATGTCCGGCATCCGGCGCCCGCCCGCCGGTCGCACAGGCCGGGAGCCTAGGCTGGAGGGGTGACAGCCACGTCGTCCCCGCCCGCCGCGCCGTCCCGCGCGTCGTCGGGAGTCGACGACCGTGCCCGCACGCTGCGGGTCGCCGGTCCGGTGATCCTCGTCGCGGTCGCGCTCGTCACGCTCATCTGGGGCCTCGTGATCGGCGGCGGTGCCGCGCCGTTCGCGATCGGGGACCCGGGTCCGGTCGTACGCTGGGGCCTCCCGGTCTCGAAGCTCGTCGTGAACCTCGCAGCGGCCGGCATGGTCGGTGCGCTCGTGACCGCGCTGTTCACCCTGCGGGCCGGGGAGCGCGAGTTCGACGTCGCGCTGGACACGGCATCCATCTCCGCGGCGATCTTCACTCTCGCCGCGGCCACCACCGGGTTCTTCACGTTCGTCAACACGTTCAATCCCGCATTCGACCTCGGTCCGGCCTTCGGGGCACAGCTCGGCCGCTACCTCGTCGAGACCGAGGGGGGCCGCACGTGGCTCCTCACGGCGATCGCCGGTGCCGTCATCACGGTGCTCGCCTTCGCGGTGCGCTCGTGGACGCCCACGTTGTTCGTCGCGATCCTCGCGATCGCGGCGCTCGTGCCGATGGGCACCCAGGGCCACTCGGGCGAGGAGGCGAACCACGACGCGGCCGTCATGGCGCTCATCCTGCACATCATCGCCGCCGCGGTCTGGCTCGGCGGGCTGCTGCTCATGGTCGTGATCCGGCCGCTCGTGCCGCGGGGGGCGATCGCGACCGCGCTGTCGCGCTACTCGAGCATCGCGCTGGCGGCGTTCGTGGTCGTGACGATCTCGGGAACCGTCAGGGCCGTGGTCGGCGTCGGCGCGTGGGACAACCTCTTCTCGCCCTATGGCGCGATCCTCGCCGTCAAAGTCGGCGCACTCCTCGCACTCGGCGTGCTCGGCGCGTGGTACCGCCGCCGCCTGATCGGACGGATGGCCGAGGAGGAGACCGCCCGGCGGTTCTGGGGACTCGTGACCCTCGAGCTCGGATTCATGGGTCTCGCCAGCGGCGCCGCGGCTGCCCTCGCACGGACGGCGCCCCCGACGACCTCCAACCTCCCCGCGGTGCGCACCCCCGCCGAGATCCTGACCGGCTCGGCACTGCCGCCCGAACTCACCGTCACGCAGTGGTTCACGTCGTGGAGCGTCGACCTGCTGTGGGCGTTCGCGGCCGGCTTCGGCGTCTTCCTCTACCTCGCGGGCGTGTGGCGGCTGCATCGGCGCGGCGATCGGTGGCCGGTCTACCGCACCGTGTTGTGGGTGGCAGGTCTCGCGCTGCTGTTCTGGGTGACGTGCGGACCTGTCAACGCGTACCAGGACTACTTGTTCAGCGTGCACATGGTCGGTCACATGCTGCTGACGATGGCGATCCCGCTCCTGCTCGTGGCGGGGGCGCCTGTCACGCTCGCCGCCCGCGCGATCCGCAAGCGCGACGACGGCACGCGTGGGGGACGCGAGTGGCTCCTGTGGGCCGTGCACTCGCCGGTCGCGCGCGTGCTCACGAACCCGTTCGTCGCCGCCGGGCTCTTCGTGGGGTCCCTCTGGATCTTCTACTTCACGGACCTGTTCCGCTGGTCGCTGTACGACCACCTCGGGCACGAGTGGATGACGGCGCACTTCCTGATCACCGGCTACCTCTTCGTGCTCACCCTGATCGGCATCGACCCGGTCGAGTACCGGCTGCCGTACGCGGGCCGCCTCGTGCTGCTGATCTCCGTCATGGCGATCCACGCGTTCTTCGGCATCGCGATCATGAGCCAGTCGGGCCTGATGATCGCCGAGTGGTTCGGGTCGATGGGGCGCACGTGGGGGCCGACGCCGCTCGAAGACCAGTACATCGGCGGCGGCGTCGCGTGGTCGATCGGCGAGATCCCGACGCTCATCCTCGCGATCACCGTGGCGATCCAGTGGAGCCGCAACGATGACCGGGCGCAGAAGCGCGCGGACCGGCACGCCGACCGCACCGGCGACGCCGAGCTCGCGGCCTACAACGCGCAGCTCGCCGAGCTCGCCGCCCGCGACGCGCGCGCACGCTGACCGGCGGACCAGGC
>CAYOQY010000036.1:3215-14612 GCA_964406225.1 uncultured Microbacterium sp.
AGCTCGCCGAGCTCGCCGCCCGCGACGCGCGCGCACGCTGACCGGCGGACCAGGCGGCCCTCGGCCCCGCTCAGGCCGGATCGCGCGGCGCGTCCGGCTCGGGCTCGTCCCGATCGGGGTCCCACTTCGTGCCGTCGAGGTCGCCGCGCAGGGTTCCGGTGAGGTCGTCGACAGCCGCGCCGACGGTCGCCGCGAAGCGGTCGGGGGTGAAGCGCTCGGTCAGTCCGTATCGACGCAGCACGTCGATCACGGGGTCCTTCATCTCCGCCAGGATGAGGCGGATGCCGTGCTTCGCGAGATAGTCGTCGAGTTCGACGAGTTCATCCATCGCGGTCGTGTCGATGTCGGTGATGGGCTCCGCAGCGAGGATCACCGTCGTCACCCCGGGACCCGCCGCCTTGACGCGGGAGCGCACGTAGTCGTCGAAGATCGCGCCGTTCGCGAAGAAGAGGGGCGCGTCGAACCGCACGATCACGATGCCCGGCAGCCGCTGTCCCTCGGGGTACCGCGAGAGGTCGTGGTAGCCGCGGAGTCCGGCGACCCGGCCGAGCTCCGCCTTGTACGGTCGCCAGGAGTGCTGCACGAACGCGAGGAGCGACAGCGCGATCGTCACGACGATGCCCTCGAGGACCCCGAACACGAGAACCCCGAGGAAGGCGGCGAACGACAGTGCGGCATCCACCCGGTCCATGCGGACGAGGCGGGCGACACCGCGCACGTCGATCAGGCTGAACGCCGCGCTGATCACCACGGCGGCGAGCGTGGCGGACGGCAGGAACGCCGTCACCCCGGGCGCCAGCAGGATGAACGCCAGCAGCAGCATCGCCCCGACCACGCCGGTGAGCTGCGTGCGCGATCCCGCCTGTTCGGCGACGGGCGTGCGGGACGACGACGACGTGACGGGGAAGCCGCCCAGCAGTCCGCTCGCGACGTTGGCGAAGCCGATGCCCGACATCTCCTGACTGCCGTCGACGCTGTCGCCCCGCCGGGCGGCCAGAGTGCGCGACAGCACCGCACTGTCGGCGAATGCGACGAGCGCGATGCCCGCGGCAGGGAGCGCGAGCGACCACACGTCTGCCCAGGACAGCCCGCCGAGCGCGGGTGCCGGAAGACCCAGCGGCAGCGCGCCGACCACGGGGAGGGTCCCCGCGAGGCCGAAGATCGCCGTGACCGCGGTCGCGACCACCACGACGACCAGCACGCCGGGCACGGGGGAGCGCAGCCACCGGAGGACGAAGATCACCCCGAGCGACCCGATGCCGAACGCGGCGGCGAGCGGCAGGACCTCGCCGGCGGCGATGCCCTCGACGATCGCCGTCACGTCGGCCAGAGGCGAGACCCCGTCGATCGAGAAGCCGAGGAGCCGGGGGATCTGCGAGATGATCACGAGCAGGGCGACCGCGTTGAGATAGCCGACCCGGATCGGCTTGGAGAGCAGCTCGGTCACGAACCCCAGACGCAGGATGCCGCCCAGGACGAGCAGCACGCCCACCATGATCGCGAGCAGTCCGGCCAGTGCCACCGCGCGGCTGTCGCTGCCGAGCGCGAGCGGCAGGATCGCCGCCGCGATGATCGGCGCGAGCGCCGAATCCGGGCCGAGGACGAGGATGCGCGACGGGCCGAACACGGCGTAGGCGAGGAGCGGCACGATCGTGGCGTACAGGCCCGTCTCGGGCGGGAGCCCGGCCGCGACCGCATACCCCATCCCCGCGGGGATCAGGAGGGCCGTCACGACGATGCCGGCGCGGACATCGGGCCAGAGCCACGCGCGACGATACTCCCGGAGCACTGCGACACCGGGCACCCACCGGGCGATGCCTGTGCCGCTCATCGGGCCACCTCCGCTCCACATCATGGCGGAACGGCGCCGCGAACGGGCGGCGTCAGCGGGTGTCGGGTCCGCTCACGGTGATCGACGCCGTGCCGTCCGGGAGGATCGCGATCGAGCCGGTGACGATGAACGGCACGTCCTCGACGACCGAGTCCACGGTGCCGTCGAACAGCGACTGGATGTCGACCGCGATGCGCGCGACCGCGTCGGCGCCGGGGATGCGCCACCCCGCGCCGTCGGGGAGCACCGACACCTTCGGCTGCTCGACGATCGACCACACCGGCGGCGAGACGATGCGGTCCTGCACGACGTAGCCGAACGGGCACGCGGTGGGCTGCAGCACGTCCTGCGTCGCGCACGCCGTGAGGAACTCCTCCACGCGCGTCTGCACGATCTCGACGAACTCCGGGGTCGCGAACGCCTGCAGCTCGACCGGCACGTCGGCCAAGGGGCTGTCGGAGAGCACCGCCACGCCGCGCGTCGCGGCGATCGCGTTGTCGACCGACACCGAGTAGATGCCCGGCGAGAAGACCAGGAGCGACACGGGGGCGAGCGGATCGGCATCCACGCCTTCGGGGGAGACCTGCCGCTTGTCGATCTCGAAGCCGTTGACCTCGAACGTCATCGATCCGTTCACCGTCAGGCGCATGAGGGCGAGCGGGGTCGTCGCGAACCGCCAGGTCGGGGCGACGCCGACCCATCCGTCACGCTCCACCTCGAACGTCGTGGTGCCGGGGAACGCGCCCGCGGAATACCGGACGCTCACGAGCACGGTGCCTTCCTCGGTCTGCTCTTCGCCCGTGATCTCGATGTCGGTGAGGGTCGCGAGGGCGTCGCGTCGCAGCAGCGCCTCGGACGAGGCGGCGGGCAGCCCCGCCGCTTCGAGCTGCGCCGAGTCGACCGCGACGCCGGGGACGGCGAGGGCGTCGGCCGCACGCCCCTCCGCCAGCATCCCGAGGTACCGTTCGACGAACGCGGTGGGGCTGTAGAACTCGCGGTAGAGCGTCGCCGCCCCCGCCGCGACGGCGGCGATGAGCAGCACGCCGACGATGCCGAGGAGCGTCAGGTCGCGGCCCAGGCGCGGGCGGCGGGTGGATGCCGGTGCCGCGGCGCCCTCACCCGCGGGACGGCCCGACGCGAGGCCGTCGTCGACGCCGGCACGGTGGTCGGGGACGCGCGCGGGTGCTGGCGGAGCGGCATCCGCCCCGCCCGTCGTCGTCGTGCCCATAGCCCCGTGGTCCACTCGGCCAGTCTAGGAAGTCGCGTCTGGGAGATCGCGGATGCCGTCACCCGGCGTCACCCGAATCACCCGAGTCAGGCGGGGTCGGACTTCGGCGCCGGTCTTGTCCACCGGTGCGGGCGCGGGGCACCGCGGTGCGGCATCCCCTCGTAACATGAACCGGTGACCACCCCCGCGCTCTCGCCCGAGCAGGAGGCGCTGTTCCGGCTGATCGAAGACACGCGGGAGCACGTGTTCGTCACCGGCCGGGCGGGAACCGGCAAGTCCACGCTCCTGCAGCACCTCGCGTGGAACACGTCGAAGCAGATCGCGGTGTGCGCGCCGACCGGCGTCGCCGCGCTCAACGTCGAGGGGCAGACGATCCACTCGCTGTTCCGCCTGCCGATCGGGCTGATCGCGAACGGCCAGATCGAGCAGAGCGACGCGACGCGCAAGATCCTCAACGCGATCGACACACTCGTGATCGACGAGATCTCGATGGTCAACGCCGACCTGATGGACGCGATCGACCGGTCGCTGCGCCAGGCGCGGGGCCGCCGCGCCGAGCCGTTCGGCGGCGTGCAGATCGTCATGTTCGGGGACCCGTACCAACTGGCCCCGGTGCCGCCCCGCGGTGACGAGGCCCGCTACATCCGCGACCACTACCGCTCGTTCTGGTTCTTCGACGCGAAGGTGTGGGCGGGCAGCGTCGGCGGGGACGGCCTGATGGACATCGGCGCATACGGCGCCGATCTGCACATCCGGGAGCTCGTCGAGATCCACCGGCAGGCGGACCCGGCGTTCAAGGCGATGCTCAACGCGGTGCGATACGGCCGGGTGACGGCCGACATCGCGCAGATCCTCAACGACACCGGCGCGCGCACGCCCCCCGACCCTGTGGACGGCGAGCACCCGATCATCACCCTCGCGACGCGCAACGACATCGTGAACAACATCAACCGGCGCCATCTGAGCGAGCTCGTCGGGCGTGAGCAGACGGCATCCGCCGAGATCAGCGGCGACTTCGGCCGCGGCGAGGCGTCGTATCCCGCCGACGTCGACCTCAAACTCAAGGTCGGCGCGCAGGTCATGTTCCTGCGCAACGACACCGCGTCGTTCGGCGAAGCGCCTCGCTGGGTCAACGGCACGATCGGGACGGTCGTGCGCATCGCGGGTGGCACGGTGCGCGTCGAAGTCGACGGCGAGAAGTTCGACGTCGAGCCGGCGGTGTGGGAGAGGTTCCGCTACGCGTACGACCCCGGGTCCAAGCAGCTCACGCGCGAGATCGTCGCGGAGTTCACCCAGTTTCCGCTGCGGCTGGCCTGGGCGGTCACGATCCACAAGAGCCAGGGCAAGACGTACGACCGCGCGATCGTCGATCTGGGGTCGGGGGCGTTCGCGCCGGGCCAGACGTACGTCGCGCTGTCGCGGCTCACCTCGCTCGATGGTCTGTATCTCAGCAGGCCGCTGCGGCCGAGCGACATCCGCGTCGACCCCGACGTGCAGCGCTTCATGTTGAGCCGGAACGGATCACCGCGCGCGTAGCGCGGATCTTATACACCACGGGCGGCCGTGACCGAAGCGTGATTCCCGTGTGTTTGAATTCAATGCAGACACACCGGGGGGTGAAGCAATGCGGGTCCGTTCCACACGAGGGCGTGTCGCGTCCGCGCTCGCCTCTGTCGCCGCTGCCGCGCTCCTGCTCTCCGCGTGTGCGGCGGATGAGAGCGTCCAGATCGACGTGCCGGCTCAGGTCGATGCGGCGTTCCCCGAGGCCACGGCCCAGCAGCTGACGGATGCCGTCACTCACGCCATGGCCGCCTCGGGCGCGTCCGGAGCCATCGTGGGCGTGTGGGCGCCCTGGAGCGGCAGCCTCGTCACCGGGATGGGCACCGAATCACCGACGGACGATGCGGCGGTCTCTGACGACATGGAATTCCGCATCGCGCAGGTCACGCGTGCGATGACATGCGACGTGCTGTACGCCGTCGCGCAAGAGGGCACCGTGCGTCTCGACGACCCCGTCGCGAAGTGGGTGTCGGGCTCGCCGGACCTCGGAGATGTCACGCTCGACCAGCTGTGCGACAGCACGTCGGGGATCGGGTCGTACGCGTCTCAGCTGTCCGGACTGTTCTTCTCGAATCCCGCGCGCGTGTGGAATCCGCGCGAGCTCGCCAGCTACGGGCTCGGGCAGCCGCGCACCGGCGAGCCCGGCGCGGCCTACCGCGACTCGGATGCCGGCTACGTCCTGCTTGGCGTCGCGCTCGAGCGCGCGACGGGCAAGACCGCCGCGCAGCTCTTGCAGGAGTACGTCGTCGACCCGCTCGATCTGACCGACACCTCGCTTCCCGGCCGTACCGCCGCCCCCGCATCGACGACCGGTCCGGTGCTGACCGGCCTGCACTCCACGCGGGACGCCGCGGGGGTCATGAACTGCGCCGAGCCCCTCGACGTGACGTCGCTGTCGGCGAGCTCGGGATTCACCGACTCGGGCGTCGTCTCGAACATCCACGATCTCGGACGCTACGCCCAGGCCCTCGCGACCGGAGCGCTTCTGCCGGAGGGTGTCGACCGGTACGACCGCCCGCTCGCCGTGTACGGCGGAGCGCCGTCGTGGTACACCGCGAGCGGGGGCACGCTCCAGGCCGGTTCGCTCATCGGTCAGTTCGGCTCCGTCCCCGGATATGCGACCGCGGCATTCTCGGATCCCGACTCGGGCCTGACCGTCGCGGTCGTGCTGAACAACTCCGGGGGTGGGGGTGGCTTCGCCGTGAACCTCGCCTGGGAGCTGGCCGCGATCGCGTCCAAGGCGCCGGCGGCACCGGGGGAGGCAGCCCCGGAGGCAGGCCTGCCGTGGACGGCGCAGCAGTACCGCGACCAGACCGCGGCCGCCGCGATCTGTCCGATCCCCGCTCCGTGACCTGCCGGCCGTGACCGCACGGGCGGGCACCACTCCCGCGATCCTGCTCGTCGTGGTGGGTCTGGCGTGCCAGGAGGTCGGGGCGTCGCTCGCCGTGCTGCTGTTCCCGCAGGTCGGGCCGCTCGGCATGGTCATGCTCCGGCTGGTGTTCTCGGCCGTGCTGCTGATGCTCATCGCCCGACCCGCCCTCCGCGGCCACTCCCGCGCCGGCTGGCGGGCCGTGGTCGGGTTCGGGGTCGTGCTCGCGGTGATGAACGGATTGTTCTACCTCGCGCTCGAGCGTCTGCCGCTCGGGGTGACCGTCACGATCGAGGTGCTCGGACCCCTCGTGCTCTCGATCGTCGCGAGCCGCCGTCGCTCCGCGTGGCTGTGGGCGCTCCTCGCGCTCATCGGCGTCGTCGCGCTCGGCGGCGGGGGTTGGGACCGCCTCGATCCGCTCGGCGTGCTGTTCGCACTCGGGGCCGCGGCCAGCTGGGCGTTCTACATCCTCGCGTCGGCCCGGGTCGGCCGTGAGTTCCCCCGGCTCGACGGGCTCGCGCTCGCGATGACGGTGGGTGCCCTCATCGCCCTTCCGTTCGGCATCCTGTCGGCGGGGTCCGCGCTGCTGCGCCCCGACCTGCTGGCGCTCGGAGCGGCGGTCGCGGTGCTGTCGTCGACGATCCCGTACGCCCTCGAGCTCATCGCGCTCCGGCGCCTGCCCGCGTCGGCGTTCGCGATCCTGATGAGCCTCGCGCCCGCGACCGCCGCGCTCGCGGGATGGCTGCTCCTCGGCCAGGAGCTCTCGTGGCTCGAGATCGTGGGCATCGCGCTCGTGATCGTCGCGAGCATCGGTGCGGTCCGCGCGGCGGCCGAGAGCCCGGCGTCGACGAAGACGGATGCCGCGGCATCCCCCTCTGGCGACGAGAAGATCCTCGACCCCGGCGCCGACCGCGACGAACCCTTCGCCGAACCCGTCGCGTGACGCGCCCGGTCGTGGCACCCTTTGATCAACCGACGAGGGGGTGTCGTTGTCCGGGAGGCCCGCACGCTCGCGCGGGAACGCGCACGACGACGTCGGCGTCGTGCCCCCGCCGACGCCCGCCGACGCGTACCGCCTGACCGAAGACGAGGTGCTCGAGCGCTTCGAGACGCGGCCTGAAGGGCTCACCTCCGCCGAGGTCGAGCGCCGGCGCCGCACGTTCGGCGACAACGTGATCGTGCGCGTGCACCGCGAGTCGCTCGTGCTGCGCTTCCTCCGCCAGTTCCAGGACTGGATCATCGTGCTGCTGCTGATCTGCGCCGCGATCACCGCCTGCCTGGGGGATGCGGTCACCTCCGCCGTGCTCGTCGTGCTCGTCCTCCTCAACACATCCATCGGGTTCTTCCAGGAGTACCGGTCGGGCAAGACGATGGAGGCCCTGGAGCACTTGTCGCTCTCGTTGAGTCAGGTGATGCGCGACGGGACCCTCGCCGAGCTCGACTCGACCGAGCTCGTCGTCGGCGACGTCGTGCGGCTCACGGAGGGTGCGGCGGTGCCCGCGGACATCCGCCTCATCGAGGCGAGCGCGTTCTCGACGAACGAGTTCGCCCTCACGGGCGAGAGCGACCCGACCCGCAAGTACACGCACGCGATCGTGACCGATGTGATGGTGGCGGAGCGTCACAACACGGCGCACGCCGGGACGACGGTGGCCACCGGTGAGGCGGTCGGCGTGGTCGTGGCGACCGGCATCCATTCCGAACTGGGCCGCATCGCCCAGCTCGCAGGCTCCGCACCGCAGAGCCCGAGCCCGCTGCAGCGCGAGATGGAGCGCCTGGGCAAGGTCATCACGTACGCCGCCGTCGTGCTCGCCCTCGCGTTGCTGGTCGTCGCGGTCTGGGCGAAGCTCCCGTTCCGCGAGGCCGTCCTGTTCGCCGTCGGATTCGCGAGTGCCGTCATCCCGCAGGGCCTGCCCGCCGAGGTGAACACCGCGCTCGCCGACGCGGCGGCGGCCCTGACGAAGCGCATGGCGCTCATCAAGCGGCTGAGCGCCGTCGAGACGCTCGGCTCGACGCAGGTGATCTGCACCGACAAGACCGGGACGCTCACGAAGAACGAGATGACCGTCACCGGCCTCATCGCCGGCGGCCGCGAGTACGACGTGGACGGCATCGGGTACGAGCCCGTGGGCGGCATCCATCCCGTCGATGGGGAGGAGCCCGGCGCGCCCCTGGTCGCGTTCCTGCGTGTCGGGCTGCTCGCGAGTACGGCCCGGCTGCTGCCGCCCGACGACACGCATCCCGGATGGCACGTCCTCGGCGATCCGACCGAGGGAGCGCTGCTGACCGTCGCCGCGAAGGCGGGCATTGAGCTCGCCGCCGCGCGCCTCGACGAGCGCAAGGTGCGGGAGTTCCCCTTCGATTCAGCGCGCAAGCTCATGACCGCGATCCGCGAGCGAGACGACGGCACCTTGACCGCGTACGTGAAGGGCGCGCCCGAATCGGTCGTCGCCCGCGCGGACCGCATCGACGACGGCGGCGGCGTCCGACCGATCACGGATGCCGACCGGGCGGCCTTCCTGGAGGAGCACACCGCCCGATCCGCGCGCGGACTGCGCAACCTCGCGTACGCCGTCCGCCCGGCGACGCGCGCCGACGCCGCAGCGATCGACCCGGCCGCGGTCGAGCGCGACCTCAACCTGCTCGGGCTCGTCTCGATGGTCGACCCGATCCGCGACGACGTCCCCGACGCCATGCGGCGCGCGCTGGATGCCCGCATCAGGGTCAACATCGTCACGGGCGACTTCTCGCGCACGGCGGAGGCGATCGCACGCCAGGCGGGGCTGGACCGCGGCGGCACGATGACGATCGTCACGGGCGAGGACCTGCGGACGATGGCCGACGACGATGTGCTCGCGCGCGCCGTCGCGGGCGGCACGATCTTCAGCCGCGTCGATCCGGAGGACAAGACCCGGATCGTCGAGCTCGTGAAGCGCTCGGGTCATGTCGTCGCGGTCACCGGCGACGGCATCAACGACGCTCCGGCGCTGCGGCACGCCGACATCGGCGTGGCGATGGGCGTGTCGGGCACGGACGTGGCGAAGGAGGCCGCCGAGATCGTGCTGCTCGACGACAGCTTCTCGACGCTCGTGCGCGCGGTCGAGCAGGGGCGGGTGATCTACGCCAACATCTCCAAGGGCGTGCTGAGCTGTCTGACGTCGAATGCCGCCGAGCTCGTCGTGAACATCGTGAGCCTGATCCTCGCGACGGTCGCCGGGCTCCCGCTCGCGATCAACGTCCTGCAGATCCTCGCGATCGACCTGCTCGGCGAACTCCTCCCGATCGCCGCGCTCGGCCGCGACCCCGAGGAGGGGCGGGTCATGAAGCGCGCCCCCCGCGACCCGCGGGTGCACATCGTCAACGGACGCAGCATCGGCGACGTCCTGTACGCCGGGTCGGTCATCGGCGTGCTGGCGATCGTGAACTTCCTCCTCGTGTTCGAGAGGGCCGGCGAGGCGCCGTTCGGCGGCGGTGCGCCGTTCGACCCGGCGCTGATCGCCCAGGCGACGACCATGACGTATGTGACCGTGCTCGTCTGCCAGCTCTGCAACATCACGCAGCGCCGCAGCGACGGCGGACTGTTCTCGCGCTACACCTTCACGAATCCGACGTACTGGCTCGCGTGCGCGGCGGGCGTGACGATCATGCTCGCGATCGTCTACGTGCCATGGGTGCAGGCGGTGTTCGGGACGGCCGGGCTCGGCATCCTGGACTGGCTCTTCGTGCTGCTGGCCGCAGCCGTGTTCGTCGCGATCCGCGAGATCACCCGTCTCGTGCGGCGGTCGCGCGTGTCGCGGTGACGGGACTTTCGCCCCGTCGTGCGGGCTCGTCGGGTTCTAGCCTGGCCTCGCACGCACCGCCGCCGTTTGCGCCCACCCGCGTGCCCGAGATCGAGGAGACGTCCATGTGCCGCTGGCTCGCCTACCGCGGAGAACCGCTCCAGCCCTCCCTGCTCATCCTGGATGCCGAGCACTCCCTCGTCGCGCAGTCGCTGAACTCGCCGCTGGGTGCCGAGACCGTCAACGGCGACGGGTTCGGCTTCGGGTGGTATCCCGCGGATGCCGAGGCCGGCGGCATCCCGGCGACGTTCCACAGCATCGAACCCGCGTGGCACGACCAGAACCTGCGCGAGATCACGCAGGCGGTGCGCAGCCCGCTGTTCTTCGGGCACGTGCGGGCGGCGGGCGGACCACCGATCCAGCAGACGAACTGCCACCCGTTCCGCCACGAGAAGTGGCTGTTCATGCACAACGGGTTTCTCGGCGACTTCGGCGCGGTCAAGCGCGACCTGACGTTCGCGATCGACCCGTCGCTCTACCCGCACGTGCGGGGCACGACCGATTCGGAGGTGCTGTTCCATCTGGCGCTCACGTTCGGCCTGCAGGACGATCCGATCGCGGCGATGCGCGAGACGGTGCGGCTCGTCGAGTCGACCGGGCGGGCGCACGGAGTGCGGTTCCCGATGCAGGGCACGATCGCCGTGTCGGACGGCGAGACGCTGTGGGCGTTCCGCTACTCGACGCAGGGGCGGTCGCGCACGCTGTTCCACTCGGTCGACATCCCCGCGCTCCGCGAGCTCTACCCGGACGCCGCACGCCTCGCGCTCTTCGGCGACGACGCGCACGTCGTCGTGTCGGAGCCCCTGAACGACGCGCCCGGCACGTTCCTCGAGGTGCCCGAGGCGACCGTGGCGGTGCTGGACCCGGACGGATACCGGCACGAGGCGTTCGTGCCCTGAGCCCGCGGGTCAGGGCGTGCACAGAATCGGGAGCTCTCCCCGAAACGCCGGTGACGGATGCCGCTGCCCGGCGTGTCGGCCACGATCTCCGCAGCTGTGCGTGGGCCTGGCGCGGGGCGAGCGCGATCAGTCGAAGCGGGTCGTCGCGAGACGGTGCAGCGCGAGCGCGAGCGAAAGGCGGACGCGCCCGCGCGGAGAGCGGATGCCGAAGCCGAGCGCCGTCGAGTACTGCTCCGCGCGCGCCTGCACGGTCGAGTGGTGCAGGCCCGCCTCCACGCCCGCGGCGCGCAGGCTCTCGGTCCCCGCGATCGCGTCGAGCAGCGCCTCGGCACCAGGGTGAGAGGCGACGAGGTCCGACAGTGCCGCGACGTCCGGCATCCCGTGCGGCGTGGCGTCGGCCGCGCGTGCGAGGGGCAGCAGGGCGCCGAGGTCGGCGGCGTCGACGACGGGTTCGCGCGACGACGACAGGCGCAGGGCGACGAGGGCGGAGGCCCACAACTCGGGCAGCGACGCGGGCGTCGACGGGATGCCGATGCCGGCGCGCGTGCCGCTCGAGGTCTCCTCGGTGAGCGCGGCGCGCACGGGGCCGTACGCGGTGCCCACGACGACGGCGGGCACCCGGCCCGTGGGGGCGCCGGTGTCGGTGTCGCCGGTGGCCACGATGCGGTAGC
>CAYOQY010000036.1:14712-19136 GCA_964406225.1 uncultured Microbacterium sp.
ACCCGGCCCGTGGGGGCGCCGGTGTCGGTGTCGCCGGTGGCCACGATGCGGTAGCGGGCCTGGGGATCGAGGTGGAGCCGCTTCGCGGCATCCGATCGGGCCTCCGCCGATGCCTGGTCGTCGATGATCGTCTCGAGGGCGCGGCGTGATGCGGCCGCGGGGGAGGTGCGCTCGTAGGCGATGCCCGCGGCGATCGCGAGTCGCTCGAGGATCATCTCGTCGTTCGCGTGCGGCGCGCCGGACCGCTCGATCCAGACGATGCCGCCGTCCTCGAACTGGCGCGACGGCCAGTCGCCTGGGGGAGCCGCCGCGCGGATGCCGGTGGCGTCGACCCGCATGGTCTTGCCGCCGACCGTCTGCCCCGCGGCGCAGCCGCTCAGGATCGCCGCTCCCCGCAGCAGCACCTCGGTGGTGGCGTGGCCGTTGATGAGCGCGTCGAAGTACGAGATGACCTTGAGCGTCTCCGTGGCCTCGGCGTCAACCGCCGTGAGTCGCCCTACGAGTTCCTGCATCTTCGCCGCCGCCTCGAGTGGACTTCTGCCCCACCCTAGCCCGTGCCGCGCGGGCAGGGCAGGGCGGGGCAGCGGGGGGCTTTACGCGCCGAGGATACGGCGCAGCCAGTCCAGGCGCGCGGCGCGAGCCCGGAGCGAGAGTGCCGCCTGGGGCGCCATCGCGTCGAAACCGTGGAAGCCGCCGGGCCAGACGTGCAGCTCGGCCACACCGCCCTGCTCCCAGATCTTCATCGCGTACGCGACGTCCTCGTCGCGGAACACTTCGGCGCTCGCGACGTCGATGAACGCGGGCGGCAGGTTCGTGAGGTCGGTCGCGCGGGCGGGGGCGGCGTAGATCGAGACGGCATCCGTCTTGCGGCGATCGCCGAGCAGGGCATCCCACCCGGTGTCGTTGCTGCCGCGATCCCACACGCCGAACCCGTCGACCTGGTGGCTCGACGGCGTCTCGTTGCGGTCGTCGATCATGGGGTAGATCAGCAGCTGTCCGGCCAGCGCCGGGCCGCCGAGGTCGCGGGCCTTGAGCGTGACCCCCGCGGCGAGCCCGCCGCCGGCGCTGCCGCCGCCGATCACGAGACGGGCCGGGTCGATGCCGAGCTCATCCGCGTGCGCCGCGGTCCACACGAGGCCCGCGTAGCAGTCGTCGACCGGGGCGGGGTCGGGGTTCTCGGGCGCGAGCCGGTACTCGACCGACACGACGACGGCGTCGAGCTCCATGACCCAGTTCAGGTACTCCTCGGCCCCGGTGAAGCGGTCGCCGATGATCATGCCGCCGCCGTGCGTGTGGAAGATGCCGGGCCCGCCGGGAGCATGGTCGGTGCGCGCGAAGATCGACAGCGTGATGTCGGGCGCTCCCTCGGGGCCGGGCACCGTGCGCTCCTCGTGCCGGATCGGGCGATCGCCGATGAGCTCATCGATCGGCGTCGCGAGCAGGGTGCCCTGCCGCATCGGAACGATCATCTCGGGCGTGAGCGTCGGCGGCAGCATCTCGCCGACGACGGCGAGGACCGCGCCGAGCTCCACGTCGAACGGCGGGCAGGGGTGAGTGGTCTTCATGGTGACCTCCATCGGTCGGGTCGATCGGGTCACGGCTCTGTGACCTGACTCCATGATCGGGGCGCCGACGGGTGGGGTGAACCGCCACGGGGGCGCAGATGCCGGGGGCGGTGCCGCCAGGTGGCGGGTGGGGATGCCGCCGTGCGGCGTGGCGCCTCGTCGACGCACCCGCGTGAAAGGGTGAGCCGGTGAAACTGTATTCCGACTACGCCCCCCGCCGCTCCCGCCAACTCCTCGCCGACGTCATCGCACTCGCTCTCATCGTGGGCTGGATCTGGTTCGGCGCGACGGTCTACGCGCTGATCGCCGAGCTCGCGACGTTCGGCAAGCAGATGGAGGACGCCGGAGCGGGTTTTCGGGCGACGATGACGGAGGTGGGCGACAATCTGGGCCGTGTCGTCCTGATCGGTCCGGCGATCCGGGCTCCGTTCGAGGGGGCGAGCGGAGCGGGGGCGGCATTGGAGGATGCCGGGCGGAGCCAGCAGGAGCTGACGATGCAGCTGGCGCTGACCGTGGGGGTGGGCGTGGCCGTGCTGCCGATCCTCATGATCGTGGCGGTGTGGCTTCTGACGCGCGGTCGCTTCGTGCGCCGAGCGGGGAACGCCCAGGCGCTGGTGCGCGCGGGTGTCGGTGTCGATCTGCTGGCGCTGCGGGCTCTGACCAATCAGAAGATCACCACGATCGCGAAGATCGACTCCGACGCCATGGGGGCGTGGCGCCGCGGGGACCAAGCGGTCATGCGGCGACTCGCCGGCCTCGAGCTGGAGTCCGCGGGTATCCGCCTTCCGAGCTGAGCTCGAAAGGGCGGCGACAACGGGGTCGAGCGGTGCCGGCGGTGCCCGCGTGCACGTCGCCGGAGATCCGTAGCGACACGCCGATGACGGATGCCGCCGCCCGGCGTGTCGGCCATGATCTCCGACGCTGTGCCCGAGGCACTCAAGTGCCGGGTGCCGTCACGGGCACGGCGCGGCGGTCGCGGCATCCGATCCCGCGTCCGCGGTGAGCGACTCCACCACCGCGACCGCGGACGGCCAGTAGCGCGCGTAGTGGTGCGGATCGTCGTTCACCTGCGTGCGGTGCGCGACGAGTGTGGGTTCGAGGCCGTCCCGCTCGGGCTGCGGCACGCGCGCGGTCATCGCCCGGTAGAAGAGCGTCGCGGCGGTGTGCGCGTCCATCCGCTGGTCGCGGCTGCCCCATCCGTCCTGCTGCTGGAAAAGCCCGAGCGACGTCGTGGGTGAGTCGTCGGGATTGCGCTCGCCGCTGGTCTCCCAATCCCCGTAGGGGAGGTTCCGCAGTGACGACTCGCCCATGGCCGTCATGACCGCGATCGTCTGGTCGCGTGTCGACAGGCCGAGGCCCGCGCCGACCTCGATGATCGTCGACGCGTGGCAGAGCTGTTCGCTGTCATACCGATCGGCGATGCCTGACGCACGGTCGGCGCCCGAGAATGCGCCGCTCAGGATCCAGACGACGGCGACGATGAGCACACCGAAGGTCGCGGTCCACCCGAGGCCGGCGCGACGCGTCATGCCGCCATCGTGGCAGTCGCCGCTGGGAGGGCGGTGAGGGGTCGACTAACGTCGTGCGGCGCGGTCGTGGCGCACGCGCGCGAACACCGTCGCCGCGATGATGAGAGCGGCGGCGACGAGGGCGGCGATCGCGGTGGTGGGTGAGTAGGGCTCGTCGGTGAACCGGGCCACGGCCACCCAGGCGATGCCCCAGCACAGCGAGAGGGCGGGGGCGATCCGGCCACCGCCCCACAGGGCGAGGCTGATGCCGATGGCTGCGGCGACCCCGAGCACCAGCACGGCCCACGCTTCCGGCGCGATGCCGAATCCGTCGAAGCCCGCCGCGACGAGGATCGCGGTCGCGTTGGCGGCGGTGGCGATGATGACCCAGCCGAGGTAGAGGCCGATCGCGCCGTCGGCGACGACGGCCTCGACCCTGTTCTTCGGGCGCGTGCGGCGCAGGATCACGAAGATGCGGCACAGCACGGCGAGCAGGGCGACGATGACGGGCAGGCTGAGGTAGAGCAGATCCGCCTGGACCACGCCAATCCACACCGCATTGAGGATGAGCGAGGCGGCGACCCACCAGCCGATGCGGGTCTGGCGCGCATCGTCGCGCTGTGCCGGAAGCGCCTGCCAGATCGCGTAGGCGAGCATGCCGGTGTAGATGACGCTCCAGATGCGGAAGGCGCCCGTCCCGGGAGCGATGAGCGTCGAATCGGCGTCGAGGAATCCGCCGGCCGCTTCCTGGATGGGCGTCCCGAAGAACGCCCCCGACCCGATGAACGCCGCGACGATGGCGAGGACCGAACTCACCAGTATCGAGATCTGCCTCATGAGACCACGACTGCGTGTGCTCTGAGGGGCGGTGTTTTCGGTGATTGCGGTCATGAGGGCTCTCCTGGGGGGTGACGGTGGAAGCTGGGCCCGCTTGTTGAGTGATTCCGGCGCCAGGCGGCCGATGGATGCAGCGCCAGGGGGCTCGGCGGGGAGACGCGCGACCGGTCGGGAGGGCTTTGGAGGGGATGACGGGAATCGGCCACTCCGCCCCTCTACACGCGGCTGCGCCGCGCGCGGAGCCTCGGGCGGGGCGGGACCGCCCGGCGCGGATCGGTTCGGACGGCATCCACGCGAATGCCCCGCTGCACCGACTTCGTCGGCACATCGGGCATTGGAGGGGATGACGGGAATCGGCCACTCCGCCCCTCCACACGCGGCTGCGCCGCGCGCGGAGCCTCCGGCGGAGCGGGACCGCCCGGGGCGGATCGGTTCCGACGGCATCCACACGAATGCCCCATCCGCACCGACTTCGTCGGCACGACTGGGGCATTGGAGGGGATGACGGGAATCG
>CAYOQY010000036.1:19236-20935 GCA_964406225.1 uncultured Microbacterium sp.
ATCCGCACCGACTTCGTCGGCACGACTGGGGCATTGGAGGGGATGACGGGAATCGGCCACTCCGCCCCTCCACACGCGGCTGCGCCGCGCGCGGAGCCTCCGGCGGAGCGGGACCGCCCGGGGCGGATCGGTTCCGACGGCATCCACACGAATGCCCCATCCGCACCGACTTCGTCGGCACGACTGGGGCATTGGAGGGGATGACGGGAATCGAACCCGCGCTATCAGCTTGGGAAGCTGAGCGGGCGGCGAACAATTATCTCAGAAAACCGCGGAAATATGGGGATCCTACCGTCCGATCGAGGCTGGGTGCACACATTGGTGCACACATAGCCATGGCGGCAATACCTCGCCAGGCCGCGCGGCAAACCCGCTCGAGGGGCGTGAGCAGTCTGGAACGGACTGCCGTTCGACGGCATAGCCGCAGGGTGTTCGCGCCCATTCTCGCAGGATGTGCTGGAACGCACCGTCGCGATGAGAGCGGCGCAGTCGACCGCCGACCGGTCGGCTCTCTTGCGTAGCCGAAATTCGATGTATTGGCTTGAGCGTCCGCGATCTACACGGACGGAAGGTGCTCGGGCCGGGTTGGCAGACCCTCGATGAACTTCTGCAGATCGGAGATCGCATACAGCGGTTTGGTTCCCGAGAAGTGAGGGGTCACATCACCCAAGCGAACGTGGTGGCGCAGCCGGGACGGGCTGATGCCCAGAGCCGCGGCCGCCGTGGCGTGATCGACAGCTACGACCGTGGGCGCAGTAGTGCTCGAGTTGAGAAGGTTAGTCACTCACCGGTCGACCGACGTTGGATGTGAGTCCGACGAGGCGTCCGGCGTTGCGTGCTTTCTTGATCCAGTCGGAGGCGGTGCGTTCGGGGATGGCGAGTTCGAACGAGATGAGCTTCACCGGGGGTGTGTCGGAGAGCGCGGAGGTGCCGTAGAGGATCTCGATCACGTCCCAGCGTTCGTCTTTCATTCCGCGCTTGACGACCGCGTCGGCCATCCACTTCGGGATGATGCGTCCTTCGTTGGTGGTCAGGTCCGCGACGGTCACCCACGGGGTGTCGGGGGTGTCGTCGAGGCGCACGGTGATGCAGTGCGGGATCGCTGCTTGCAGGATCGCCTGGGGCGCGGTGTGCCGGAGCCGGTCCTCGTCGAAGTCCTCAGCGATGGCGCGGTTGAGGATCGTCTTGATGATGTACCGCCCGCGGTGCGGGTTGTAGTGCGCCTCGATCGTGGTTTCCACACCGGAGTCATCGTCGCTTGCTGTCGCGACGAAGCCGGGGGCTATGCGCAATGCGGCACCGACGGGCTGCGTTGCCGCGTTTCCGGACATCTGCTGACCGTCGGTTGTCTTCACGTCGACCTTCACCCCCTTATTTTGCCTTACCGCATTGCTGTTCCGCAGAACCTCTTGACACACAATACCGCTTAGCCGTGTACTTGTGTCAATAGTGAATCGACATCCGCAGTTCGGGAGATCGGGGGCAAGGCGATGAAGATCATCGCGGCGGCGAACCAGAAGGGTGGCGTCGGGAAGACGACGGTCACGATGCAGCTCGGGGCGGCGCTGTCTCGTCGTCACCGGGTGCTGGTGGTGGATGTGGATCGGCAGCAGTCCACGGTGTGGTGGGCGGAGAACATGCGGGACCGGTTGCCGTTCGATTTCGCGGGCAGCCAGAACCCGAAGATGCTCAGCCGGCT
>CAYOQY010000037.1:0-17318 GCA_964406225.1 uncultured Microbacterium sp.
TGCCGGTCCCGACGCCGCAGGGCTTCACGATCTCGCTGATCCTCGGCGGGGCCGCCGCGATCGTCGCGCTCGTGGTGGCGCTGTTCATACCCGCGCAGCGGGCGTCCGAGGAGCGGCATCCCTCCCTGCCGCAGTAGAGGTCACTGCCTCGGGCCGCTCCCCGCGAGAAGGTGGGGTTGCCCGCGAGAAGGTGGGGTTGCCCGCGAGAAGGTGGGTTTGCCCGCGAGAAGGTGGGCACCTTCTCGGCGCACAGGGCACCTTCTCGGCGCAAACAGCACCTTCTCGGCGCCCAGGGGCAGGGTCTCGGCACGCAGTTGCTCCGGGAGTGCATTCATCGCGCGAAGTCGCCCGGACGCGCGAGCGTGCGCGGGTCAGCGGCGGCGGCGGTGCACGGACTGCGGCGTGAGATAGGCCGAGAGACCCTCGAGCCCGTACTCGAGCCCCAGCCCGGAATCGTGGCGCCCTCCGAACGGCGCGTGGTGGTTCGAGGCGAAGAAGTTGATGCCGATCGACCCGGTGTCGACGCGCCGCGCGACGCGCAGGGCTGCGTCCTCGTCGGCGCCGAACACGATGCCGCCCAGGCCGAAACGCGTCGAGTTCGCGATCGCCACGGCATCGTCGACGTCGGCGGCGCGCAGGATCGTCACCACCGGTCCGAAGATCTCCTCCTGCGCGATGCGCATGTCGGGTCGCACGTCCGCGAACACCGTCGGCGCGACGAACGAGCCGCCCGGCAACGGCGGTGCGACGTCGCCGCCGACCGTGACGCGCGCCCCCTCGGCGACGCCGGCGCGGATGAGTCCGCGCACAGAACCCTGCTGCGCGGCGGTCGCCACCGGGCCGAACACGGTGGACGGGTCGAGCGGATCGCCGACCACCGCCCCGCCGACGACGCCGGTCACCATCTCGACGAGGTCGTCGTAGCGCTCGGGCGTCGCGATGAGGCGCGTCGAGATGTAGCACGTCTGCCCCGTGTTGCGGATGCAGCTGCGCAGCAGGACCCCCGACATCGCGTCGAGGTCGGCATCCGGCAGCACGATCGCGGCCGACTTGCCGCCGAGTTCGAGCGTGACCGGTCGCAGCAGCTCGCCGCACGCGGCGGCGATGCGCCGACCGACGGGCGTCGATCCGGTGAAGGCCACCTTGTCGACGTCGGGATGCCGCACGAGAGCGTCGCCGGTCGCCGCACCCCCGGTCACGAGATTGATCACGCCGGGTGGGATGCCGGCCTCGTCGGCCGCCTCGAGCAGGAAGCGCACCGACAGCGGCGTGGGCGAGGCGGGCTTGATCACGACCGCGCACCCCGCGAGGAGCGCGGGGGCGAGCTTGATCACGACGAGGTTGATCGGGAAGTTCCAGGGAGCGATGAGCGCGCACACCCCGACCGGGTCGCGGGCCACGAAGGTCTCGTTGACCCCGCCCGGGAAGGGGCGGATGTCGGGCTCCTCGAGGAACCCGGCCATCCCCGCGAACACCCGCAGGATGGATGCCGCATTCCCGGCCGCACCGGAGGTCTCGGAGATCGGCGAACCGTTCTCGAGCGTGTTGGTGAGCGCGAGGGGCTCGGCCCTCCGCTCGATCGCGTCGGCCATGCGCCGAAGGGCGTCGGCGCGGGCGGTGGGAGCGAGCGCCGCCCACGCGGGGAAGGCAGCGCGCGCGGCGCGGACGGCGGCATCCACTTCGTCGGCGGTCGCCTCGGGCACCGACCCCCACTGCTCCCCCGTCGCCGGGTCGATCACGGGTGAGGCGGGGCCGGTCGACGCGACCTCGTCGCCGCCGATCCGGAGGGTGCGGACGACGGTGTACGGGACGCGAGCCGCCGCATCACGGTGCCGCTCCCGCATCGCGCCGACGGCGGATCCGACATCCACCACTGTGCTCACGACAGCTGCTCCGTCTTCAGCAGCACCTCGGAGCGCGCGAGCTCGGCCTCGGCCATCTGCACGGCGGCTTCGGTGAGCAGCTCGGGCACGATCTCGGACCGCAGGCGGCGGCAGTACTCCGCCGGCGTGAGTCCGAACCAGCCCGACGCGAGCGCGATGCCGGCCGGCGTGAACCGCCACAGGCGGTCGGCGTCGCGGACGAGGCTGTCTTCGAGCGAGTGCGACTCGGGGCGGGTGTCGTGCCCGTCGATGATGTCGGTCACCCGGGTGACGAACGCGTCGTCGTAGCCGAGGGGCGGCAGGACCTCACGCGCGATGTCGCACCCGTGCCGCTCGTGCTCATAGCGCACGTCGGCCTTGCGCCAGTCGCCGGTGAACCCCTCGCTCAGGATGCGGGTCTCGTCGACCCGGGCCCAGCCGGTGTCGTGCAGAAGGATCGCGACGCGGACGACGAGGGCGTCGGCATCCGGGTACGCGTCGCACAGCCGCTCGGCGAACGCGAACGAGATCGGCAGGTGGATGTCGTTCGCGCGCGTGCGCGATTCGGCGACGATCGCGCGCCAGACGGGATCGAGGTCGCGGTCGCGCTCGTCGGCGTGGATCGGGGAGATGTCGATCGGGTGCACAGTGGGATGCGTGGTCTGGACGGTCATGGTCTCACCTCAGGATGCGAGCGCGACGGGGGCGTCGACGACGGATTGCTTCAGCGGCACACCCGTGTCGGCGGCGGCGAGCGGGGGGATGGTCTTGCCTTTGGAGAGCGCCTGCTTGATCGCGAGGAACTCGGCGGGCTGGTTGACGCAGTCGGCGGCGATCAGCCGCCCGTCGCGGTAGTACAGGACGGCGAACTTCTCGGCATCCGGATCGCCCCGAACGATCACGGAGTCGTAGCCGGCCGAGAGCCCGGCGATCTGCAGCTTGAGGTCGGCCTGGTCCGACCAGAACCACGGGACGGTCGAGTACGACGCGTGCTGGCCGAGCAGCGTCGCCGCGGCGATCTTCGCCTGCTCGAGGGCGTTGTTGACGCTCTCGATCCGGACCATGCCGCCGACGCCGGCGGGGTACGGGTTCGGCATGATCGCGCAGTCGCCGGCGGCGACGGTGCGCCCGTCCGAGGCGCGGCACGCGTCGTCGACGACGATGCCGCCGGCGACGTCGAGGCCGAGCTGCACGGCGAGCTCGACGCGTGGGATCACGCCGATGCCGATCACGACGAGGTCGGCGGGGATCACCCGGCCGTCATCGAGCTCGACACCCGTGACCGAGCCGCGGCGACCCGCGGCGGAGGCGTCTTCTCCGAGGATGCGCGCGAGCCGCGCGCCGAGGACGACCTCGGTGCCCCGGCGCCGGTGGGCGGCGAGGTAGAAGTCGCTCGTGGGCTCGGCGACGACCCGGCCGATCAGACGGCCGGTGCCCTCGACGAGCGTGACCTTCTTGCCGAGCTGCCGGGCGGCGGCGGCCGCCTCGAGCCCGATGAAGCCGCCGCCGATCACGACGACGCGCTCGGCGCCGGGCTCGGCGAGCGCCGGCCCGAGCGCGATCGCGTCATCCGCGTCGCGGAGGTAGTGCACGCCGCGGTAGTCCGTGCCGGGGAGGGTGAGGCGGCGCACGGAGGCGCCGGTCGTGAGCGCGAGGCGGGTGAACGCGATCTGCCGACCGCCGAGTGTGTGGGCCACCCCTGAGCCGGAGGGCTCGCGGTGGATCGTGACGACGCGGTCGCCGGCGATGAGCTCGATGTCGCGGTCGGCGAACCACTGCCGGGTGCGCAGGATGACATCGTCGGGAGCGAGCTCGCCCTTGAGCCACCCCTTGGACAGCGGCGGGCGCTGATACGGCCGGTGGGCCTCTTCGCCGATCATGACGATCGGTTCGGTGTCGCCGAGATCGCGCAGTGTGGCGGCGAGCTGCACGCCCGCCTGGCACGCGCCGACGATGAGCGTGGTCTCCATCAGAGCTGCTCGCGCGGTGTCGTGACGTGGTACTCGCACCCGTCGACGAGTTTGATCTGGCACGACAGCCGCGAGTTGTCGCGGCGGTCCACGGCGGTGCCGTCGAGCATCTCGTCCTCGAGGTCGCCGGGGCCGCCGACGAGGTCGAGGGTCTCGGGTGCGACGAAGACGTGGCACGTCGCGCACGACAGGCTGCCGCCGCATTCGCCGACGATGCCGGGGACACCGTTGCGGACGGCGGTCTCCATGACGGAATCGCCGGGGCGCCCGTCGATCGTCGTGACGCTGCCGTCGTCGGCGGTGTAGACGACTGTGCTCATGTGCTGCTCCTTGGAAGGTCTAGATGAACTGCCGGCCGCCGTCGACGACGAGCGTCTGGCCGGTGACGAACGCGGCATCGGGGCCGGCGAGGAAGAGGACCGCACCGACGATGTCGTCGGGCTGGATCGGCCGCTTGATGGATCCGCGCTCGATGCCGTACGACCCTGCATCCTCGATGAGCGCGTGGCTCGCCTCGGTGAGCGTGAAGCCCGGGGCCACCGCGTTGACGGTGATGCCCCGCGTGCCGAGCTCCTTCGCGAGGACGCGCGTCAGGCCGATGACGCCGGCCTTCGAGGCGACGTAGTGCGCCCACTGGGCGGAGCCGCTCATGACCGTGGCGGAGGACACGTTCACGATGCGGCCGTCCTGGTTGAGGTGCGGCGAGCACGCGCGGGCGATCTGCCACGGCCCCTTGAGGTTCACGGACATCACGCGGTCCCACTCGCCCTCGTCGATGTCTTCGAACGGCGATCGGGTGAGGGTCGCATAGACCGCCGCGTTGTTCACGACGACGTCGATCCCCCCACGACCGGATGCCGCGGCCAGGGCCGCGAGGGCGGCCGACGAGTCGGCATCCGTCACGTCCACGTGCGTCCCGACGACGGCGAGACCGTCGGCTGCGAGCTCGGCGGCCGTGCGCTGCGCACCCGCCCCGTCGATGTCGGCGATCACCACGACATCGCCCCGGCGCGCGAAGGCCTCGGCGAACGCGCGGCCGAGCCCTCCCGCCGCACCCGTGACGATCACGGTGCGCGGCGCCGTGCGCGCGGGCGTGCCGTCCGACGATGTCGTGGTGTCGGTCATACTCGTGCGCCTCAGTCCAGGACCGTGACGGTGCCGGAGTTGCCGTCGACGCGCAGCATCTGCCCGGTGCGGATCTCGGTCGACGCGGTTCCGGTCCCGGTGACGGCGGGCATGCCGTACTCGCGGCAGACGATCGCGGCGTGGCTCATCATGCCGCCGATGTCTGTGACGGTCGCGCGGATCTTGCCGAAGATGGGTCCCCAGCTGGGCGCCGTGACGGGAGCGACGAGGATCTCGCCGTCCTGCACGTCGGAGAGCTGGTCGGCACTGGAGATGACGCGGGCACGGCCTTCGGCGATACCGGGGGATGCCGCCATGCCCTTGAGGGTCCCCTCGGGCACGTCGCCCTTGCCGAGCCAGTTCTGGATCTGGTCATCGGTGATGCCCCACAGCATGAGGGTGAAGGGCTCGGTGATCACCGCGGGCGGAGTGTTGAGGGCCGGCTGCGGGCGTGCGGTCGACAGCGCGTCGACGATGCCGCGGCGGCGCTCGACCTCGGCGGGCCAGAAGTCCGGTCCGATCGCGGGCGCGCCGACCATCCACGCGTTCACGTAGTCGAACAGCGCCTCGCGCACCTCGTCGCGACGGAGGTAGAACATGTCGTTGGCCCGCGGCCAGAAGCCCTGCGCGTGCAGCACGGCCGACAACTGCCGGGCCTTGCGCCAGAACACGCCCATCGTCCAGTGCTCGATGTAGAAGTTGTGGTTCTCCACATACGGGTAGACCGTGCGGGCCAGGCCCAGCTTGCCGCGGAACGTCTCGAGCGCCTCGCCGTCCAGCAGCTCGGCGTACTCGTCGGTGATGCGGTCGCGCTCGGCGACGAGCTCGTCGACGTGGCGGTCGATGTCGGCGCCGTTCTGAAGCCGCTCGATGTAGCCCTTGATGAACGCGAGCGGCGTCTCGGGCACGTCGCGCCAGTACTCGTCGTGCGCGTAGAAGCCGTTGCCGGTCGTGAAGTTGAACCACGGGTCCTGGGCATCGTGCCAGGCCTTCGTCCAGGCGCCGCCGGCGGGGTCGGCGGCGATCGCGGCGAGCAGGGAGACGGCATCCGTCGTGTCGGCGAAGTGCGCGACGAGTCCGTCGCGCACCGCGATCTTCGCGAGGTTCTTCAGCTCGTCGTCGGGGCGGAACAGCTCCATGTCGACGCCCTG
Organism: uncultured Microbacterium sp.; assembly: GCA_964406225.1. Taxonomy (GTDB): domain Bacteria; phylum Actinomycetota; class Actinomycetes; order Actinomycetales; family Microbacteriaceae; genus Microbacterium. Next base: position 6,109 of record CAYOQY010000037.1, read on the forward strand.
CACCATCGTCGCGATCGCCTGGTCGGGGATGCGCGGGAAGACCTCCTTGCAGAACATGAAGAGGTCGAGGTACGCGACGTAGCCGAGGTTCAAGAATTCGAAGTGGTACTGCCACGCGCGGTAGGCCAGCGCGATGAGACGGTCGTAGTCGGCGAGGAGCTCGGTGGAGGGGCCGGTGCCCTTGCCGCTGAGCACGTCGTCGATCGCGGTCGCATCGGGCAGGGCGGTGAACTCGATCGACTCGAGCTCGTCGATCGTCGCCTTGAGCTTCGTGTGCCAGTTCGCCAGCAGGCTCTCCCAGTTCTGGAAGTAGTGGCCGGCGCGCTCCATGAACTGCGGCACGCGGGCCTCGATGTGCTGCGGGTCCACGGCGACGGGAGACATGAAGACGTACCCGTTGTGGATGCGGTACTCGATGCCGTTCGCGGTGGGGATCAGCAGCTGCCGGGAGTTGTACTGGCCGAGACAGCCGACGGCGAACTCGAAGCCGATCGTCTCGAACGGCTTCGTGACCGTGGGCCAGTGCTGGCTGTCGCAGAACCAGAACTTCGCCTCCTCGACCTCGCGGCGGTTCTCCTGGAAGACGAGGTTGTAGGCGTAAAGGTCCTTCCAGCCCTCGGCGCCGGCGGGTGCCGGCTGCTCGTAGGGGCTCGGGAAGGCGTTCTTCGCGGGTGCCATGACAGCGGTCGCCTGTGACATGTCGGGTCCTTTCGTGGTGCGTTCGGGTGTGCTGGTTTCGGAGAGGAAAGACGGGTGATGCGCGTACGGGCGTGCCGAAACGGGACGCAGCTCAGCGGCGGATCTGGGCCATGAGCGACTGGGTGATGCTCGCGATGCCGAAGCCCGACGTGGCCGGCGCGGTCTCGCTCGCCTTCGACGCCCACACCGTCTCGGGGCGGGACTGCAGCAGAAGCAGGTTCTCGCCGTCCGGGAGACCCCGGTCGATCGCCCACTCGATGTCCTGCGGCGAGCCGAAGTGCTTCTCGGCGCGCTTGGCCATCGCGGCGACCGCCGTCACCTCGGCATCGGTGAGACAGCGGACGCTGCGCCGCTCGGGTTCGACCTCGTGCTCGCGGATGCCGCGGGCGTCGGTATCCGGAACCAGTTCGATGTGCTTGTCGCCGATGTGCTCGGCCGACACCGTGAGCATGACCTTGTCGACGTGCAGATTGTCGGGGGTCACCAGGCCCGACACGACGAGCTCGCCGAGGCCCCATGCGGCGTCGATCACGATCGTGGACCGGTCGCCGTTTGAGGGGTCGACGGTCATCGCGACGCCGGCCGTCTTCGCGTCGACCATCTTCTGCACCGCGACGGCCATCGACAGACCCTCGTTCGGGATGCCGGCCCGCAGGCGGTAGACGATCGCGCGGGAGGTGTACAGCGACGCCCAGCACCGGCGGACGTGCTCGGCGACCTCGTCGCGTCCGACGAGCCAGAGGTACGTGTCCTGCTGCCCGGCGAAGCTCGCGTCGGGGAGGTCCTCCGCGGTGGCCGACGAGCGCACCGCGACCGGCGTCTCGCTCGCGAAGCGGGACTGCAGCGCGGCGTACGCCTCGGAGAACTCGTCGTGGATCTCCTGCGGTACCGGACGCTTGAGGATCTCGTCGCGGATCTGCGCCGAGACGCGGTCGATGCTCTCGACGTCATCGGGATCGATCGAACCGAGGAGCGCGTGGATGTCGTCGGCGATACCCGAGCTCTCGATGAAGGCCGTGTAGGCATCCGTCGTGATCGCGAAGCCGGGAGGCACCGGCATCCCGGCTGTCGTGAGGGCGACGAGCGAGGCGCACTTGCCGCCGAGCAGCTCGATCGGCGCCGGACCGGTCTCGTCGAAGAAGCGGATGAACAGGCGGTGCGAGGGCGTCGTTTCTGACATGTCAGGCCTCCCAGGTGACGGGGACGGACGTGGGGGCGCGGAACGAGAGGTTCTCGCCGAACGCGATGGGGGCGCCGGTCAGGCGCAGGCTCGGCACGGCGGCCGCGGTCTCTTCGAGGACGATGCGGTCCTGGAGCTTGGCGAGCATGTTGCCGAGGCAGTAGTGGATGCCGTAGCCGAACGACATGTGGTTGCGCGCGTCGGTGCGGTCGATGTCGAACACGTCAGGGTGCGCGAAAACCTCTTCGTCGCGGTTGGCCGACCCCATCACGAGCAGGATGCCGGCACCCTCGGGGATCTGCACTCCCCCGATCTCGGTGTCGCGGAGAGCCTTGCGGCGCCACGCGACGATCGAGCCGCTGTAGCGGAGCACCTCGTCGATCGCGACGGGGATGCGCGACGGGTCGGAGACGATCGCCTCCCACGCCTCGCGGTGGCCGAGGAGCACGCGGATCGAGTTCGCGATCAGGGTCGTCGTCGTCTCGTGGCCGGCGAACAGCAGGCTGTAACAGAGCGAGGCGATCTCGCCGTCGGTGATCTCGGCGCCGGCGCCCTGCGCCTCGACGAGATCGGCGATCAGGCTGTCGCCGCCCTGCTGGTGGGCCTCGACGACGAGGCGCTGGCACTCCTGCCAGTACTCGACGAGGTTGTGCGCGTGCGGGATCTGCTGCTCGTCGCTGAGGTCGCCCCACGTCATCGCTCCGCGGGAGTCCGACCAGCGCTTGTAGGTCGGCACCATCGCGGGGTCGACGCCGAGGAGCGTGAGGATCGTGATCGTGGGGATGTCGAACGCGATGTCGCGCAGGAAGTCGCCCTGCCGATCGGCGCTGGCGAGCATGCGCTGCAGCGCGGCGCGCGTGTTCTCGCGGATCGTCGGCTCGAGCGCCTTGAAGCGCCGCGGCGTGAACGCCCGCTGGGCGATCGCGCGGATGCGGGTGTGGTCCGGGGGGATGCGCGCCGACAGTCCGGAGTATGCGGTGAAGCCGCCCTCCTTCATGATGCGGGTCGCCTCGGCACCGCGTTCGCGGACGGGCGCCTGCGCGTTCTCGCTCGAGAAGGTCTCCCAGTCGTCGAACACGGCGCGGACATCGGCCCAGCGCGTCACGACCCAATAGCCGATGCGCTCGTCGTACATGACGGGCTCCTCCTTGCGGAGGCGCTCGTACACGGGGAACGGGTCGGTCATGTCGAAGGGCTCGTACCCGTGGTGGACGGGGCCGCCGGTGGCGGCACCGGTGAAGGCGGAGTGGTCGACCGGGCAGACCGCCGCGGCGGCGGCATCCTGAGCACGTGCGTCGTCGGTGTGAACATCGTGCAGATCGGTGCGTGAGGCCACCATGACGACTCCTTCGTTGTCCGGGCTGTGGTGCCACTCGGAAGCGGCAGTCACATTCAACGTCCGCGCTTGTCGACCGCGGTAGCGTTCTTCCGCTCAGTGGAAGTGAGTTCTGTGGACCGCCTGCTCTGGGCCGGGACGAGGGTGCGCAGCGGGAACGGGCCGACGCTGTTCTGGATGCGGTGCGCGATGCCCCGGAGCGCGGGGAGGTGCCGCTCCAGTCCGTCGGCGGTGTCGGCGGAGGTCACGAGCCCCAGCGCTGCGCCGATGCTGCCGTCGTACTGGAAGACCGGCACGGCGATCGACGCGGACCCGAGCCGCACCTCATCGGCCGTGAGGGCGTAGCCCCGGGCGCGGATCACGTCGAGCTCGACGCGGAGTGCGTCGGGGTCGACGTGCGTCTTCGGGGTGCGGCTCTCGAGCGGCTGGGCGAGCACCGCTTCGCGCAGCCAGGACTCCTCGTGCGCAAGCAGGACCTTGCCCACCGCGGTCGCGTGCAGCGGCAGACGCCCGCCCACGCGCGAAGCCTGCGGCACGCGCCGTGAGCCGTAGACGCGGTCGATGTACAGCGCGTCCGTGTGCTCGCGGACGGCGATGTGCACCGTCTCCTGCGTGAGACTGTAGAGGTCCTGCAGGAGCGGCCGCGCGATGTCGCGCATCTGGCGGCCGGCGTGCTGACCCAGCTCCCACAGGCGGAGGCCGATCTGGTACCGGCCGTTCTCGTCGCGCTGCAGCGCCCCCCAGCCATCCAGTTCGGCGAGCAGGCGGTGCGTCGTGCTCAACGGGATGCCGGTCTCGTCGCTGATCTCCGTGAGACTGCGGGGCGCGAGACTCTTCTCGAACACCGCCAGGATCGACAGCACCCGCCCCGCCACCGACTGCCCGGGACTGCTCACCCCACCGGCCATGGCCCGCCTCCTCGCGTGAGATCGGTGCCGCTTCGGCTCCTGGGGTGCCGTATCGGCTTCCGATGAGTGGAAGCGTAGTTGGCGCGGAGCGCGCGTGGTGAGAAGGTTCGAGGCATGAGCTCGCCGACGAGCACGCGCCTCGGGCGCGACATCCGCGCCCACATCCCACCCGCCTCCGCCGTGCCCGGAGTCATCCGGCTGCGCGACGAGGACGCCGCCGTGTGGGAGCGCGCGGCCCCGTACCTCGCCGTGCGGAACAACGACACCCACACCCTGTACGCGTACGGGCTCGCCCGCGCGCTGCTCGCCGGTATCGCGGATGCCGACCCCGACATCGTGCTCCCGGCGATCCTGCTGCACGACACCGGGTGGTCGACCGTGGACGAAGAGCTGATCCTCGAGGCGATCGCGCCGGGTGGCGGGCGGCCCGACCTCGTGCTCCAGCACGAGAAGGAGGGGGCGCGGATCGCGACCGAGGTGCTGACCGAGCTCGGACGACCGGCCGACGTGATCGCCCGCGTCGTCGAGATCATCGACGGACACGACTCGCGACTGGTCGCGCTGTCGACCGACGACGCCGTGGTGAAGGATGCGGACAAGCTCTGGCGGGTCACCCCGCACGGCATCCAGATCGTGTGCGGATGGTTCACCCTGACCCGCGAGGAATCGCTGCGCATCACCGTTGCCCGCGTGCACGACAGCCTGTTCACCGAGCCGGCGCGGGCGATGGCGCGGGCGTTCGCCGCCGTGGGTTCGATCGACGTCGCCCCGGAGCGCCAGGGCCTGGTCTGAGCACTCCGCGCGTTGACGCGACGCACGGACGCGCACAGGCGGCGCGTGCCGCGGCGGAGTAGCATCACTGCGACCGCATCGCCCGCGGTCGCAATCCCGGGGGAAGGAGGGCGTCCGCATGACCACGCCCACCACGCCCGCCGCCCGCAGCACCGGACGGCCGAATCTCGAGCAGGTCGCCGCGGTCGCGGGGGTCTCGCGTGCGACGGTGTCGCGCGTCGTGAACGGGTTCACGTCCGTCGACCCCGAGACCCGCGCGCGCGTCGAGAAGGCGATCGACGAGATGGGGTACGTCCCCAACCACGCGGCGCGCAGCCTCGTCACGCGCCGCACCGACACGATCGCGCTCGTCGCCGCCGAGCCGGATCCCCGCGTGTTCGGCGACCCGTTCTTCTCTGCGATCATCCGCGGCGTGAGCCAGGAGCTCATGGATGCGGGGCTGCAGACCACCCTGCTGATGGCGCAGTCCTACCCCGATCTCGACCGCATCGAGCGCTACCTCCGCAGCGCTCCACTCGACGGTGTGCTGCTGATCTCGGAGCACGCCGACCACGACCCGATCCCCGCGGCGATGGTGGCAGCTGAGGTGCCGCTCGTGATCGGCGGCCGCCCCGTGCAGGCCGACCTCGCCGTGCCGTACGTCGACAACGACAACGCCGGCGGCGCCCAGCTCGCCACCGCGCACCTGATCGCGCGCGGGTGCCGCGGCATCGCGACGGTCGCCGGGCCCGCGGACATGTCGGCTGCGACCGACCGTCTCGACGGGTTCCGCACGGCGCTCGGCGAGGCGTTCGACCCGGAGCTCGTGGAGCACGGCGACTTCACCCAGACCGGCGGCGAGGCGGCGATGCAGAAGCTGCTCGAGCGCGCCCCCGACATCGACGGGGTGTTCGCGGCATCCGATCTCATGGCGTTCGGCGCACTTCGCGCCCTCCGACGCGCCGGGCGCCGCGTGCCGGACGACGTGGCCGTCGTCGGGTTCGACGACATCCCGCTCGCGGCGGCCGCCGAACCGCCGCTCACGACCGTGCGGCAGCAGACCGTGCTGCAGGGACGCGCGATGGCGCGTCTGCTCCTGTCGATCGCGCGCCCCGAACTGGTGCGGGGGCCGGGTGACGGCATCCCGGACGTGCGGGGTGTGGACCGGATCGTGCTGCCCGTCGAACTCGTGGTGCGCGACTCGGCCTGACGGGCTGTCGTGGCGGGGTCTCGGCGAGCTGCCCCGGCGCGGCCGCCGCGGGTCGCGGTGGCGCGATCTCGGCGGGCCGCCGCGGGAGGGTCTTGGGAGGCTCGCGTGCAGAACTCCACAGATCTGGTGCGTCGGCGGCCGGTTTCGGCCGATATCGGGTGTTTCCGGCCCGGATCTGTGGAGTTCTGCACACGCACCGGCGCTCAGAGCGCGGCGGCGAGCCCCTCGAGGAGGCGGTCGACGTCGCTGCGGTCGCTGTAGGCGGCGAGCCCGACGCGCATGCCCGCGTCGACCGGCAGGCGCAGCGCGCGGAACGGCTCGTACGCGTAGAAGCTGCCGGACGGCGCGAGCACCCCGCGGTCGGCGAGGAGCGCCGACACCTGCGCCGCGTCGCGGTCGGCGAACGTGAAGTACAGCGTCGGGGTGCGCTCGGCGGCGTGGGAGTGCAGGGTCACCCGGTCGCCGAATCCGCGCAGCTTCTCCTCGACCTCGCGGCGGAGCGCGAGCTCGTGCTCGTCGACCGCCCGGCTCGCGGCGACGAGGCGTTCGCGCCGGGTGCCGGCATCCGGCGCGATTCCGGCGATGAAGTCGACCGCGGCGGTGACGCCCGCCATGATCTCGTACGGCAGCGTGCCGAGTTCGAACCGCTCGGGCACGACGTCGGTCGACGGCAGGAGCTTGTCGGGGCGCAGCGTCTCGAGGAGCGCGGGGTCGGCCGCAAGCGCCGCGCAGTGCGGGCCGAAGAACTTGTAGGGCGAGCAGACGAAGAAGTCGGCGCCGAGCGCGGCGACGTCGACGGCCGCGTGCGCCGCGTAGTGCACGCCGTCGACGTACACGAGCGCGCCGACCGCGTGCGCCCGCGCCGCGATGCGCGCCACCGGGGGGATCGTGCCGAGAAGATTGGATGCCGCCGTCACGGCGACCAGGCGGGTGCGCTCGTTCACGATCGCATCGAGGTCGGTGAGGTCGAGTTCGGCGGTCGCCGGGTCGAGCGGCAGGCGGCGGACGGTGAGGCCGCGCGCCTCGGCCGCCTGGATCCACGGGCGGACGTTGGCGTCGTGGTCGAGCTCGGAGACGACGATCTCATCGCCCGGCCGCCACGACGTGGCGAGCGCGCGCGAGAAGTCGTACGTGAGCTGCGTCGCGCTGCGGCCGTACACGATGCCGCGCGGGTCGGCGGCGAGCAGGTCGGCCATCGCCGCACGGAATCCCGCGACCGCGTCGTCGGCGTTGCGCTCGCTCGCGATCGACGTGCCGCGGTTGGAGAGCGGCCCGGTCAGCGTGCGCGCGATCGCCTCGCCGACGACGGCCGGGGTCTGCGTCCCACCGGGCCCGTCGAAGTGGGCGATTCCGGATCGAAGCGACGGGAACTGCGCGCGCAGCGCGGGGATGTCGAGACTCACGGTTCCTGCTTCCTGCCTGCGGTCGGCACCGTCACCCGCGGCGCTGCTGCGTCGAGCGTACGCCGCGGGGCCGGACGGCGAGGGATGCCGCTACCCGGGGAAGCTGTCCGAGAGGGCGTCCGCTTCGCTCTCGATGACGGATGCCGACACGAGATCGGACGCGCCCGCCTCGAGGGTCTGCACCCACGCGGCGAGGGAGTCCTCCGCGAGACCCGAGCCGTACAGCACCACGGTCAGGCGGTCGAGCTCGGCCTCGTACAGCGCGGAGAAGGTGTCGGATGCCAGGAAGCGCTCCGACAGGATGTTGCCGCCACCGGGTGCTCCCGCACCCTGGCCACCGCCGGGCGCGCCTGCGCCTTGACCGCCGCCGCCCGCGACCCCGTCACCGCCGACCTCCGGAGCAGCTCCCTCGCGCGCACCGTCACCTCCCGGCATCCCCCCGCCGTCCGGCATCCCCCCGCCGTCCGGCATCCCACCGCCGTCCGGCATCCCCCCGCCGGCGGCCCCTCCGCCCGGCGAGGCGCCGAACGCCAGATTGAGGTCCCACGAGACGACCGTCATGCGCCCGGTCGTCGCGTCGTAGGCGAGGTAGGAGTTGTTGCCCGGGCCGTCGATGTCGTCGAAGTTGTCGACGAGCTCCTGGAACGCGAGGTACGTCGCGAACGCGTCGACGTCGAGCCAGGATGCCAGCTCCGCTTCGAACGTCGCATCGTCGGACTCGTCGATGAACTCCAGGAACTCGATGAGCGGCGTCAGGTCGTCCTCTCCCGCCTCCTGGTCGAACACCTCGGCGTAGGCTGCGGGGTCGTCGCCGCGATACGAGTAGTCACCGCCGGACTCGGCCTTGTAGAGCGCCGTCGCCCCCTCGAACTCGCGCTCGACGAAGGGATCGTCGGGGTTCTCCACCACGAGTCGCAGCGACGTCTCGCCGCTCACCTCGACGCGGGCCGCGATCGCCTCTTCGGCCGCGAGGCCCGTCGCGGCGAGCAGGTCGAGCGCGACGGCCTCGTTCAACGCCGTCTCGGAGCTGTTGCCGCGCAGCACGAGCTCCGACGTCCCTTCGAGGTTCTGCCCGTCCACGTACTTGTCGAGGTCGATGATCCACGGGAGGTCTTCGGGGTGCGCCGCACTGACCGTGGCATCGGCATCCGTCGACAGGCCACGCAGGGTGGAGTTGCCCTTGAGCTTGAGGCCGACCTCCTCGTAGGTCACGCCGTCGATCACCGCGGTGGCCGAGATCCACACCTTCTCGCCGGTGTCGAAAAAGGTGGAGATCAGAGCGTCGTAGTCGGCCTCGTCGTACGACAGGGCGATCGAGTGGACGGTGGACTGATCCCAGAGCGCGGACGGGTCGGAGGTGTCGACCTGCTGCGCCGGGTCGATCCGTTCCGCGGCCCCGCCGGCGAGGGTCGCGCTCGTCGCGGTGCAGGCGGTGGTGACGGCCATCGTGACGACGACGGTGAAGCCGGCTGTCAGAAGGCGGCGGTGATGCGGAGTCATGACTCCAGGACAGCGTGCCGACCTTTGCGCGGATGATGAGCAGCGCGTGCGCGGGCGATGCATCCCGCGGATCCGTCTGCGCGGTGCGGGCACGGGATGTGGAGCGCCCGCGGGCCGGCGATCTCTGATGCGCCGCATCAGCGAACCCGCGTTCCCCGCCGCGGATGCCGCGGCTAGCGTCGAAGCGCGCGCGGATCGCCCGCGCGCCGGCGTCGAGGACGGGAGCATGCATGGGCGGCGAAGGACTCCGCGGCCGGACGATCGTGGTCACCGGTGCCGCGGGCGGGCAGGGCCTGGCCACCGCGCTGCTCCTGCACGATGCGGGGGCACGCGTGATCGCGACGGACATCCCGGATGCCGCCCCCGCGCTCAGCGGGACAGGCGTCTCGTACCGGCGGCTCGATGTCGCCGACGAAGGCGACTGGCGGGCGCTCGCCGACGACCTCCGGGTCGAGATGGCCGCTGCGCCGCTCCGCGGACTCGTCAACAACGCCGGGATCACGCATCGGACGCGCCTGGGGCAGACAGCCCGGGAGGACTGGGATCGCGTGCTCGCGGTCAACCTCACCGGACCCATGCTCGGCATCCAGGCCCTCGCTCCGCTCATGGGCGAGGGGTCGTCGATCGTGAACATCGGCTCGGCCGCGGCGCTGAACGCGCACTACCCCGTCGCCTACACCGCATCGAAGTGGGGACTGCGCGGGCTCACGCACGTCGCCGCGACCGAGTACGGGCCGCGCGGCATCCGGGTCAACATCGTGCATCCGGGGTTCATCGAGACCCCGATGACCGCGAACGCGCCGGGCGCGATGCGTGAAGCGCAACTCGAACTCACGCCTCTCGAGCGGTTCGGCAGCCCGGACGAGGTCGCACGCGTCGTCGTCTTCCTGCTGTCGGATTCCGCGGCGTACGTCACCGGCACCGAGCTCCCGGTGGACGGCGGGGCGACGAGCTCTGCGGGTGTGAAGTACATGTCCGACCGCATCGCCCGCGCCTGACCCCGGGTGCCGGCTTCTCCCGCGAGACGGCAACCGCACGCCGAGACCGAGGGGAATCCCCTACGTTTCGGCGCTCGGTTGCAGTCTCGCGGGTAACGGACGCGCGGGTCAGCGGGCGAGCTCGGCCACCAGCGCGCGGGCGCCGCGCACGGCGATCGCCATCGACATGAGCGTCGGGTTCATCGTGTTCGCCGTCGGGATGAGCGCGTTGCCGCCCACGACGAGGTTCTCGAAGCCCCACACGCGCGAGTACGGGTCCGCGACCGACGTGCCGTCGTCCGCCGCACCCATGCGCATCGTGCCCATGTAGTGCAGGCTCGATCCGTTCGGCAGCAGCCGCGGCTCGGCGACGAACGGACCGAGGGCTCCGGCCGCGCGTCGCAGCAGCTTGGTCGCCTCGGCGATCTCCGCTTCCTCGCGCTCGGTCAGCGCGTACTCGATCGTCATGTTCGGGAACCCGCGGTAGTCGAGCTCGTCGTCGTCGAAGCTCACGCCGTCCTCGACGCGGGGGAACTTGCGCACGCCGTACCCCATGTTCACGTAGCCCCACTTGTTGCCCGCGGCGGGGTGATCCGGATCCAGCTGGAACGGCGGCGTCTCGGCGTACATGACCTGCAGCGAGAACGGGTGGTCGGGTTCGGAGAACGGGATGCGGTTCACCGCCGCGACCGGGTCGGCCGGGTTGTGCGACCGGCGTTCGAGCTCGGCGGCGAGCTCGTCGTCGCTCACGCGCTCGGACATGCGCTCGCCGTCGAGCGCCACGGTCGTGATGACGACGTGGTGCTCGGTGAGGTACCGGCCGAGTGCCGCGGGACGGATGCCGGAGGCCCACAGCAGCTGCGGAGACCGGAAGGCGTCCGCGGCGACGACGACGGCATCCGCGGGGAAGAAGGAGGTCTCGCGCGAGCGCAGGTCTTCCACGATGACGCCGGTCGCCCGCGATCCTTCGGTCTCGACGCGGCGGACGAGCGACAGGTCGCGCAGTTCGAAGCGCTGCGACAGCGGCGAGGCCGGGTCGATCAGCGGACCGAGCACCATGTCGGCGCCGGTCCAGCGCATCGATCCGTCGGGCTGCGGGTCGCCGGCGACCGGCAGCGTGCTCACGCCGCGGTCGTCGGGGAGCTCTCCGGCGTACTCCTCCTCGAGCAGATCGCGGATCGCCGCGCCGATCGGCGAGTCGGCGAACGCGGCGCTCTGCGCGTGCA
>CAYOQY010000037.1:17418-20906 GCA_964406225.1 uncultured Microbacterium sp.
TCGCGGATCGCCGCGCCGATCGGCGAGTCGGCGAACGCGGCGCTCTGCGCGTGCAGCAGCCCCTCCGAGACCTCGATCAGGTCATCCCACTCGCCGTCGTCGATGAAGTCGACCCGCTCGCTGCCGTGCGGGCGCGGGATCGCGCACGTCCAATGCGCGCCCTGCCCGCCGACGTTCGTCGCGGCCGCCGCCGCCGGGAACGTCGGCGCGTGCCCCGAGCCCTCTCCCCCGAAGTCGATGAGGTGCGTGCCCTGCCGCGCGGTGAACATGCCTTCGACGACGGCGCCGGCGGGGATGCCGAGCGTCTCGCGGAACGCGCCCGCCTGCGGCCCCTGCGACATCTCGCGCGCGCGCGCCTTCTCGTCGGGATCGACGATGTTGCGGACGCTTTCGCCCGGGATCGCGGTCAGCTGCGGTCCGGCCTCGAACATCACGACGCGCGCGTCGGGCAGACCCTCCAGGAGCAGGCGCGCGTAGGCGGAGCCGATGGGTCCGGAGCCGACGACGGCGATGGTGGGGTGCGGATGCTGCGACATGGCGTCTCCTCTTCGAGTGCGGGTTTCGAGTTCGGGTGTTCAGGCGGTGACCGGCTCGGCGGCGGAGCGGGGCTCGACGGCCCGCTCGTCGGAGAGCCTGCCGTGCGGGAGGAGCAATGCGGCGACGACGCCGACGGCGTACGCGACGGCGAGCCCGAGGAAGATGGGCGCCATCACGCTCGAGTACAGCTCGGCGACCTGCGCCTGGACGGCGGCGGACGATGCATGCACCGCGTCAGGGGTGAGGGTCGCGGCATCCAGCGTCGCCGGCAGGCCGAGCGTGACGCCGACGCCGATCACGCCACCGACGATCGCGGTCGCCGCCGTCGAGCCGATCTGGCGGACGAGCGAGATCGTGGCGGTGACGCTTCCGGTGTCGGAGCGCGGGGCGGCGCTCTGGGCGACCGCGACGATGATGTTCATGAACGCGCCCGTGCCGATGCCGACGAGGCCCATCGCCGCCATGGGCACCCAGAGCGGCATCCCGGCCGGCAGGAGCGCCATGATCAGCAACCCCACGGCGGCCAGCGCGGTGCCGAGCACCGGGTAGAGCCGGTAGCGCCCCGAGCGACTGGACAACCAGCCGGTCAGGAGGCTCGAGACCAGCATCCCGAACACGGTCGCGATCGGCACGAGCCCCGATACCGTCGCCGACGTGCGGTACGCCATCTGGATGTAGGTCGGGACGTAGGAGACGACCGAGAAGAGCCCGACGCCGATCACGGTGGACAGGACGATGCACACGAGCACCGTGCGGTTCGCGAAGTGTCGCAGCGGCACGACCGGCTCCGAGACGCGCAGCTCGATCGCGATGAAGACCGCGAGACCGATCGCCGCGACCGCGGCAGCGACCAGGAGGGGGATGCCGGTCCCCGGCGTGCCCGCGCTCGCCCAGCCGGCCGCGAGCACGAACGCGGTGACCGTGACCCCGAGGACGAGGGCGCCGGCGACGTCGAAGCGGCGACCGGAGCGTCCGGCGATGTGGGGCACCGCGATCACGGCGAGCGCGAGCGCGATCATCCCGACCGGGATGTTGATCCAGAAGATCCAGCGCCAGCCCCATGCGTCGGTGATGAGGCCGCCGGCGAGGGGGCCGACCAGGATCGCGATCGGGAAGGCGACGCCGATCCACGACATGACCTTCGGGCGCTCGCGCGGGGTCGTGACCTCCCCGACGATCGTCTGGGGCATCAGGTGCAGCCCCGCCGAGCCGATGCCCTGCGCGACACGCGCGATCGCGAGCTGGGTGATGTCCTGCGCGAGGCCGCAGAACAGCGACGCGACGAGGAACAGCGTGAGGCTCGCGAGGAAGATCAGACGCGCGCCGACGAGATCGGCGAGCTTGCCCAGGACGGGGAGGAGCACGGTGCTGGCGAGTGTGTAGGAGACGATCACCCAGCTCATCTGCTCGACGGCGCCGAGCTCGCCGGTGATCGTCGCGAGCGACGTCGCGACGACGGTGTGGTCGAGCGCACCGAGGAACGACACGGTCAGGAGGGACACGATGAGGAGGCGGAGCCTCCAGGGGGAGAGTGGCATATGCGAGTCACCCGAACGATCGGGGCGTCGACGCGACAGTGTGTGCCGGCACCGCCGCATCACGGTGCCGAACGGACCCGCTGGGCCCCGACGTCATGTCCATTGTATGCCCACTTATGTCGAAAAGCAACCTAACGCCCGGCATCCCGCCCCGCGGGGGTTGGCTCGCCCCGCCGTCCCTCCCCCGGCCGCGAGACTGCAACCGCGCGCCGAGACGTAGGGGATTCCCCTAAGTTTCGGAGCACAGTTGCAGTCTCGCGGGATGGGGCTCGAAGGGCGGGGCGCGGGATGCCGGGGCGGGGGCTACTCGCGGCTGACCGGGACCTGGTCGGGCTCGAGCTGGATCGCCCAGCCCTCGATCGTGCCGGCGTTCTCGTACTCCTCGATCTGCAGGATCTGGCGGCCGCGGGAGACGTCGTGCGGCAGCGATGTCGTCACGAAGGCGCTGATCGTCAGCCACGCGTTCTCCTCGTACGCGATGCCCTCGAGGACGAGGACGTTCGCGTCGACGACCTCGCGCGTGTTCGCGGCGGCGCGCGGTGACGCGGCGGCGACCGCGCGGGCACCGTTGACCTTGTTCGCCGCGACGACGCCGGCGGCGCCTTCGTCGAGCACGAGCACGCCGAACGCGTCGACGCCGGCGTCCTGGTCCTTCACGACGGCGGCGCCGACCGCGATCGCGAAGACCGGGTAGTCATCGCCCGGGTCCAGCTGCTCGGCGCCGTGCCAGACGACCTCGTGCCCCGCGGCCTCGGCGCGCGCCTGCAGGGCCCGACCGAGCTCGTAGCCGCCGTGGTCGGCGGCGAAGTGGATGCGTGTCATGAACGTCTCCTCCTGATGCGCCGCGTCACACCGGAGGTGCGACGAACAGGCCCTTGTCGATGTCGTTGAACGATTCGCGCGCGATGAGCTCGCTCATCTCCGCCGCGGTCCCCCACTGGTCCTGGTTGGAGACGTCCTTGATGTTGAGCCGGTGCGGCTCCCATGTCTCCTCGTCGATCACCGAGAGCTCGGTGGTGTACTCGATCGTGTTGCCGGCCGGGCTCAGGAAGTACGCGAACGTGTTGTCGCCGGCGTTGTGCCGCCCCGGACCCCAGATCATGCGCGCACCCGAGCGCAGGATCTTGCCGGCTCCGCGCATCCATTCCTCGATGCCCCGCATCTCGAACGACAGGTGGTGCAGCGAGTGGTGCGGGCCCATCGCGATCGCGACCGAGTGGTGCGTGGGGTTGCAGCGCATGAAGTGCATCATGCTCGCCCCGTCGGGCCGCGTGAGCGAGTCCGAGATCGAGAAGTCGAGGTGGTCGATGTACCACTGGGCGGACTGCTCGAGGTTCGCGGAGTTGAACACGACGTGCGACAGCTTCGCGGGGATCGGCTCGCGCTCGCGGATCTTGCGCGCCTCGCGGGTCT
>CAYOQY010000038.1:0-2442 GCA_964406225.1 uncultured Microbacterium sp.
TTCTGCCCGAGTCCCACCGGCCTGCCGCACGTCGGCCTCATCCGCACCGTGCTGTTCAACTGGGCCTACGCCCGGCACAACGGCGGGAAGCTCGTCTTCCGCATCGAAGACACCGACTCCGCGCGCGACAGCGAGCAGAGCTACCACCAGCTCCTCGACGCGCTGCGCTGGCTCGAGATCGACTGGGACGAGGGCGTCGAGGTCGGCGGCCCCCACGCCCCCTACCGACAGTCGCAGCGCCACGACATCTACTTCGAGGTGCTCGAGAAGCTCAAAGCGACCGGTGCGGTCTACGAGAGCTACTCGACGCCGGAGGAGATCGACGCGCGCAACGAGGCGAACGGTCGCGCGAAGCAGCTCGGCTACGACAATCACGACCGGAACCTCACGGACGAGCAGAAGGCGGCGTTCCGGGCCGAGGGTCGTCAGCCGGCGTGGCGCCTTCGGGTGCCCGATCAGGACCTGACGTACGTCGACCTCATCCGCGGCGAAGTGACGTTCCCGGCCGGTTCTTTCCCCGACTTCGTCGTGGTGCGTGCCGGGGGAGTGCCGCTCTACCCGTTCGTGAACCCCGTCGACGACGCGCTGATGGGCATCACGCACGTCATCCGCGGTGAGGACCTCATGCCTTCCACCGCGCGGCAGCTCGCGCTGTACGCCGCTCTCGTCGACGCCGGGGTCACCACCTTCATCCCGCGCTTCGCGCACATGCCGCTCGTCCTCGGCGACGAGGGCAACAAGAAGCTGTCCAAGCGCGACCCGAAGGCCGACCTCTTCCTGCAGCGCGAGAAGGGATTCATCCGTGAGGGGCTCCTGAACTACCTGTCGCTGCTCGGGTGGTCGCTCTCGCACGATCGCGACGTCTTTTCGCTCGACGAGCTCGTGGCGGCGTTCGACATCGTCGACGTCAACCCGAATCCCGCCCGGTTCGACCAGAAGAAGGCCGAGTCGATCAACGGCGACCACATCCGGATGCTCGCCCCGGACGATTTCGTGGAGCGCATCGTGCCCTACCTCGCCGCCGAGGGCGTCGTCGCCGTGCCGCTCAGTGACGACGAGAAGGCGATGCTCGACAAGGCCGCGCCGCTCATCCAGGAGCGGCTGCAGCTCCTCGGTGACGCACCGCACCTCCTGCGGTTCCTCTTCACGGACGAGATCTACTACACCGAGGATGCGCTGGCCGGGCTCCCCGACAACACGGGTGTCGTGCTGGCGGCGTCGGTGGGCGCGCTCGAGCTCATCCCCGAAGACGGCTTCACCGCCGCGGCCGTCCACGAGGCCCTCACCGGGGCGCTCATCGACGGGCTCGGCCTCAAGCCGCGCGTCGCGTACGGTCCGCTCCGGGCGGCCGTCAGCGGGCGCCGCGTGTCGCCACCGCTGTTCGAGTCGATGGAGCTGCTCGGCAAGGCCGAGTCCATCCGTCGGCTCGAGGCCCTGCAGACGTTCCGAAGCACGACGTAGCTCCGCTCGGTTTGGCTGTCCCGCGTGCGTCACGTAGACTTGATCTTCGGCACGGGCTGAGGCTCAGCGCCTTGGGGTATGGTGTAATTGGCAACACGGAGGTTTCTGGTACCTTTGTTCTTGGTTCGAGTCCAGGTACCCCAGCCACTCGAAAACCCCCGCTCAGCGGGGGTTTTCCGTTTCTCGGGCGCGCGGCGCCGACCACCCCGCTCCGGGCGATAATCGACGTATGGATGCGATGGCGCTGTCGTTGGAGGGTCGGCGTGAACTCGACGAGCTTCGCTCCCGCGCCTACGGTCCGGACGCCGACATCCACCACGACGCCGACGCCCTCGCCCGTTTGATCGAGCTCGAGGGCATCGCCCGGAACCCTGCGGCCGCGGCACCCGCCGAAGCCCCCGTGCGCGTCGTCGAGGCCGTACCCGGGGCGCCTGCCGCGGCGTCCGAGCAGACCGCAGATGCCCGTCCGACGATGACGGCGGACGAGGACGGCGGTGGATCGGATGCCGGAGCGGTCGCGCCGGCACCGTCGGCGGACCGGCACCGGTGGTGGCGTCGTGTGCCCGTGACGGCGGTCATCGCTGTCGCAGCCCTCGTCGGCGTCGGCGTCGGCGTGTGGGTCTCCGCGCTCGGTGCTCGGCAGCCTGCCACCACGCTCGCGCGCGCACCGCTCGACGGCGCAGCGCTCGACTTCGAGCTCTACGGCATCCGCTCCGACGAACCCGTGCGCTACGAGCCCTTCCACGATCTCGAGGTCTGGTCGGCCGAGACCGACCAGGGCACGATCTGCATCGTCGTCACGACAGCGACGTCCGAGTGGATGGCGGCCGGCTGCGCACCCGAGCCGCTCGAGCCGGTGGCCGACGTGCCCTTCTACCCGGGGATGCGCGAGATCGACGGGCTCGACCTGCCGATGGGGAGCGTCGTGCGCTTCACCCTGGACGGCGACGTCATGCGGGTCTGGATCGCCGAGGCGTCCAC
>CAYOQY010000038.1:2542-20649 GCA_964406225.1 uncultured Microbacterium sp.
GTCAGTTCGCGCGCCGATTCCTGCGCGAAGGCCGCGTAGGCGGCGTCGTCGTCGCTCTGGCCGAGCAGCAGCATTGTGACCGCGGCCGCCCACCCGCGCGCCCGCGTCCAGGTCGCTTCGTCGTGACGACCGTCGAACGCCGTGACGAATTCGGCGCGCCCGACGCGGTCGAATGCGAGCCAGGCGACGGCGAGGTCGTACGCGGGGTCGCCCGCCGTGACGTCGCCGAAGTCGATGAGCGCGACCAGGTCGGGTCCGCGCGCGACGATGTTGCCGGGGTGCAGGTCGCCGTGGATCCACACCGGGGGCCCGTGCCACGCAGGTGCGTCCAGCGCAGCGCGCCACAGTGTCTCGAGGGTCTCGACAGTGATCGCGGGGATGACGCCGCGCAGGGACGCCAGACGCGCGGCGACCGCCTGGGCGCGTCGATGGAGCGGAACGCCGCGGACCGGGTTCACCGGGTGGTCGTCCGGTGCGTCCACGTGCAGCGCGACGAGGGCCCGGGCAAGGCGACGCGCCCATCCCGCTCGGGCTTCCCGCGGGACGTTCAGGCCGCCTGTGCCGTCGTACCACGGCACGATCGACCACGCCCAGGGGTAGCCGGCCTCCGGCTCGCCCTTGAGGATCGGTGCGGGGACCCCGATCCCTGTGGGAACGAGGCGGGCGGCGATGCCGTCGAGGGTCTTCTGCTCGTGTCGCACGAGCGGCGCCGCGGCGGCCCGTCGGGGGAGGCGGATGGCCAGATCCGATCCCCATCGCCAGACGGAGCAGTCCCAGCCGTCGGCGACGTGGAGCAGGGCGCGGGTGCGGGCACCCGGAAGCCCCGAGGCCTGTGACGACACCAGCGCGCGCACCAGAGGCTCGTCGATCCTGACCTCCGCGGAGGGCTTGTCTGCCATTCCTCGACTGTAATCACGCGAGGCGCACGAGCGGTGCGGCGGTGGAAGGCTGCGCGCAACGAGAAGATGCTTGTGTATGTGTGGGATTGTGTTGTACTGTGTGGGAAATTCACGGAGGAATTCACATGTACGCGATGGAGCGCCAAGAGCTCATCGAGCGCCTGCTGCTCGACGAGGGCCGGGTGAGTGTCATCGAACTCGCGCGTCGGTTCGACGTCACCACCGAGACGGTCCGGCGCGATCTCGACCAGCTCGAGCGGGTCGGCGCACTGCGTCGCGTGCACGGCGGGGCGGTCACGCGTGACCGTGACAGCGTCTCCGAACCCACGGTCGCGGAGCGCGCCCAGGTGCGCAGCGACGTGAAGGCCTCGATCGCCCGGCGTGCTCTCGAACTCGTGGGTGCGCGCTTCCGAGGGTCGATCTACGTCGACGCGGGCACGACGACGCAGGCGGTCGCGACGCAGCTCGCCGACCATCTCGAGGCGACCGGCGGAGAAGCCGAAGTCGTGACGCACGCCATGACGATCGCCCACACCCTCGCCGGCGCGGCGGATGCCCACCTCACGGTCATCGGCGGGCGTGTGCGCACCGCCACCGCGGCCGCGGTCGGCGCCGACACCGTGCGCGCGATCGAGCGGCTCCGCCCCGACATCGCTTTCCTCGGGACGAACGGCCTCTCCGCTTCCTTCGGCCTGAGCACCCCGGATCCCGACGAGGCGGCGGTGAAGTCGGCCGTCGTGCGGGCGGCGCGGCGCGTGGTCGTGGTCGCCGACTCCGAGAAGCTCGGTCGCGATCTGCTCGTGAGCTTCGCGCCTCTGGATGCCGTCGATGATCTCGTGACCGATGCCGCGCCCGACGCCGAGCTGGCGGCCGCGCTGTCCGATGCCGAAGTGGAGGTGTGGCTCGCATGAGTGCTGCGCAGACCGAGGGAGCGGGGCGGATCATCACCGTCACCGCCAACCCGTCCCTGGATCGCACGGTCACCCTGGCGGCCGCGCTCCAGCCCGGGGAGGTGCAGTCGGCCGCGTCGTCGCGCGAGGACGCCGGCGGCAAGGGGATCAACGTCGCCCGGGTGGTCGCCGCCGCGGGCGTCGACACCGTCGCCGTCCTGCCGCTCGCCGACGACGATCCGTTCGGCGCCGCCCTGCGCTCCTCGCACGTCGTCGCGCGTGTCGTGGACGTCGAGGGCCATGTCCGCGCGAACGTCACGATCACCGATCCTGCCGGTGTCACCACGAAGCTGAACCTGCCGGGTGCGATGCTGTCGGCGGACGATGTCGCGGAGCTCATCGCGGCGGTGGTCGCAGAGAGCGAAGGCGCCGATTGGCTCGTCCTCGCCGGATCGCTTCCGCCGGGGGCGGGCGACCGGCTGTACGTCGACATCACCCGCGCCGTCCGCGAGCGCTGGGGGGCACACGCCCCGCGCGTGGCGGTCGACACCTCGGGCGCGGCGCTGCGAGCCGTGGTCGAGGACGCGTCGCCCGATCTCATCAAGCCGAATGACGAGGAGCTGGCCGAGCTCGCCGGCGTGGAACTCGAACCCGGCGCTGACCTCGCCGCGGCGGTGCTCCCGGTCGCCCGCGCGCTCGTCCCCGCCAAGGTGGCGGCAGCCCTCGTGACGCTCGGAGCCGACGGCGCGGTCCTCGTGGACGCCGACGGCGCGTGGCAGGCCACCCCGCCCCGCATCCGCGTCGTGAGCACGGTCGGCGCGGGCGACAGTTCGCTCGCGGGCTACCTCCTGGCCGATGTCGCCGGCGACGGACCCGACGATCGCCTGCGCCGGTCGGTGCAGTACGGCGCGGCTGCGGCATCCCTTCCCGGCACACAGGCGCCGACGCCCGACGATCTTCCCGCCGGCGAGGTCGTCGTGCGCCGTCTCACTCCCTGACCGTCCTCACAACCCATCCCGTTCCACCGCACTACCGACCATTGGAGGTCACCGTGTCCCAGACCATCACGTCCGAGTTGGTGTCACTCGACACCCCGCTCGGCGCCGACAAAGCGGCGGTGATCCGTGCGCTGGCCGCGCGCGTGACCGCGCAGGGCCGCGCCACCGATGCCGAGGCACTCTTCGCCGACGCATGGGCCCGCGAAGAGAAGGACGAGACGGGTCTGCCCGGTGGGATCGCGATCCCGCACGCGAAGAGCAGCGCCGTCATCACCCCGTCGCTCGCCTTCGCGCGACTCGCTCCGGGTGTCGACTTCGGCGCCCCCGACGGCCCCGCCGATCTCGTGTTCCTGATCGCTGCACCCGAGGGTGCCGCCGAGGCGCACCTCGCGGTGCTGTCCAAGCTCGCGCGCAGCCTCATGCAGGATGACTTCACGAGCGGACTGCGCGCCGCCACGAGCGCCGACGACGTCGTCGCGATCGTGCGCAACGCGATCGGCGAGGGTGAGGCCACCTCGGCCCCGGTCGCCGCACCCGCGGCGGCCGCCCCGGTCGCCGCCGCCGCAAGCGCAACCGCGTCCGATGACCTCAGCATCGACGGGCACCCCGCGCGGATCGTCGCGGTCACGGCCTGCGCCACGGGCATCGCGCACACCTTCATGGCCGCCGACGCGCTGACCGCGGCGGGCAAGAAGGCCGGTATCGACCTCGTGGTCGAGCCGCAGGGTTCGAGCGGCTACCAGGCTCTTCCGGGAGACGTGATCGCGAACGCGGATGCCGTCATCTTCGCCACCGACGTCGATGTGCGCGAGCCCGGTCGCTTCGCCGGCAAGCCCGTCGTGCGCTCGGGTGTCAAGCGCGGCATCGAGCAGCCCGACCGCCTCATCGCCGAGGCGATCGCGGAGGCGAAGAACCCGAACGGCGCGCGCGTGAGCGGCACGGCGGAGGACGCCGCGGCCACGTCGGCGGCGCCGATCTCGTTCGGCGCGCGCATCCAGCGCATCCTCCTCACCGGCGTCAGCTACATGATCCCGTTCGTCGCCGGCGGTGGCCTTCTCATCGCGTTGGGCTTCGCGCTCGGCGGGTACGAGATCACGAACGACGCGTCGACGATCATCACGCAGAACTCGCTGTGGGACCTGCCGACGGAGAACATCACGTCGCCGTTCGGCCCGCTCGGCCAGTATCTCGGCGCGGTGTTCTTCATGATCGGCGCCACGTCGATGGGCTTCCTCGTCTCGGCGCTGGCCGGCTACATCGCGTTCGCGATCGCCGACCGTCCGGGTATCGCGCCCGGCTTCGTGGCGGGCGCCGTCGCCGTCCTCATGAACGCGGGCTTCATCGGCGGCATCGTCGGTGGTCTGCTCGCCGGTGTCGTCGCGTGGTGGCTCGGACGCTTGCCGGCGCCGCGCTGGCTCCGTGGCCTGATGCCGGTCGTCATCATCCCGCTCGTCGGGTCGATCGTCGCCTCGGGTCTGCTGATCCTCTTCCTCGGGCGCCCGATCGCGACGCTCATGACGTGGCTCACCGACTGGCTCACGAGCCTCACCGAGTCGGGTGGCTCGGCGGTCGTCCTCGGCATCATCCTGGGTCTCATGATGTGCTTCGACCTCGGCGGACCGGTCAACAAGGTGGCGTACTCGTTCGCCGTCGCCGGCCTCGCGGCGGGTTCGATCGACAACCCCGCTCCGCTCTACATCATGGGCGCCGTGATGGCGTCGGGTATGGTTCCGCCGCTCGCGATGGCGCTCGCTTCGACCGTGCTCGCCCGCAAGATCTTCACGCCGGTCGAGCGCGAGAACGGCAAGGCGGCGTGGCTGCTGGGTGCATCGTTCATCTCCGAGGGCGCGATCCCGTTCGCCGCGGCCGACCCGCTGCGGGTGATCCCGGCCTCGATGGTCGGCGGCGCCGTGACGGGCGCGCTGTGCATGCTCTTCCAGGTGGGCTCGTACGCCCCGCACGGCGGCATCTTCGTCCTGTTCGCGATCAGCCCGATCTGGGGCTTCCTGGTCGCCCTTGCGGCCGGGGTCCTCGTGACCGGGTTCCTCGTCGTCGGCTTCAAGCGGTTCATCGCCCCGAAGGAGCTCGAGGCCGCGGAGGCCGACCTGGCCGTCGCCGCCGTCCCGGCCTGAATCCTCGCCCCCGCGGGGCGAATGAGGAATGCTGGAACAAGCCGTCTCTACGAAAGGCAACACATCATGGCAGAACGTCAGGCAACCATCGCGAGCAGCTCCGGCCTGCACGCCCGGCCCGCGAAGCTCTTCGTCCAGGCCGTCCAGGAGAAGAAGATCCCCGTCACGATCGCGGTCGAGGGCGGACCGGATCTGAACGCCGGGAGCATCCTCTCCCTCATGGGGCTCGGCGCGTCGCACGGCACGGTCGTGACGCTCAAGGCCGACGGAGAAGGCGCCGACCAGGCGCTCGATGAGCTCGTGACGCTGCTCGAGACGGATCTCGACGCCGAATAGCCGGACGCACGAAGAACGGATGCCGCGGGCCCTCGGGTCCGCGGCATCCGTCGTCCGGTCAGAGGTCCGTCGAATCGCCCGGGTCGAGGTCGAGGAATTCGCCCCCGTTCTTCTCGGTCGCCCACCGCAGACGCGCGCGATGCATCGTGCGCCCGATGACCGACAGCGTCATGTCGTGCGTGCCGAACGCCTGGCGGGGCGCGACGGCGAGCACGAAGTCCATGGCCTCGCCGATCTTGAGCCACGGCGCACCGATCGGCGCGGCGAGGAGTTTGACATCGACGCCCTTCGGCACGGCGTAGGAGTCGCCGGGGTAGTACAGCTCGTCGTTCACGAGGACGCCGACGTTGTCGATCACCGGGATCGTCTCGTGGATCACCGCGTGCGTTCCCCCGAAGAAGCGGAGCGTGAACGGTTCGACGGTCACCGTGTCGCCCGGGCGCACGACCGTGATGTCGTAGCCGGCGGCGGCCTTCGCCACACCCTCCGGGCCGTAGATCGGGATGTCGGGATCGATCTTGAGAAGGCGGTCCAGGTGCTCGGGCGTCCAGTGATCGGGATGCTCATGGGTCAGGACGATCGCGACGACTTCACCGATGTCCACGAGCGGATCGGTGAAGGAGCCCGGATCGATCACGAGGCATCTGCCCGATTCGAGGACGCTGAGGGCCGCGTGGTGGTGCTTCGTTACTCGCATGCAGCGAGTCAACCGCCCGTCGCGATCGGCGGCAAGCACTTGACACGTCATGCGCCCGGGGCGGTCGGCGGCGGGTGCTCGGCTCGATTTGTCGGTGCGTCAGGGGCGTGGCATAATCGAACGGTTGCGTGAACGGCCCCATCGTATAGCGGCCTAGTACGCCGCCCTCTCACGGCGGTAACGCGGGTTCGAATCCCGCTGGGGTCACCAACGACAGAACGCCCGTCCGAATGGACGGGCGTTCTGTCGTTGGTGGCGGTGGGGACGAATCCCGCTGGGGCTGGGCGGACTCCGGCGATCGGTACGCTCGGGGGATGAGCGCTCCCACGCCCGCAGATGACGCTGTCCTCCGAACCGCGCGGCCCGGCGACGAAGCGGGCATCCTCGCCGCGATCCACGCCCTCGCGGTCTACGAGCGCGAACCCGACGCGGTCGCGAACACCGAGGACGCCCTGACCGGGATGCTGTTCGGCGCCGACCCGAAGGTCTTCGCGCATGTCGTCGAGCGCTCCGGCGCGATCGTGGGCGTCGCGATCTGGTTCCTCACGTATTCGACGTGGACCGGCCGACACGGGATCTGGCTTGAGGACCTGTACGTCGACGAGTCCGAGCGGGGTCGCGGCCACGGCAAAGCGCTCCTCACCGAGCTCGCGCGTGTGTGCGTCGAGCGCGGATACTCCCGCCTCGAGTGGACCGTGCTCGACTGGAACGCGCCCGCGATCGGCTTCTACCGGTCGCTCGGCGCGGAGCCGATGAGCGAGTGGACTACGCAGCGGTTGTCCGGTGAGCAGCTGTCCGCCGTGGCGCACGCCACGCTTTGAAGAAGAGGACGCGCCTCACCGGTAGCGGTAGTGCTCGGCCGACGAGTTGATCCACGACGTGAAGCGCTCGGCATCCCGTTCCTGCCCCGGCGAGACCGGCGCGAGCCACACCTGACCGGCCACCGCGACGACAAGATAGTCCACCCCACCCTGCACGGCGCGCGGCAGCATCCGCGGGGTGATGAGTCCGACAGGACCGTAGAGGGCGCGCGCGACCGCGGGCTTGCTGAGTCGTCCCCGGCGCAACAGTTCGGCGCCGTTCTCGCACGACGCCACCGCGCCGGAGATCGGCTGGCTGAGGGCACCGAAATGGATCCAGCGTCCGTCGACCACGACACCCGCGAACGTCTGCTCGGCGCCGCTGAACCGGGAGGCATCCGTCCAGCGCGATCCGTCCCACCACCGCAGTCGTCCGCGGCCGTCGTCGTACCAGCCCGCGCCCGCCGAGGTGCCCGTCTCCGCCGCGCCGGTGTGCAGCTCGGTGTCGCGGTCCGCCAGGTCGATGTACTCGTCCGTCCAGCGCGCGCCGTCCCACCAGCGGTGCTTTCCCTGGCCGTCGTCGTACCAGCCCGGCTCCGCGCCCGCCACGTCATCCCTCCACGATGGCAGCGAGGCGCCGGAACAGCTGATCGGCGGGATGATCGCCCGCTGCCGTGTTCGACGTGTTCATGAACACCGCGATCGTCGCCGCGGTGTCGGGGTCGTGGAAGACCGCGGCGGTGAATCCGAGGCCCTCGCCGTTGTGTCCCCACCAGCCACCGGTCTCGCCGATGCCCAGGGCGTAGGCGTCGTACGGCGGACCCACCTCGAGCGGCCATCCGTCGAGGCGCTCCGCCTGCGTCTCGGGGGTCAGGAGCGCGCCGGTCGCGAGGGCGGTGCCCCAGATCCGCATGTCGTCGATCGTCGAGATCATCGAGCCGGCCGGGCCGAAGATCGAGAGGTTGTCGGGTTGCGCTGCCGGCACGCCGTCGTCGACCACGTATCCGACGGGGTGGGGGTCGGTCCACTCCGCGACATCAGTGAGATAGCGGGTGCCGGTGAGGTCGAGACGGTCGAGGATCCGTTCCTGGACCGCCTCGCCGAAGGGCATGCCCGTCACCTCCTCGACGACCGCACCGAGGAGATTGGTGTTGGCATTCGTGTAGATGTGCTCGGTGCCGGGGTCGAAGCGGGCCGGCTCGCCGAGGACGAAGCCGTTGAGTTCGTCGAGCGTGAAGAGGCGCTCGGGGTCGGCGCTGAAGGCGGCGATGAACGCGTCATCGGTGTAGTCGGCGTTGCCGCTGGACATGTTCGCCAGCTGGCGGAGTGTGATCTCATCGCCGTCGGTGACTCCGTCGACGAATCGGTCGATCGTGTCGTCGAGGTCGACGGCGCCCTCGTCGACGAGCTGCAGGATGAGCGTGACCGTGAACGACTTGGTCACGCTGCGCAACGGCCACTGCAGGTCGATGTCGGATGCCGTGTCGGCCGCTATGTCGGCGACGCCGACGGCGGCCGTCCACGTTCCGGCGCCGGGCACCCACACGCCGACGGCGGCGCCCGGAACCTCGTATTCGGCGACGGTGTTCTCGAGAGCCTGCTGCAACTCGATCTGCAACGCGTCGGGCAGGACGCCCTCGGGTGCCTCGTGGATGATGAGGGCACCGCCCGGAGGGGGCGAGCTCTCGGCCGGTACGGCAGGCGTCGTGCAGCCGACGAGAGCGGCGAGGGCGGTCACGGTGATCGCTGCTGCGACCGACCGCAGGAGCGACGGCCGCACGTCTGAGGTCTTCACACGGGTCACTGTAGCGAGGTGGCGATCGCCGTGGGTCCATCGCCGAGGTCACGATCCGTGTGCTCGGCAGTCCCCACCGGGCCGTACCCGGCGGCATCCAGCGCCGCGGTCGTGAGGTCGCGCCCGAGGGCGATCAGCTCGACCGCGCGATGGAAGTCCAGCACCCGTGCCGACGTCTTGGGGATCGTGATGTAGAGATCGGCCGGATAGCCCGCCAGGCGATAGTCCGAGACGAGCCGCTGCATCACGTCGATCGACAACTGCATGACGTCGAACATGCGCAGCCCGGTCGGCAATTCACCGAAGACCTCCTCGAGCGCCTGCCCGTCACCGCTGTCGGCGGCGCTGCCGCGCGCGTTCGAGAATCGGTGGGTGATCATGCGGATGAAGTCCCGGTCGAAGACCTGGGCGGCCGTGCGGCGGAATCGCTCGAGTCCTTCGTCGCCGTTGCGCGGCTCCGCCGACTCCAGCTCGGGGGTCGACCTCGGTCCCGCCGGATCGTCGCCGGAGAGCACGACGCCGATGGTGAGGTCGGCCCGTGCGCCCGCCGTCGGGGCCACCGGCACCGGATTGAGCAGCCCGCCGTCGGCCAGCAGCCGACCGTTGAGCATCACGGGGGTGATGAAGCTCGGCAACGCGATCGACGCGCGGATCGCCACGTCCACGGGTCCGCTCTGGAACCACACCTCCCGGCGCTGAAGGAGGTCGGTCGCGACCGCCGTGTACGGGATGGCGAGATCCTCGATCCTCGCGCCGTGGAGCAGCTCGCTCATGCGCGCCATGATCTTCTCCGCGCGGATGGCGCCGGGCGCCTTGAGCGCCGGGTCGAGCAGTCGGATGACGTCGCGCTGAGTGAGCGAGCTCACCCACTCCGTGTACGCGTCCAGGACGCCCGCGGCGTGGAGACCGCCGATCGCGGCGCCCATCGAACTTCCGGCGATGCTCACGATCTCGAAGCCGCGCTCGAGCAGCACCTGGATCACCCCGATGTGCGCATAGCCCCGGGCGCCCCCGGATCCGAGCGCGAGTGCGACGCGACGTGATTCGGCCATGATGCGAATCCTCTCCGCCGGCGCCGTCGGCCGGATACGGGTCAACCTACCCCGCGGGCCCGCACTCGGTGCTCATGCGGGATGATCGATGCGTGTACCCCATGCCCGCACCGGAGTCCGACACCGGCGGCCCCGCCGGCCACTCGTACGGGGTGATCCTCGTGCCCGCAGGCTCCGAGACCGCTTCCGCGGTGAGGGACGCGCTGACCGGCATCCGCTTCACAGGGTGGATCGCGCCACCGGGTGACGGGTGGATCGTGCTCATCGGCGAGCCGGGCGACGGCGTGGTCGCCGATGAACGTCGCGGAGTCGTGGAGGTCGGCGCGTTGCTCGCGACACGCGTGGCGGATGCCGTCCTCGCCGTCCGCGTCCGCGAGGACCGTCAGCTCGGTCTGGTCGCATGGGTGGGCGGTGAGGAACTCGCCCGGTACTGCAGCGACCCGTCGGTCGAACCCGGCGCCGACAAGGAGGTGCTCACCGAGCCCGTCGGCGTGGAGGCCGCGGAGGCTCTCGCCGAACTCCGGAGCCGACCGGAGGTCGCGGAGGAATTGACCGAACTGCTGGCGGAGGAGATCGACCCCGACAGCGTTTCCGAGTCCGAACGCCTCGGACGCGTGCTGCGGCTGCTCGACCTCCCGACGTGGATCGTCGCGGCGGGCGAGCTGCCGCGGACGATGCCGCGGGGTCCGAAGGTGTCCGATCTCGTGCATCTCCGCGCGGGGGCGACCGGGATCGCGGGCCGCTCCAGGGATGCCGTGGTCCGCCCGCTGCGGAGACGACAGGACGCGCCGCCGCTCATCGACGACCCGCCCACCGGCGGCGGGATGGGCTATGAGGAGTGGATGTTCTGACGGGTAGACGGCGCGTCGACTCGCGTCACACGCGCGTGCCGACCCAGCCGAGCGCCGGTGCGACGAACCGGGCGAAGGACTCGACGACGCGCAGGTTGAACTCGACGCCCAGCTGGCTGGGGATCGTCAGCATGAGCGTGTCGGCGCTGCGGATCGCGGCATCCTGCAGCAGCTGCTCGATGAGCACGTCGGGTTCGGCCGCGTACGTCTTGCCGAACGTCGAGCGCATGCCGTCGATCACACCGATCTGGTCGCCGTCCTGACGGCCGCCGAAGTACATGCGCTCCTCGGCGGTCGTGATCGGGAAGATCGAGCGGCTCACCGAGACACGGGGGACACCCGAGTGTCCGGCGCGGCGCCAGGAGTCGCGGAACACGTCGATCTGCTGCGCCTGGAGTTCGTCGAACGGCTGGCCGCTCGCCTCGGTGAGAAGGGTCGAGGACATCAGGTTGACCCCGATTTCCCCCGCCCACGCGGCTGACGCGCTGTTGCCGGCGCCCCACCAGATGCGCGAGCGCAAGCCGGGGGAGTGGGGCTCGATGCGCTGGAGCCCGCTGCCGCCTCCGAAGGGACTGTGCGGGTCCCGCTCGGCGAGTCCCTCGCCCTCCACGGCACGGACGAACGTGGCGAAGTGGTCGCGTGCGAGGTCTGCGCCGCGCGGATCTGTCGAGCCGGTGTAGCCGAAGGTCTCGTATCCCCGCAGGACGGTCTCGGGTGAGCCGCGGCTCACGCCCAGAGCGAGGCGACCGTCACTGATGAGATCGACGGCGGCGGCCTCCTCGGCGAGGTGCAGCGGGTTCTCGTAGCGCATGTCGATCACGCCGGTGCCGACCTCGATGCGCTTCGTCGTCGCCGCGATGGCCGCGAGCAGGGGCATCGGCGAGGCCTGTTGACGGGCGAAGTGATGAACGCGGAAGTACGTGCCGTCGACGCCCAGATCGTCCATGCCCTGCGCGAGATCGATCGCCTGCTTCATCGAATCGCCCGCGCTGAGCATCCGTCCGGCGCCCAGCGGACCGTAGTGACCGAACGAGAGGGTTCCGAACCGTTCCATGACGGATACAACCGACCCTGGACGCCGGTATTCCGGGACTCAGCTCACCTTGCGCAGAGCGGAGCGCTTGTGCGCCGCTCGGTCGCCGCTCTTCTCGGATTCGACGATGTACGGGGGGTCATCGGCCGAAGCGGTGAAGTGCTGTCCCGCGAATTCGAAGTCCCGGGTCCGGTCCGCCACGATCGTGCCCTGCGTGCGCCCCTGCGGAGTGTTCCAGCTGACGCGGTCTCCGGTCTTCAGCTCTGAGGCCATCATGATCCCCCTTCTCGATGTGACGGCATCCTCTCGTGCGATCGAGCGGGCCGGGGAGGGGTTGACGGATCAGCGCCGATCGTGGTCGACGCCCGGGACCGTCACGGCGGCCGTGGAATACTCTCGCGTCATGAGCGAGAAGATCGGTCCGAGCGAACCCGCACTGCGAGGACGACGCGAGATCCCGCTCGCGGTGATCTCGGTCGGCATGGCTCTCGTCGTGTGGTGGCCCGCCTTCACCCTCGGCGCGTGGGGGGAGATCTTCTTCGACACGATCCTCACACTGTGGGTGGCCTCGACCGCCGCGTTCGTCTTCGTCCTCGTGGAGCGCCGGCCGGTCGGGAGTCGCCTCTTGCGCGCGTTCCTCCTGCTGCTGCCGTCGGTCTGGCTTGCGGCGAGCTTCGTCGACATCGACACGACCGACCTGGTGGCCTTTCTGGCGACGCTGTCCGCGCTCCTCATCGTGATCGTCGCGAGCCCGCTCACCGTCTGGGTCCTCGCCCGAATCATGTGGCCCGATTTCGGCGAGAACAGCACGCGGCGCGAGCGTTGGCTGATCGTCGGGGTCGTGGGCGGGGTTGCACTCGGCGCGTTCCTTCTGGGGCTCAACCAGGAGCATTTCCTGACGTGTCAGGACTTCGCCGTCAGCGGCAACTCCCTCCCTCCGGGCTGCACTCCCGACCCTGAGTAGCTCCTCGCCGCGGCCGATTTGTCGTGGGGATACCCACAGGGGTATATTGGGCAGATACCCCAGAGGGTATAACCAGGTTCGAGCGAGGAGACGCGATGTGTCGCGCGGTGACGTGTAAGACGTGTGGGAAGACGACGTGGGCCGGATGCGGCCAGCATGTCGCCTCGGTGAAGGCCGGCGTGCCGCGCGGTGAGTGGTGTGGGGGACACACCGACGCCGAGGTGCAGGCGGCGGCCGCTGCGAAGGCCTCGTCGAAGTCGGGGTTCTTCTCCCGGATGTTCGCGGGACGCTGAGCCGTGGGGGAGCGTCGGACGGGCCGCAAGGTCGTTATCGTCGGGGGAGTGGCGGGCGGGATGTCCGCTGCGACGCGTCTGCGCCGACTCGACGAGGATGCCGAGATCGTCGTGTTCGAGAAGGGCGCGTACGTGTCCTTCGCCAACTGCGGACTGCCCTACTACGTCGGCGGCGTCATCGAGGATCGGGACGACCTCCTCCTGCAGACCCCGGCGTCGCTGCGCGCGCGGTTCGACCTCGATGTGCGCGTGTCGCACGAGGTCCTGCGGATCGACCGCGCGGCCCGGACGGTCACGGTGACGGACCTCGCGACCGGTGAGATCGCCGAGGAGACGTATGACGCCCTCGTGCTCGCCGCCGGTGCCCGCGCGGTCGCCCCGCTCGGTGGAAAAGGACTGCCGGTCCACACCCTCCGCACGATCGACGACGTCGACGCGATCACCGACCTGCTGAGCCGCGCCGGCGCCGAAGCGCGCGTCGTCGTGGCCGGGGCGGGATTCATCGGACTGGAAGCCGTCGAGAACCTCGTCCGACGCGGCGTCGCCGTCACGCTCGTCCAGCGCGGCGCCCAGCCGCTCACTCCGCTGGACCCGGAGATGGCTGCTCCGGTGCTGGCCGCGCTCGAGGAGCACGGTGTCGATGTCCGCCTCGACACGGACATCATCCAGACCCGCGAGGGTGTGGTGGTGCTCAGCGACCTCACCGAGGTCGCGGCGACCTTCCTGATCGACGCGCGCGGCGTCGTGCCCGAGACGCGGCTCGCGGTCGACGCAGGGCTGACGATCGGTGCGACCGGCGGGATCTCGGTCGACGGCCTGCAGCGGACGAGCGATCCCTCGATCTACGCCGTCGGAGACGGTGTCGAGAAGCGCGACGCGCTCGATGACACGGCCACGCTCGTCACGATGGCGGGCCTGGCGAACCGGCACGGACGCATCGCGGCCGACGCGATCTGCGGCCTCGCGCAGCCGTCGGAGCCGGCACTCGGCACGGCGATCGTCGGGGTGTTCGACCTCACGGTCGCGATGGTCGGATGGAGTGAGAAGCGGCTGCGCGCCGCCGGGCGTCCGCACCGCATCGTGCACACGCATCCGTCTTCCCACGCGGGGTACTACCCGGGCGCGGAGCGCATGGCGCTCAAGCTCCTGATCGACCCGCTGACCGACGAGATCCTCGGTGCGCAGATCGTCGGCGGTCAGGGCGTCGACAAGCGCATCGACGTGATCGCGACGGCGATGGCCGGCGGCCTCACCGCCTCGGCGCTCTCCCGCCTCGAACTCGCCTACGCGCCGCAGTACGGGTCCGCGAAAGACGCGGTCAACCTCGCCGGATACGTCGCCGACAACCTCGCGTCCGGGCTCACGCGTACGGTCCAGTGGCACGAGCTGGAGGCCGAGATCCAGGCCGGCGCTGCACTGGTCGACGTGCGCACCGGCGCCGAGTTCGCGCGCGGATCGATCCCGGGCGCGGTCAACATCCCGCTGGACGAGCTGCGTGAACGCGTCGGCGAGCTCGCGGGACGATCCGTCATCGTGCACTGTCAGGTCGGGCAGCGTGGCCACACAGCTGCCCGGCTGCTGGCGCAGGAGGGGGTCGATGTGAGGAACTTGGACGGTGGGTACCTCACCTGGGATGCCGGGCGCGCAAGCCGCGTCGTCCGGTCCGAGCGACGTGAAGGAGCACTCGTATGAGTGAGACGGGCACCATGGCCGAGGAGCGCGCGGTCGCTCAGCGCAAGATCGTCAACCGACTCAAGCGCGCGCAGGGACAGCTCGCGTCGGTCATCGCCGCGGTGGAGTCCGACGCGGAATGCCGCGACGTCGTCATCCAGCTCGCCGCCGTCTCGAAGGCCCTCGACCGCGCCGGTTACGCGATCATCTCCTCGGCGATGCGCACATGCCTGGTGGACCCGGCCGAGTCCGACGATCCGATGACGGTGGACGAGCTCGAGAAGCTGTTCCTCACCCTCTCCTGACGACACCCGCGTAGCCTTTCCGGAGAGCATCAGCGGATGGCTGATGCACGACGTGGACGGGAACCGGGGGAGGCGGGCATGGGTGAGGACAGCCGGGATGCCGCGCTGCGGTACCGCCTGCGCAAAGAGGCCGCTGAGCGCGGCGAAGAGCCGCCCGAGGATGACGTCACGGCATCCCGCGCGTGGACGCCTGCGGAGCGAGCCGCGATCGTCGAGGTCGCGATCGAACAGGCGATCCGTCGCGGGGATTTCGACGATCTCCCCGGCGCGGGCAAGCCGATCCCGGGACTCGGCGAGACGAGCGACCCGGACTGGTGGATCAGGCGCAAGATCGAGCGGGAGCGTCTCACCGGTCTCGGGCCGCCCGCGCTGCTCCTGCGCACGGAGTACACCGGGCTCGCCGCCCGGCTGGACGAGATGCGCTCCGAAGCGGACGTGCGCGAACATCTCGACGATTTCAACAGACGCGTGATCGAGGCGCGCCGGCAACTGCTGGGCGGTCCACCCGTCGTCACCCCCACCGTCGAGGTCGACGACTGGGTGCGCGACTGGAGCGATCGACGCCAGGCGCCGCGCACGCCTCTTGCACCGCGATCCAAGGCCGCGCGGTGGCGTTTCTGGCGGATCGACCGCTAGTTCTTGGCCGGGTCGTGTGCCGCATGGCGCCGGTACACGTCGACGACCTGCCGCAGGTAGCGTGAGATGGCGTCCTGCTCTTCGGGTGTGAACGTGTCGAGCTGAGCGTCGACGCCCATGATCATCGGCATCAGCCGTTCCATCGCCCGTCGGCGGGAGGCCTCCTGGGGCACCACGAGCACACCGCGACGGTCGTTCGGATTCGGTTCACGCGTCACGTGTCCGAGCGCCACGAGGCGGTCGATCGCGATCGTCGTGGACGCCGTCGAGATGCGCAGGCGTCGTGCGAGTTCGCTCGGCCCCAGCGGACCGCTCATCAGCAGGTGCTCCATGGCCTCGAGATCGGTGGCGTTGACCTCGAGCTCGGCGCCGAGAGACCGCTCGAACAGATCGCTCACGTCGAGGAATTCGCGCAGGAGTCGCGTCGGCTCGCGGGGCTCGCGGGGCTCGCGGGACTCGCGAGGCGCCGCTGCGCGCGCCTCGCGAGTCGTCTCTGCCGGTTGCATGACACCCACGATATCGCTACTGTCTCTAGAAAGGCTAGTAGTTAGAGAAACTAGCCAGAACTCCCGGACAACCCCACAACATGCGAGGGCTGGAAAATGGCTGGACTTCTCCGTTTCATCACGTCGGCGAAGACGTCGTGGATCGTATTGGTGCTCGCGGCGCTCGCTGCCGGTGCGCTCTTCGCACTCGCGGGCGGAGAGGAGTCCGAGACGGCGCCGGGCGTGGGTCTTCCCGACTCCGCGGAGTCCGTGCAGGTCGACGCGCTCCGTGAAGAGTTCCCGAGTGCGGACGGCACGTCGGCGCTCCTCGTCTTCGCGTCGGATGACGGCGAGCTGAGCGCCGAGACGCTCGCGGCGATCGACGCCAAGGCGTTCGGCGAGCTCGCCGAACTGTCCAGCGACGGCTTCGTCCCGCCTGCTCAGGTCTCCGAAGACGGCACCGTGGCCCTGCTGGTCGTCCCGCTGGACCCGCTGGACGACGTGGGGGAACAGTCCGAGCGCGCGCAGGAGCTGCGGGATGCCGCATCCGCCGACCTCGATGATGTGCGCGTCTATCTGACGGGTGCGGAGGGCTTCGAGGTCGACATCGCCGCGGTGTTCGCCGGGGCCGACTTCACGTTGCTCCTCACGACCGTGATCGTCGTCGCGATCCTGCTGCTCGTGACGTACCGGAGCCCGTGGCTGTGGCTCGTCCCACTCGTGGTGATCGGCATCGCCGACGCGCTGGCGGGCATCGTCGCCCGGCAGGTGGCGGCGGCCGTCGGCGTCCAGCTGGATGCGTCGATCACCGGCATCCTGTCGGTGCTCGTCTTCGGTGCCGGTACCAACTACGCGCTGTTGCTCATCGCCCGCTACCGTGACGAGCTCCGGCTGCACGAGAACCGGAGGGTCGCGATGCAGCGCGCACTCCGCGGCGCGGGCCCCGCGATCATCGCGAGCGGTTCGACCGTCGCGCTCGCCCTGCTGACCCTGCTGCTCGCGGAGCTCGCCGGCAACCGTGCTCTCGGCCTGGCCTGCGCGGTGGGCATCGTCGTGGCGATGATCTTCGCGCTCTTCGTGCTCCCCGCCGCGCTGCTGCTGTTCGGACGCGGACTCTTCTGGCCTTACATCCCGCGCTACGGCTCGCCCGACGCGATCTCGCGGAGCGTGTGGGGCAAGCTCGGCCGGGCCGTCTCGCGTCGCCCCGCGGTCGTCGCCGTCGCCGGCTTCCTGGTGCTGGGAGTGATGGCGAGCGGACTGTTCTTCGTCCAGACCGGACTCTCGCAGAACGACCGCTTCTTGCAGAAGCCGGAGGCGGTGCAGGGTCAGGAGGTCCTCGCCGAGGCCTTCTCCGCGGGCACGACCTCCCCGGCCGTCGTGATCGTCCCGGTCGACGAGGCCGAAGAGACCGCGGACGCACTGGCAGAGCTGGACGGCGTGGATGCCGCGGTCGTGGGGGAGACCACCGACGAGTGGGCGCAGATCTCCGTCACCCTCGACGCCGCCGCAGAGACGCCCGAGGCGTTCGCCGCGATCGAGCTCATGCGTGCCGAGCTCGACGACATCGGCTCGGGCGAGGGGCTCGTGGGCGGACTGGATGCGCAGGCGCTCGACGTCACGAATGCGCAGGCCCGCGACCAGGCCCTCATCATCCCGCTGATCCTCGTGCTCGTCTTCGTCGTGCTGGTCGTGCTGCTGCGGGCTCTCGTCGCGCCGCTGCTCCTGCTGCTGGCGGTCGTCGCGAGCTTCTTCTCCGCGGTGGGGCTCAGCTGGTGGCTCTTCCAGACACCGCTGTTCGGATTCCCGGCGATCGACACGAACGTCCTGCTGTTCAGCTTCCTGTTCCTCGTGGCCCTGGGTGTCGACTACAGCATCTTCCTCGTGACGCGCGCGAAGGAGGAGGCGGAGCACCTCGGCATCACGCAGGGCATGATCCGTGCGCTCGCCGCAACGGGCGCCGTCATCACGAGCGCCGGCATCCTGCTGGCCGCCGTGTTCGCCGTGCTCGGCGTTCTGCCGCTCATCACGCTCACGCAGATCGGCGTGATCGTGTGCATCGGCGTGCTGATCGACACGCTCCTGGTCCGGACCGTGATCGTGCCCGCGCTCGCGTTCCTCACGAAGGACACCTTCTGGTGGCCGCGCAAGCCCGCGCTCAGCGATGCCGAGGCGACGGCGGCAGGGGCCGACGCGCTGGCACCCGTGTCGAGCGTCGCGGCGACCGATGACCGGGCGGAGCGCGACGAGCTCGAGAAGGTGGGCGCCTGACG
>CAYOQY010000039.1:0-4350 GCA_964406225.1 uncultured Microbacterium sp.
ACGGCATCACGACGCCGACCGGCTACAAGACGCGTCGCTTCGACGACGTCGTCGATGAGGTGCGCGGGTTCTTCGACGCGCACCGCGCGGTCGGCACGCACCCGGGCGGCATCCACGTCGAGCTCACGGGTGACGACGTCACCGAGTGCCTGGGCGGCTCGGAGATGATCGACGAGGCGACGCTCGCGACGCGCTACGAGAGCCTGTGCGACCCGCGGCTGAACCACATGCAGAGCCTCGAGCTCGCGTTCCTCGTGGCCGAGGAGCTCGACAAGAGGTAGGTGCGATCGGCTAGAAGCTGATCCCCGTGATGGTGACGGTCGATCCGCGCGGCGTGAGCTCTCCCGGTCCGGGAGACGTCCCGGTCACGCGGTAGACCCCCCAGAAGATGGGCAAGACGCCGTCCAAGCCCGCGACGACGAATCCCTGGTCTTCGAGTTCCGCGACAGCGTCACTCACTGAGTCGCCGACCACGTCCGCCACTTCGATCGGCTCGGGTCCCTTCGAGACGGCGAGCGTGACCGTGTCACCCGGGCGCCAGTCCCCGCCGTCCTCGCGCTGGGCGATGTACACCACGAGTCCAGCCTCGAGGTCGTCCCGGAACTCCTCATAAGTCCTGCCGACGGTGAGGCGCTTCTCGGCGAGGAGGGAGGTCGCGTTTTCGACGCTCTGGCCATACACCTCCGGCACCGGTCCGACCGAAACCGACAGCGTCGCCGTGTCGCCCTCCAAGACGCTGCATCCTTCGTTGCACGGAATCGGCTCGCCGCCGGCGCGCGGCGCGACCGACACACCGATCACCGTGCCCTCGGCGGCATCGGTGAAGTACTCCTGGTCGGGATCGCTCACGGCGATGTTGATCGCCTGCAGGATGCCGCGCGCATCGCTCGCGGCCGTGCCCACCAAGGCTTGGACGGTCTGCGGCTGCGGCCCTTGGGAGACGAGCACCGTGACGGTTGCGTCCTTCGCGAGCCGCGATCCGGCCGGCGGGTCTGTGCCGACGACGACTCCGGTCGGCACGTCGATGTCGTAGACGTCCTGCCGAACGGCCTGCAACGAGTCCTCGGCCAAACGCTGTTGTGCCTGCTCGAACGTCAGTGTGCGGACATCGGCGACGGCCACCTGCGACCCCGGGCCCGAGCCGAACCACCACCCGGCTCCGGCGGCGAGGCCCGCGAGCAGTATGACGATGGTGAACAGCCACCAGCCCTTGACGGCTCTCCGCTTGGTCACCGATCGCAGGCGCGTCGCGTTGTCGGTGTCGTCGACCGCCGCGGTCGGTCCCGTCATCGTCGAGGGGAGCACCTGGGTGACGTCGCCGGAGTCGCCGGCCACTTCTTCGCGGATGAGGCCGGCAGACAGCGTCCGGGCGACCTGCGGGGCGATGCCGAGTTCACGTTCGATCTCGCGCAGGCGGTCGAGCATGACCTGCGCGTCGGTCGGGCGCTCGTCGGGCGACTTCTCGGTGGCCCACAGCACGAGCTCGTCGAGCTGCTCGGGCACCCCGGGGTTCTTCACGCTCGGCCGCGGGACGGAGTCGGTCGCGTGCTGGAACGCGATCTGCATGGGCTGCTCGCCCTTGTACGGCTGCTCGCCGACGAGCATCTCGTACAGCATGATGCCGAGCGAGTAGATGTCGCTGCGGGCATCCGCCATGCCGCGGGTCACGAGTTCGGGTGCGAGGTAGGCGATCGTGCCGAGCAGCTGCGCGCCGCTTGCGGTGTTCGCGGTGGTGGCGCGCGCCAGGCCGAAGTCGCCGATCTTGATACGGCCATCCTCGGCCAGGAGGACGTTCTCGGGCTTGACGTCGCGGTGCACGATTCCGGCGCGGTGGGCGGCGGCGAGTCCGGAGAGGATCGCGTCCATGATCGTCACGGTCTGCGGCACGGTGAGGCGGCGCTGCTCGCGCAGGAGCTCACGAAGGGTGATGCCGGGCAGGTACTCCATGACGAGGTACGCCATGTCGCCGTCCTGGCCCTGGTCGAACACGTTGACCACGTGCGGATCGGCCAGGCGTGCGGCGGCCCGTGCCTCCTGGATGAACCGACTCTGGAAGACGGTGTCGTCGCTCAGGTGACCGT
Organism: uncultured Microbacterium sp.; assembly: GCA_964406225.1. Taxonomy (GTDB): domain Bacteria; phylum Actinomycetota; class Actinomycetes; order Actinomycetales; family Microbacteriaceae; genus Microbacterium. The sequence continues at coordinate 2,082 of CAYOQY010000039.1, forward strand.
GCATGACCTTGAGCGCGATCCGGCGCTCGAGGCGGAGGTCCGTCGCGACGTAGACGGTCGCCATGCCGCCGCGCGCGATGCGCGCGCGGACCCGGTATCGGCCGTCGACGAGACGTCCGATCAGCGGGTCGGCCTGCTGACTCGTACTCACGATCCGAGTCTACGGACGGGTTCCTGCGAGCCCGCGGAGCGGCTCACCCCCGGCTCGCACCGTTCCCGACCCCCGACGGCGCGGATGTCGGACTCAGCCGTGCGCCGCGAGCCACGCGTACGCCGGCTGCTCCCAGCGTGCATAGCGGTCCGGATAGGCGGAGATCTGGACCGCCTGCGCGGCCTGCGCGAACGACATGTTCTGCCAGCCCGCGATGTCGAGGAGCCCGCGCGTGCGGTGCCCGTTGGGGTCCGACGGGCCGCCGTAGAAGGCGCGCGTCGAGCGCACCGCATCGCGGACCTCAGCCGGTGTGCCCCACCCGGTGCTCGGACGCTGCTGGAAGAGGCCGAGCGAGTCCCGGTCGCCCCAGTCGAGGTTGCGCAGCCAGGACTCCTGCATCGCCGTGCCCAGCGCGATCGCGATGCCGCGGTCGGAGACGCCGAGCTCGCGGCCCACGCGGATGATGATCTGGGCGTTCGCGATCTGCTCGGCATCCAATGTGCTCGACGCGGCCGGAGCCGCGGGTGCCGTCTGCGAGACAGGCGCGAACGCGCCCGGGATCGTGATCTTCTGACCCGGGTAGATGATGGACGACCGTCCCAGCCGATTCGCGTCGAGGACCGCCTGCGTCGTCACGCCGTGGCGCGCGGCGATCGCGCTGATGGTGTCGCCGCCCCGGACGGTGTAGGTGGTCCCCGCGGTCGGCGCGACCGCCGGGGGAGCGGCGGCCGGTGGTGCGGTAGCCGGTGGCGCGGTGGGGGCGGTGGATGCCGCACCGGGGATCGCGATCTTCTGCCCGGGGTAGATGATCGACGACCACCCCAGGCCGTTCGCCTGGAAGATCGCCTGGATCGAAACGCCGTACTTGCGGGCGATCGCACTGATCGTGTCGCCCTTGGCCACCGCGTGTGTGCCCGCCGCGGCCGGCGGCGCCGCCGGCGTCGCGGGGGCCGCCGGAGCCGCGGGGGCGGCGCCGGACAGCCGCAGGACCTGGCCCGGGTAGATCGTCGACGACCAGCTCAGCCCGTTGATCGCGAGGACGTCGACCGTGCGCAGCCCGTGCCGGGCGGCGATCGCCGAGACCGTGTCGCCGCGGCGCACGGTGTACGTGGTGGGCGTCGCGGCGGCGGCGACCTGCGCAGGAGCGGTGGTCGGGACCGCCGCGAGCGGCTGGAGCGCGCGCGCCTCGGTTCGACCCGAAGCGGTGAGCGGCTCGTCCGCGTGGGCGACGGTGCCGCTCATCAGGATCGCGAGGGATCCCGCGACCGCCACGGGCGCGCTCGCGCCGACCGTACGGCGGACGTGGGCTCGGCGTGACGTGTCGAGTCGTGAAGTGTCGGGTCGCACGGGTATCCCCTTCGCTGGACTTCGAAAACCGTGTCACGGAAGTCAATTGGTGTCAACTGGTGTTATACGTGCGTCGGTTGTTGCTGATGTGACTCAAGTGATTTGCAGCGGGGTCCTACAGGGGCCGCCGCACGCAGGTTGCCGCAGCGGTCGCACGGGATGAGATAGTGGCTTCGTGACCGCTGACCCGACCCCTCAGACCGCCACCGACTGGCTCACCCTCGCCGATCTCACCGAAGTGCTCGGCGAGCCGCTGGGGCGCGTCCGTCGACTGCTCGACGAGCGTCATCTCGTCGGTTCGCGCCGCGACGGCGTCTTCAAGGTCCCCGCGCTGTTCTTGACCGACGGTGCACCGATCGGCTCGCTGCGCGGGACGCTCTTCGTCCTGCACGACGCGGGATTCTCCGACGACGAGGCCATCGACTGGCTTCTCGCGCCGGAGGAGTCGATCGGCATCCCGCCCATCGAGGCCCTGCGTGCCGGGCGGAAGAGCGAAGTGCGCCGCGTGGCGCAAGCGCTCGCCTGACGCCCCGCTCGCCCGAGCCGGCGGCGCTCACCTGAGGCGGCCACATCCGTGAGGGCGGCGCGCGCCGGACGCGGACCCGTGGATGCCGCGCGTCAGGTGGCGCGTACGGTGGCCGCGCGCGCGAGGTCGCGCAGTCCGCTGACCGCCGCGTTGCCCAGCCGCGCACCCGACAGGGCGCGCTCGCCCTCGAGCGAGTAGTCCGTGATGAGCTTCTCGACGCGCTCGAGGGCTCCGGTGTCGATGAT
>CAYOQY010000039.1:4450-20495 GCA_964406225.1 uncultured Microbacterium sp.
GCGAGTAGTCCGTGATGAGCTTCTCGACGCGCTCGAGGGCTCCGGTGTCGATGATCGTGCGCTGCAGGGAGGCGATCTGCGCGGCGTCGAGCGTCGGGTCGCCGATGAGCTCGTCCACCACGCGTCGCGCAGAGGGGACCAGGGCTTCACGCGCGTAGGCGATGAGAACGGTGCGCTTGCCCTCGCGGAGGTCATCGCCCGACGGCTTGCCGGTCGCGGCCTCGTCGCCGAAGACACCCAGCACGTCGTCGCGCAGCTGGAAGGCCATGCCCACCGGATGCCCGAACGCCGCGAGCGCGGCCTGCTGCGCCGCATCCGCGCCGGCGAGTGCCGCACCGATCGCGAGGGGCTGCTGGATGCTGTAGCGCGCCGACTTGAGCGAGGCCACCCGCAGTGCCCGCTCGGCGTGCCGCTCGTCCGGCTCGCTCACGTACGCGGACTCCTCGGCGATGTCGAGGAACTGCCCGATCGTCACCTCGCGCCGCATGATCGCGTACTCGACGCGCGCCGCGATGGCGCGGTCTCGGGATGCCGCGGCCAGACCCTCCTCGAGCAGGTCGTCGCTCCACGCGACGAGCAGGTCGCCGAGGAGGACGGCCGCCGAGCGGCCGAACGCGGCTGCGTCGCCGACCCACCCGTGGGCGCGGTGCGCAGCCTCGAGGGCGCGGTGGGCGGCCGGGCGGCCCCGCCGCGTGTCGGAGTTGTCGATCACGTCGTCGTGCACGAGCGCGGCGGCGTGGAAGATCTCGAGTGACGCGGCAGCGGCGACCAGATCGTCGGGCAGCGCGGCGGGCGTGCCGGACATCTCCTCCACTGCCCTCCACCCCGCGACGCAGAACCGTCCGCGAAGACGTTTTCCGCCGTCGAGGGCGCTCGCTCCCGCATCGACGATCAGCTGCGCTTCGGCACCGAGATCGGCCGTCGAGGCGCGCTGCGCCGACAGGAACATGTTGAGTCGCTGAGAAACCGCTTCAACGGCATCCGGGGAGGGTGACACGGGCCTAGCCTAGTGATCGACGGGACGCGTAGAATCGACGGGTCCGAGCAAGCAGAGGGGGATGCATGCCACTCTCCGAACAGGAGCAGCGTCTGCTCGACGAGATGGAACGCCATCTCATGCGCAATGACGCCGACGTGGTCAGCGCGCCCACCGACGGGCGCACGCTGAGCTACCGGAACATCGTCTACGGCACGATCCTGGTCCTCGTGGGCCTCGGGGCACTGATCGTGGGGGTCTCCACGCAGCTGATCGTCGTGGGTGTCATCGGCTTCGTCGTCATGCTCGGCGGCGTGATCCTCGCCGTGACCCCGACCCGCGGCATCCCGCGCGCCCCCGGCGAGCCCGCACCTGCGCCGGCCGCGCCCAAGCAGCGCTCGACATCCTCGTTCATGGATCGCATGAACGACCGCTGGGATCGCCGCCAAGAAGGGCAGTGATCACCGGTCGTTCCGACCGCAGCACCAGAAGCACCGACCTCCGGGTCGGTGCTTTTTTTGTGCCTGTGAGGCGATCCGAGGCGTTCCGTGGCCGTCCGGACGCGCAGGGGAGCGCGGGGGAGGCGCATAGTCACGAATGGGTGACAAAGTGGAGGGAAGTGGAGTAAAGTGGCGTGAACCTCACGGGGGCCGGACGAAGGGGGTGGCTGGCGGATGCTTCTGGGCACGCACACTCCCAAACTCGACGACAAGGGCCGGGTCATCCTCCCCTCGAAGTTCCGCGACGACCTCGGCGCCGGCATCGTGATCACCCGCGGACAGGAACGGTGCCTCTACGTGTTCAGCTCGGACGAGTTCGAGCGCATCCACGAGCGCATCCGCGAGACGCCCCTGTCGAACAAGCAGGCGCGGGACTTCCTGCGCATGTTCCTCTCGGGCGCGAGCGCCGAGAAGCCCGACAGCCAGAACCGCATCACGATCCCGCCGTCGCTGCGCGCGTACGCCGGGCTCGAGAAGGAACTCGTGGTCACCGGAGTCGGCGCCCACGCCGAGATCTGGAACGCCGACGCGTGGAACGCCTACGCGGAGGGCAACGAAGAGAGCTACGCCGAATTGGAGCAGGAGGTGATCCCGGGCCTGTTCTGAGCCCCCGCTCCTGACTCCCAGCCGCTCACGCCCTGACACACTTCCCCGGTGCCAGGTCAGAGCGGATGGGGATCAGGACCTGGGGAACAGGGATCCCTCACATCATGAGCCTGCGCGACATCCACACCCCCGTGCTCCTCGACCGCTGCGTCGAGCTGCTCGCCCCCGCGCTCGAGCGCGAGGGGGCCGTTCTGGTCGACGCGACGCTCGGCATGGGCGGCCACTCCGAGGCGTTCCTGGAGCGCTTCCCCGGCATCCACCTCGTCGGGCTCGACCGTGACCAGGACGCCCTGCGGATCGCGGGGGAGCGTCTCGCGCGATTCGAAGATCGCATCACCCTCGTGCACACGGTCTACGACGGGATCGAGGCCGCGGTGAAGTCGGCGGGATTCGACAAGGCGGACGGCATCCTGTTCGACCTCGGGGTCTCGTCACTGCAGCTCGACGTCGCCGACCGCGGCTTCGCGTACTCGCAGGACGCCCCGCTGGACATGCGCATGGATCAGACGACGGGTCCGATGGCCTCCTACATCCTGCAGACCTACAGCGAGGGCGAGCTGCGTCGCATCTTCGAGCGCTACGGCGAAGAGAAGCTGTCGGGTCGCTACGCGCGCGCCATCATCAAGGCCCGCGAGTCCGCGCCGATCGAGCGCTCCGGACAGCTCGTCGACATCCTGGTCGCCGCGACGCCGTACGCGGCTCAGCGGACGGGGCACCCCGCCAAGCGCGTGTTCCAGGCGCTGCGCATCGAGGTCAACGGCGAGCTGTCGGTGCTCGAGCGGGCGATCCCCGCCGCACTCGGCGTCCTGCCCGTCGGCGGACGCATCGTGGTGCTGTCGTACCAGTCGCTCGAAGACCGTCTGGTCAAGCGCGCGTTCGCCGAAGCCTCGGCATCCACGTCGCCCGCTGGACTCCCCGTCGAACTCCCCGAGCACGCCCCGCGCTTCAAGCTCCTGGTCAAGGGTGCCGAGCTCGCGTCCGACGAGGAACGCGCCCGTAACCCGCGGGCGACCCCGGTGCGGCTGCGCGCCGCCGAACGAGTGAGGGATGCCGAATGAGCGCCGCCGCAGAGACCGCCGCGGTCCTCGCACCCACCCCGCGTCCCTCGACGGAGCGCCGCCTCCGGGTCGTCGAGGAGCCGGCACGCCGCCGCCGGCCCAAGCTCATCTACGGGGTCGTCGCCCTCGCGGGCGCGCTGGCGATCGGCACCGCCCAGATGGCGCTGTCCATCCTGACGACGCAGGGCTCGTACGAGCTGTCGGCCCTGTCGCAGGAAGCGCGCCAATTGACGTGGCAGAAGCAGATCCTCTACGACGACGTCGCCGGGCTCAGCTCGCCCCAGTACCTCGCCGCGAACGCGTCCGCGCTCGGAATGGTGATCGAGGAGTCGCCGAGCTACCTGCGCCTGAGCGACGGCGCACTCCTCGGAGCCGGCCAAGCCGCGCTCGGAGCCTCGTCGGTCGACGCGATCGGTCGCGCCACCGTGCCGAACGCGCTCATCACGGACACCCCCCTCGTCACCGCGCCGGAAGCCACGATCGAAGGCGCGCCCGTCGTGACCGACGTCGTCGTCACCGACGGCGGAGTGGCGAACACACCGCCTCCCCTCACCGACGGACTGCCGACCCCGAGCACACACTGAGTACATGACCACGAGAAGTACGCGAAGCCCTCGCCGTCGCACGGTGGTCGCCCTGGCCGTCGTGCTCGCGGTCCTCGCCGGATTCATCGTCCGGCTCGTCGACATCCAGATCGTGAACGCCGACGACCACATCTCCGACTCGATGCAGGTCGCCCTCGGCGGCTCGCGCACGCTGTACGGCACGCGCGGTGCGATCGTCGACGAGAGCGGGCAGACCCTGGCGGGCAGCATCCTGCTCTACGACGGGGTCCTCGATCCGAAGAACGTGGGTCCGCTGACGCGTGTGGACGACGACGGCGAGCGCGTGAAGGTGCCGTGGGAGGACGTCGCGACCGAGATCGGTGCGATCACGGGCCAGACCTCCGAAGAAGTGCAGAAGATCGTCGCGGACGCTCTGGCCGCCGACCCGGAGTCGCAGTTCGCCTACCTGCAGCGGGGTCTCACGACCGAGCAGTACCGCGCGCTCGTCGAGATCGGCGCCCCGTACCTGACGTTCGACCAGCATCCCGCCCGCACCTACCCGGACGGCGCCGTCGCCGGCAACCTCGTGGGCTTCATGGGCCGCGACGGCGATCCGCTCGCCGGGATCGAGAAGAGCGAGAACGACTGCCTCCTCGCCTCGAACGGCACGATGACGTTCCAGAAGGGCAAAGACGGCGTCATCATCCCCGGGACCGAGGTGCAGCAGCCCGCGGTCGACGGAGGCACACTGCAGCTGACGATCAACCGCGACCTGCAGTGGTACCTGCAGCAGCTGATCGGCGAGCAGGTGCAGGACATGCAGGCCCAGAGCGGGTCGATCATGGTCGTCGAGGTCGAGACCGGCAAGATCCGCGCGGCCGCCGAGTATCCGACCGTCGACCCGAACAACGTGGACGCCTCGGAGGACGCCGACCGCGGCAGCCGCCTGTTCCGCAACTGGTTCGAACCCGGCTCGACCTTCAAGGCCCTCACGGCGGCCACCGTGATCGACGCCGGCGGACAGTCGACCACCTCGACGGTGACCGCGTCGAGCACCGAGACCTTCGCGAACGGTGCACGCGTCCGAGACGCCTTCGCGCACCCGGCCTACCTCTACACGCTCGCGGGCGTGCTGATCGACTCCTCCAACGCCGGCATCTCCCGCTTCAGCGAGAAAGTCGATCCCGCGACGCGCGCCGAGTACCTCACGAAGTTCGGGATCGGCCAGGGCAGCGCGGTCGGCTTCGAGGGTGAGCAGAAGGGGCTCCTCCGCCCGGCGAGCGAATGGGACAACCAGACGATCTACAACACGTCGTACGGCCAGGGCCTCACCACGACGGTGCCCGAGCTCGTCGGCGCCTACGGTGCGATCGCGAACGACGGCATGCGGATGCCGCTGTCGATCGTCGAATCGTGCACCGCTGCCGACGGCACGGTCGTGACGCCCGAGCTCCCCGAGCCGACGCGCGTGATCAGCGAGGACACCTCGGCGCAGATGCGGCAGATCCTCGAGAACGTCTTCCTGCAGGCGAACTACGCGAAGCAGGTCGAGATCCCGGGGTACCGCGTCGCCGGCAAGACCGGCACGGGCGAGAAGTCGGACGGCAACGGCCGCTACAAGGCGGGCGCATACTTCACGACGATGATCGGATTCGCCCCCGCAGACGACCCGAAGTACGTCGTCGTCGTGACGCTGGACGAGCCGACCAAGGTAACATCGTCAGCGGCCAACGCGCCGGCGTTCCAGAAGGCCATGACCCAGGTTCTCAAGACCTACCGCGTCATGCCCGCGACGTCGGCGCCGACGCTGCTTCCGAAGTTCGGCTGAGCTTCGATGACTCCCGAGCAGCGCTGGATCCGGCCGGAGAATCGATGATCGCGCTCACCCTGTCCCAGTTCGCCCACGTCCTCGGCGGACGCCTCCACCTGGTGGACGGTGATGACGAGCAGACCGTCGTCGCCGGCCCCGTCGACACCGACTCGCGCCTGATCGTCCCCGGCGGGGTGTTCGTCGCGAAGCCCGGCGAGGTCACGGACGGTCACCTCTTCGTGGATGCCGCCGTCGAGCGCGGCGCCGCCCTGGCGATCGTAGAGCGCGAAGTGGACGCGAAGGTGAGCCAGGTCGTGGTCGCGGACGCCGTCGCCGCCCTCGCCGATCTCGCGAAGCACGTCGTCGCGTCGGTGCGCGAGGCGGGCCGGTTGCGGATCGTGGGCATCACCGGCTCCAACGGCAAGACCACGACGAAGAACATGCTCGCCCGCATCCTGGAGGACGAGGGGGAGACGGTAGCGCCCCGTGCCTCGTTCAACAACGAGGTCGGCGCTCCGCTGACGATGCTGCGTGTCACGGAAGACACGCGCTACCTCGTGAGCGAGTTCGGGGCGAGCGGTCCCGGAGCGATCGCCCGTCTCGCGGACCTCGTCGAACCCGACATGGGCGTCGTCCTGATGGTCGGCCTCGCCCACGCGGGTGGATTCGGGGGCATCGAGGGCACGTTCGCCGCGAAGTCCGAACTCGTGCGCGCCATCCGGCCGGGCGGGATCGCCGTCCTCAACGCCGACGACCCCCGGGTCGCGGCCATGGCCCCCATCGCCGCCGAGCGCGACGCGTCGGTGCGCTGGTTCGGCCGCGGGACGGGTGCGGAGGTCCGCGCGGACGACGTCGAGGTCGGTGCGGACGGCACACGCTGCGTCGTCACGATCTCGGAGGGGACAGAATCCGACGCGTCCGGCGTCTCGACCGCACCGCTGCACCTCCGCGTGCTCGGCGAGCACCACATCATGAACGCGCTGGCCGCCATCGCCGCGGCCACGGCTCTCGGGGTCGCCCTCGAGGACTGCATCGCGCGCCTGCAGACACTCGAACTCGCCGAGCGGTGGCGCATGCAGCCCCTCGGCTCGGACCGCATCCGCATCATCAACGACGCGTACAACGCCAGCCCCGACTCGATGTCGGCCGCCCTGCGCACCCTCGCGCAGATCACCGGTCCCGGCGAGCGCACCGTGGCGGTGCTCGGCGCGATGAGTGAGCTGGGGGAGTACGCCGACGACGAGCACGACCGCGTGGGGCTCCTGGCGGTGCGGCTCGGCATCCAGCGGATCGTCGTCGTGGGCGCTCCCGCGCGACGCATGTTCCTCGAGGCCGTCGCCCAGGGATCGTGGGACGGCGAGGCGGTGTTCTTCGAGGATGCCGACGCGGCGTACGACTATCTGATGGGCGAACTGCGCGACGGCGACCGCGTCCTGGTGAAGTCCTCCAACGCGGCGGGTCTGCGGTTCCTGGGTGATCGTCTGGGAGAATCCTTCTCGTGAGATCACTCCTGACGGCGGCGGCGATCTCGCTGGCGTTCACCCTCTTCCTCACACCGGTCTTCCTGCGGCTGTTCCGCAAGTGGGGCTGGGGACAGGTGATCCGCACTCCCGACAACGTGCACAACCCGAGCCACGGCGAGAAGCGCGGCACGCCCACCATGGGCGGCACGATCTTCATCGTCGGGACGATCGTCGGCTACCTCGTCGGTGCTTACACGGGCAACAACCCGCCCACGATCTCGGGGTGGCTCGTCGTCTGGATGATGGTCGGATTCGGCGCCGTGGGCTTCATCGACGACTACATGAAGGTGCGCCGTCAGCGCAGCCTCGGCCTGAGCGGCTGGCGCAAGGTGCTCGGGCAGATCCTGGTGGTGGTGCCGTTCGGCATCGTGGCGCTCAACTTCCCCAATGCGTTCGGTCACACCCCCGCATCGCCGTACGTTTCGGTCTTCCGCGACGTGCCCTGGCTCGGCTTCATGACCCTCGGCGTCGTCGTCGGATGGATTCTGTATCTCCTGTGGGTCACGTTCATCGGCGTCGCCTGGTCGAACAGCACCAACGTCACCGACGGGCTCGACGGCCTTGCCGCCGGTATCGGCGTCTTCGTCGTGGGCGCTTACAGCCTGGTCTCGTTCTGGCAGTTCAACCAGAGCTGTCAGACGCCGCAGATCCGGCTCGACACGCCCCTCGCGTGCTACCCGACGCGCGATCCGTTCGACCTCGCGATCATCTCCGCGGCCTTCGTCGGCGCTCTCGTCGGCTTCCTGTGGTGGAACGCCCCGAAGGCGAACGTCTTCATGGGCGACGTCGGCTCGATGGCCATCGGCGGTGTGATCGCGGCGATGTCGATCCTCTCGCGCACCGAGCTGCTCGGCGTGCTGATCGCGGGCGCCTTCATCATCGGCCCCGGATCGGTCATCCTGCAGCGGCTCTACTTCAAGATGACCCGCGGCAAACGGCTGTTCCTCATGAGCCCGTTCCATCACCACCTCGAGATGCGCGGATGGTCGGAGATCCTGATCGTCGTGCGCATGTGGATCATCGCGGGGCTGCTCGCAGTCTCGGGCGTGGGACTGTTCTACGTCGAGTGGCTGATCCGCTCATGACGGCCGCGCGCCTGGATGGCCTGCGCAGCTGGAACGCCGACTGGGAAGGGCTTCGCGTCGCCGTCCTCGGTCTGTCGGTCACCGGCTTCTCGGTCGCCGACACGCTCGCCGAGCTGGGCGCGGACGTGCTCGTGCTCTCGGAATCGGCCGAGCCCGAGTACGAGCGTCTGCTGCCCGTGATCGGCGTGCGAGCCTGGGTCGGTCCGCTCTCGACGGTGCCCGAAGCCCTCGCCGGTTTCGCGCCCGAGGTGATCGTCGCGTCGCCCGGCTTCCCGCCGCATCACCCCGTGATCGCGTGGGCGAGGGATGCCGGAATCGCGGTCTGGGGCGACATCGAGCTCGCCTGGCGCGTGCGCGACAAAGTCCCGCGCGCCGACGGCACACCGGCCGACTGGGTTCTCATCACGGGGACGAACGGCAAGACCACCACCACGCGGCTCACGGCGACCATGCTGGTCGAAGGCGGCCTGCGCGCCGCACCGGTCGGCAACATCGGCACCCCGGTCCTCGACGCGGTGCGCGACCCCTCGGGATTCGACGTCCTGGTCGTCGAGCTCTCCAGCCATCAGCTCTGGTACCTGTCGCTGCAGGACGGCGACGAACGCCTGTCGCCGCACGCGAGCGTGTGCCTGAACCTCGCCGACGACCACCTGGAATGGCACGGCTCGTTCGACGCGTACCGCGACGCGAAGGCCCGGGTGTACGACAACACGCGCGTCGCCTGCATCTACAACAAGTCGGATGCCGCGACCCGCGAGATGGTCGAGGACGCCGAGGTCGTCGAGGGCGCCCGTGCGATCGGCTTCGACCTCGGTGTGCCCGGCCCGAGTGATCTGGGCGTGGTGGACGGCATCCTGGTCGACCGCGCGTTCCTCGAGGATCGGCGCACGAGCGCGCTCGAGCTCACGACGGTGGCCGAACTCTCCGAGCGGGGGCTCGCCGCCCCGCACATCGTCGCGAACATCCTCGCCGCGAGCGCGCTGGCCCGCTCGCTCGACGTGACGCCGGCCGCGATCCGCGATGCGCTCCGCGGATTCCGGCTCGACCCGCACCGGATCGAGGTGGTCGATGTGGCCGGCGGCATCACCTGGATCGACGATTCCAAGGCGACCAATCCGCACGCGGCCGCCTCATCGCTGGCCGCCTACCCCGGCGCGGTGTGGATCGTCGGGGGCCTGCTCAAGGGCGTCGACATTTCCGAGCTCGTCGCCGGACGGGGGACGAGTGCGAAGGCGGCCATCGTGATCGGCGTCGACCGCGCGCCGGTGCTGGCGGCGTTCTCGCGACACGCGCCGGCGGTCCCGGTGTTCGAGGTCGACGCCGATGAGACTGAGGGGGTCATGGCACGGGTTGTCGAGCTGGCAGCCGGGATCGCGCGTGACGGGGACGTCGTTCTTCTCGCCCCCGCCGCCGCATCCTTCGACCAGTTCGCCTCCTACGCCGATCGGGGTTCGCGATTCGCGGCCGCCGTGCGAGAACGCAGTGTGAGGGGGGCCGGTGGCGAGCACGACGCAGACCCCGCGGCAGACCCCTCGGACGACCCGCCCGTCGACGACGCCCGCTGATCCCGCCGGCGGCTCGGGCACCCGCTCTGGACTCGCCGCCCGCGTCTCGCTCGGACGGGTGTTCGCGCCGGTGCCGAGCGAGTTCCTGCTCATCGCCTCGACGGCGCTGCTCCTGACCGGCTTCGGGCTCGTCATGGTTCTCTCGGCGACGTCGGCGACGGCGACCGCGGCGGGGCAGCCGCCGTACGAGGCGGCGATCAAGCAGGGCGTGTTCGCCGTGATCGGCATCCCGCTCATGTTCATCGCCAGCCGACTTCCGGTCGCGTTCTGGAAGAAGGCGGCGTGGCCCGCCCTCATCGGGGCGGTGCTCTTCCAGCTGCTCGTGTTCGTGCCGGGGCTCGGCGTCGAGGCGAACGGAAACCGCAACTGGATCCTGATCGCCGGCTTCCAGTTCCAGCCGGCCGAGTTCCTGAAACTGGGGCTCGCACTGTGGATGGGCTACGTCCTGTTCCGCAAGCAGACCCTCCTCGGACTGTGGCGGCACGTGTTCATCCCCGTCGTCCCGGTCGGCGCGCTCGTGATCGCGACCGTGCTCGGCGGTCGCGACCTCGGCACCGCGATGGTCCTCGTGCTGATCCTGCTCGGCGCGCTGTTCTTCTCGGGTGTGAAGCTGCGCATCTTCATCCTGCCGCTGCTCGCCTCGGTGGGAGTCGTCGTGGCCCTCGCGGTCACGAGTCCCGACCGCATGCGGCGCATCATGAGCTTCCTCGATCCGGACTGCCTCGCGGACTACTACAACAGCTGCTACCAGCCGCTGCACGGCATCTGGGGGCTCGCCGGCGGCGGGATCTTCGGACTCGGGCTCGGGAACTCCAAGGAGAAGTACGACTGGCTCCCCGCCGCGGCGAACGACTACATCTTCGCGATCGTCGGCGAAGAGCTCGGTCTCATCGGCTGTGCCGTCGTGCTCGCCCTCTTCGCGCTGTTCGCGGTCGGCGCGTTCCACGTCGTGCGCAAGACGGACGACCCGTTCGTGCGCATCGTGTCGGGTGCGATCACCGTGTGGATCGTCGGCCAGGCGCTCATCAACATCGGCGTCGTCCTCCGCGTGTTCCCCGTGCTCGGCGTGCCCCTGCCCTTCATGTCGCAGGGCGGCACGTCGCTGCTGTCCGTCCTTGTTGCGTCGGGGGTCCTGCTCGCGTTCGCGCGCACCCTGCCGGCGGCGGAGGCCAAGCGTCGCGCCGCGATCGAGCAGGCGGCGGCGCGTCGCCGGCGTGCGGCCGCCCGCGCCGCCGGCTGAGTCCGAAGGCGCGCTCGGCCCGCCGGGCTAGGGTCGTAGGGTGACGACCTATCTCCTCGCCGGCGGCGGCACCGCCGGCCACGTCAACCCGCTCCTTGCGGTGGCGGACGCCCTGCGCGCACGGGACCCCGAAGCGGAGATCCTCGTCCTCGGCACGCGAGAGGGCCTCGAGGCCCGGCTCGTCCCCGAACGCGGTTACGAGCTGCTGTTCGTCGACAAAGTGCCCTTCCCGCGGCGTCCCGACCGCGCCGCCGCCGCCTTCCCGGCGAGGTTCCGTCGCGCGATCGCCCAGGTGCGCACACACCTCCGCGAGCGTGGCGTCGACGTCGTGGTCGGCTTCGGCGGATACGCGTCGGCGCCCGCGTACGTCGCGGCGCGCCGCGCCCGGATCCCCGTCGTCGTGCACGAGGCGAACGCGAAGCCCGGCATGGCGAACGCCCTCGGCGCGCGTCGCGCGGCGCGGGTCGGTGTCGCGTTCGAGGGCACCCCGATCCGCGGCGGCCGCGTCGTCGGCATGCCGCTGCGCCGCGAGATCGTGGACCTCGACCGTGACGCGCTCCGCACCGAGGCCGCCGCCTACTTCGGACTGGATGCCGCACGCCCGACGCTCCTGGTCTTCGGAGGGTCGCTCGGGGCGCAGCGCCTCAATGAAGCCTTCGCGGGTGCATGGCAGGACGTCCTGGATGCCGACTGGCAGCTCGTGCACATCACGGGGGAGCGCTCGGAGCTTCCCGATCCGGGAGTGCCGGGCTATGCGATGCGGCGCTACGTCGACCGGATGGACCTCGCTTTCGCGCTGTGCGATCTCATCGTCTCCCGCGCGGGGGCGGCGACGGTCAGCGAGATCAGCGCCCTCGGCATCCCCGCGGTGTACGTGCCGTACGCCGTCGGCAACGGCGAGCAGGCGCTGAACGCCGCGTCCGCCGTGCGCGCCGGCGCCGCCGTGCTGATCCCGGATGCCGAGTTCACCGCCGACCGCGTGCGCTCCGAGGTGGTGCCGCTCCTCGCGGACACCGATCGGCGACGGGCGATGACGGCGGCCGCGGCATCCGTCGGCACGCGCAACGGCACCGAGAACGTGATCGCGATGATCGACGAAGCGCTCGGAGCCGTCGTATGACCCGCTCGCGCGCCGCCGCCGGCGTGGTTCTCGTCGCCGGTGTCCTCCTGTCGCTCGCCGGGTGCGCCGCGGGTCCGGCCGAGCCCGTCGAGACACCGTCCGCGTTCCTCGACCGCGAGGAGCTGCCCTCGTGCGGTGAGCTCGAGCTGGCGCCGGGGGAGGAGATCCCCGCAGAAAGTCTCACGTGCCTCGAGGATGCCGGGGATGAGGGCGCCGAACTCGCCGTGACGCGCCCGACCACCGAGGGCGATCCGGTCACGGAGTACTACCGGGTACTTCCCGGTGGCGGGTGGGAGGCCTTCATCGACGGGTCGCAGGACCGCAACGGCGGCATCTGGTGGTACACCGACTGCCCTGACGCCGAGGCGATCGAAGACCTCGCGGCGTGCGAGGGCGCGCCCCTGTGAGGTCTGCGGCCGCGGCGGCCGGACTTCTGATCGCGGGCGTGATGCTCGCCGGGTGCATGTCCACGCCCGCGCCCGGCGCCGCACCGAGGTCGGAGAGCCCGAGCCCGCTGCCGACGGCCGCGTGCCCCGAGCAGCCCGGCGTGGAGCTTCCGCCCGAGTGCGCACCGTACGACCCCGATCAGGCGATGGCGCAGAACGACCTCTACCGCGAGCGCGTGGACATCGATGCGCAGACCCGTGCGGACGGAGAGAGCCTCGTCGCGCCCGTCACCGCGGCGCTCGAAGCCCTGCGCGCGAGCGGTGGCGCGATCACCGAGTGGGCGGTGGCGGAGGCCCTGGCCGGAGCAGGGGTCGAGGGCGTGCCGCAGACGAGGGCCGCCGCCGGCGACGTGCTGTTCGGAACAGCGGTCGGAGCGGGGTGCCTGTTCGGCGCCGTGACACCCGAAGCCGTCTCGGTCGAGGTCGGAGGCTTCATCCTGGACGGCGGGTGCCTGCCCGCCCAGTGAGCGACCGGTGGCCGCCTCTGGATTCCCCGCGGCCGCCCGTGGGTTCGGGTCCGCGCGGGGTGCCGGGGCCGCCTCCCAGGTGGGCCGACCTAGGATTGACGGGTCATGATCAGACCCGATCTCAGCCTCCCCATCCCCGAGCGCATCGAAGCCGCGCACTTCATCGGCATCGGCGGTTCCGGCATGTCGGGCCTGGCCCGCATGTTCCTCGAGCGCGGCATCCGCGTGTCCGGCTCGGACCGTGCGGACAGCCAGGCGCTGCGCGAACTCGCCGCGCTGGGAGCGACGGTGCACGTCGGCCATGATGCCGCGAACCTCGGCGATGCCGACACGGTGATCCACACCGGCGCGATCTGGCCGGAGAACCCGGAGTTCGTCCTCGCGAAGGAGCGGGGTCTGCCCGTCATCCACCGCTCGCAGGCCCTCTACTGGCTGATCGGCGGGCGCCGGCTGGTGTCGGTGGCCGGTGCGCACGGCAAGACGACGTCGACCGGCATGATCGTCACGGCTCTGCGGGACGTGGGGACGAACCCGACGTTCGTCAACGGCGGTGTGATCGCCCAGCTGGGCGTCTCCAGCGCGACCGGCGACGACGACCTGTTCGTGATCGAGGCCGATGAGTCCGACGGCACGTTCCTCCTCTACGACACCTCGATCGCACTCATCACGAACGTCGACCCTGACCACCTCGACCACTACGGCTCCGACGAGGCGTTCGTCGACGCGTTCGCGACGTTCGCGAACCGGGCACGCGAAGCGGTCGTGATCTCCTCCGACGACAGTGGTGCGCAGGCCGTGGCCGCCCGCCTGACCCACCCCCGCGTCGTCACGTTCGGCGAGTCCGCACCCGCGGACGTGCGGGTGACCGACATCCGCGCCGAGGGCCCGGTCGCCTTCACGATCACCCACGACGGCGTCTCGGTGCCGGCTCGCCTGGAGGTCCCGGGGGCGCACAACGCGATCAACGCGGCCGGGGCGGTCGCCGTGCTCCTGACGCTGGGCCACGACCTCGAGGCGGCCGTGCGGGCCGTCGAAGGCTTCGCCGGAACCGTCCGCAGGTTCGAGCTGCACGGCGTCGCGCGCGGCGTGAGCGTGTACGACGACTACGCGCATCACCCGACCGAGGTCGAGGCGGCGCTCGTCGCCGCCCGCACCGTGGTCGGCGACGGACGCATCATCGCCATCCAGCAGCCGCACACCTATTCGCGCACCCAGCAGATGTACCGGGAGTTCGCGGAGGTGCTCGAGCGCCACGCCGACCACACGGTCATGCTCGACGTCTACGGCGCGCGCGAGGATCCGGTGCCCGGCGTGACCGGCGAGCTCGTCTCGGGTGCGTTCGCGGATCCGTCGCACGTGCACTTCGTGGCCGACTGGCAGCAGGCCGCCGACTACACGGCGACCGTCGCCCGCGAGGGCGACTACGTCATCACCCTCGGCTGCGGCAACGTGTATCTCATCATCCCGCAGGTGCTCGAGGCGCTTTCGCGGACGACGGATGCCGACGAGCCGGTCTCCGCGGCACGGCCGGCCTCCGGCATCGCGGCCGGCACGGCGGAGTAGCGGGGGATGCGTCGGCCGTCGCCCCTCCCGCCGCCCTCGGCGACGTCGCCCGACGCCGCGGCACCGGCGGGCGTCGTCCCGCACGACGAGGCGGATGCGCCGGGGGAGTCCTCAGCCCGGGAGCCAGACGTGCGCTTCGAGGGCGATGAGGCGATCGCCCCGGTCATCCCGCTCGGCGCGCCGCCGCCGATGCAGCGCCCCGCGCCGCTCCCGGACGACAGCACGGCCGCGTCGGCCGATGTCGAGCCGGATGCGGCCCCGGTCCGCCTCCGCGAAGTGTGGGCCGCATCGCGCGCCCGCCGCAAGGCGCTGCGGGCCGAGGTCCGTCGCTTCACGGGCCGTCAGCGCCGCCGACGGCTGCTGTGGCTCGGGGGTGCGGCATCCGTCGTCGTGCTCGTGCTCGCGACGCTCGGTGCGGCGTACAGCCCGCTCTTCGCGGTCGAGCAGATCCGCATCGTCGGTGCCGACGCACTCGACACCGAGGCGGTCCAGGCAGCGCTGTCCGACCAGATCGGCACACCGCTGCCGCTCGTGGACGAGAGCGCCGTCAAGGCGGCCCTCGTGACCTTCCCTCTCGTGGAGTCGTACTCGCTCGAGGCGCGCCCGCCGCACGAGCTCGTGGTGCGCATCGTCGAGCGGACGCCGATCGGCCTGATCCAGACCCGCGCCGGATACACCCTGGTGGATGCCGCCGGTGTGGCGCTGTCGACGACGCAGACGCCCGCCCCGGGCCGCCCCCTCGTCACGGTGACCGGTGGAACCGGGTCCGCGGCGTTCGAGGCGGTCGGCCAGGTGATGCGGGCGCTTCCCGACTCGATCCGCGCGCAGGTCACGGCCGTGTCGGCATCCACACCCGACGACGTGACCCTGACCCTCGGCGAATCGAACGCGCAGGTCGTCTGGGGCAGCGCGGAGGACTCCGCCATGAAGGCGCTCGTCCTCGAGAAGGCGATGATCGCCCGCCCGCCCGCCTCGGTCAGCCTGTACGACGTGTCGTCGCCGAGCGCGATCGTCATCCGCTGAGCCGCGTTCCCCCGCCTCTTCGGCGCGGCCCGACACGTCTTCCGCGCGGGATGACGCGACACGCCGCGACGCTCCCGGTGCGGCGTCCGCATCCGCTTACCTTCGACACCGAGGGAATTGCATACCGGGCAATTCTTTAAACCTCTAGCAGAGGTTGAAGGTTTTCACGGTGATTCAGACCAGGGTGCAGGACAGACGGAGGCCGGCATGAGCCAGAACCAGAACTACCTCGCGGTGATCAAGGTCGTCGGCGTCGGCGGTGGCGGCGTGAACGCCGTGAACCGCATGATCGAACTCGGCCTGCGCGGCGTGGAGTTCATCGCGATCAACACCGACGCGCAGGCGCTGCTGATGAGCGACGCCGACGTCAAGCTCGACGTCGGTCGCGAGCTCACGCGCGGACTCGGCGCCGGCGCGGATCCCGAAGTCGGCCGTCGGGCCGCCGAGGACCACGCCGAGGAGATCGAGGAGGCGCTGCGAGGCGCCGACATGGTCTTCGTCACCGCGGGCGAGGGCGG
>CAYOQY010000040.1:0-17654 GCA_964406225.1 uncultured Microbacterium sp.
TGCGGTTGCCGTACATCTCGTTGAGGGTGGCGAAGACGGATGCCGTGACCGTCCAGTCCCGGGTCGCGGGGTTCGTCACGAACGGGCCGACGGTGATCCGCTTGGTGGCGCCCAGGATCGCGGAGTGGATGACGTAGGGCTCCTGCCACAGCAGGTGCGAGTCGAAGGTCCACACGTGGCTGAAGCCGTGCGCCTCGGCGAGCTTGGCGAGCTGCACGGTGCGGGCGGCCGGCGGATTGGTCTGCAGTACGACACCGAAGTCCATGTCAGTCGACCTCCTCGGTCATGTCGAGCCCACTTCGGTGCATCATGTCCCGAAAAAGCTCGGATGAACACAATTCAACCGGACGAATTCGGGACATGCATGTCGGAGCGGGGTGGCTCATGTCAGGTACTGGCTCAGGCCGCGCTTGAGGAAGCGCCCGTCGCCCTTGGCGCCGAGGTAGACGTTGTCGTCGACGATGACCTTGCCGCGCGAGATGACGGTGTCGACGTGTCCGTCGATCTCGTAGCCCTCCCAGGCAGAGTGGTCCATGTTCATGTGGTGGGTCTTGCCGACGCCGATGCTCGTGTGCCCGTTCGGGTCGTACACGACGATGTCGGCATCCGCCCCCGGCTGGATCACGCCCTTGCGCCCGTAGAGGCCGAACATGCGCGCGGGCGTGGTCGAGGTGAGCTCGACCCAGCGCTCCAGTGTGATGCGCCCCGTCACGACGCCCTGGTACATCAGGTCCATGCGGTGCTCGACCGAGCCGATGCCGTTCGGGATCTTGCGGAAGTCGCCGAGCCCCAGCTCCTTCTGGTCCTTCATGCAGAACGGGCAGTGGTCGGTCGAGACCATCTGCAGGTCGTTCGTGCGCAGCGCCTGCCACATGTGGTCCTGGTGGCCCTCCGCGCGCGAGCGCAGCGGCGTCGAGCACACCCACTTCGCGCCCTCGAACGCACCCCACTCGTCGCTCTGCGCGCCCAGCTGCTCCTCGAGCGAGAGGTACAGGTACTGCGGACACGTCTCGCCGAAGACGTTCTGCCCGCGGTCGCGCGCGGCGGCGAGCTGCTCGACGGCCTGCTTCGCGCTCACGTGCACGACGTACAGCGGCGCACCCGTGAGGTTCGCGATCATGATCGCGCGATGCGTGGCCTCCTCCTCCATCTGCCACGCGCGGGCGATGCCGTGGAAGTACGGGTCGGTCTTGCCCTCCTCGATCAGCTGCGCGGCGAGCACGTCGATCACGGGGCCGTTCTCGGCGTGCATCATCGTCAGCATCCCGGTGTCGCGGCTGACCTGCATCGCCTTGAGGATCTGCGCGTCATCGGAGTAGAAGACACCCGGGTAGGCCATGAAGAGCTTGAAGCTCGTGATGCCCTCGTCGATGAGCCCCGGCATCGCCGCGAGCGAGGCCTCGTCGACGCCGCCGATGATCTGGTGGAACCCGTAGTCGATCGCGCAGTTGCCGGCGGCCTTCTCGTGCCACGCGGCCAGGCCGTCCTGGATGCGCTCGCCGTACGTCTGCACCGCGAAGTCGATGATGCTCGTCGTGCCGCCCCAGGCAGCGGCGCGGGTGCCGGTCTCGAACGTGTCGATCGCCGCCGTGCCGCCGAAGGGCAGCTGCATGTGCGTGTGCGCGTCGATCCCGCCGGGGATCACGTACTTGCCGGTCGCGTCGATCACGGTGTCGACGGATGCCGCGACATCGGTGCCGAGCAGCTCGGAGCCCGGCTGCAGGACGGCGACGATCGTCTCGCCGTCGATCAGGACGTCGGCGGCGCCGCGGCCGGTCGCCGAGACGACGGTGCCGCCGGTGATGAGTGTGGTGCCCATGTGTCCGGATCCCCTCACGGCTTCGCGATCATCGTGTACGAGTCGGGCCGGCGGTCGCGGTAGAACTGCCAGTCGTCGCGCATCTGCTGCACCATGTCCATGTCGAGGTCGCGGATCAGCAGCTCCTCGTGCTCGCTCGAGCCGCGCTCGCCGACGAAGTTCCCGCGCGGGTCGATCACCTGGCTCGTGCCGTAGAAGTCCACGGCGAGCTCGCCGTACTCGTTGTCCTCGCGACCCACGCGGTTGGGCTGCAGCACGAAGTACCCGTTCGCGACCGCGGCGCACGGACCCTCGACCTCCCACAGGCGGTTCGACAGCCCGGGCTTGGTCGCGTTCGGGTTGAACACGATGTGCGCGCCGTTCAGGCCGAGCTCGCGCCACCCCTCGGGGAAGTGGCGGTCGTAGCAGATGTAGACCCCGATCTTGCCGACCGCGGTGTCGAACACCGGGTAGCCGAGGTTGCCCGGGCGGAAGTAGAACTTCTCCCAGAACCGGTCAAGATGCGGAAGGTGGTGCTTGCGGTACTTGCCGAGGATCGTCCCGTCGGCGTCGACGACGACCGCGGTGTTGTAGTAGACGCCGGTCATGTCCTCTTCGTAGATCGGCAGCACCATCACCATGTTCAGCTCCTTCGCCAGCGCCGCGAAGCGCTGCACGATCGGGCCGTCGGCGGGTTCGGCGTAGCGGTAATACTTCTTGTCCTCCGTGATGCCGAAGTACGGGCCGTAGAAGAGCTCCTGGAAGCAGATGACCTGCGCGCCTTGCGCTGCGGCATCCCGCGCGAACTGCTCGTGCTTGTCGAGCATCGATTCCTTGTCGCCCGTCCACGTCGTCTGGGTGATTGCCGCGCGTACCGTCGTCATGCCGGTCTCCGTCCGTCTTCGAGGGAACCACTTCGCGCTGTCGCCGACGGGGACCGGTTCGGGTTGCCGGTGGGGTCGTTCCCCGCGTGTCCGATCTTGGTCCCCGGAGGTTTCCCGTCGGTTTCAGCCTGTGTCCGGACAGTAAAGCCTGAAGGTGACCGGCGGCAAGGGGTTGCTCCGACGTACGCCGGACGGATGCCGTCACGACGCGTTCCACGGATACATCCGGCGACGGATGCCGCGCCCGCGATCGAGCCGTAGCGTGAAGTGGTGTTCCGTCCGCTCACGCGCCCCCAGACGATCGTCGACGTCGTCGTCGCGGTGATCTTCTTCGCCGCGGTGCTGCCGACCGAGCTCACGATCGGCGAAGTCGGCACGGTGAGCGTCCTCGGCGCGCCGGTCGGTGTGTTGGCGGCCGTCGTCGTCGCGGCTGTCTTCGCGTCGGCGCTCGCTGTCCGCCGCTGGTCGCCGCCGCTGGCGCTCGTGCTCGCGTGGGCGGGCGCGATCCTGCAGATGTCGCTGGGTCGGCCGCCGACGCCCGCGGACCTCGCGATCTTCGGGGTGCTCTACGTGACCGCCGCGTACGGGTCCGCGCGGGCGTCCTGGGCCGGGTTCGCATCGGCCCTCGCCGGCGCGCTCGTGATCACGGCGTACCTGTTCGCCGGTCCGGTCTTCGCAGGCGGCCTCTCACTCAGCACGCTGCCGCTCGCTGTCGCTGTGCTGATCGCGGCGGCGTTCGCCCTGCTGCTGGCGTGGACTGCGGGTGCCCTCGTCCGGACCGCCCGGCGGGCGCGGCTCATCCGCGCGGCGCAGATGCGCGCGGAGGCCGAAGCGGCCGCCGAGCAGGAGCGCGTGCGCATCGCGCGCGACATGCACGATGTGGTGGCGCACTCGCTCGCGGTCGTGATCGCGCAGGCGGACGGGGCGCGCTACGCGGCATCCGCGGATCCCGCCGCGGCCAGTGCCGCGCTCGGCACGATCTCGCAGACCGCGCGCGCGGCGCTCGCCGACGTGCGTCTGCTGCTGACCCGGTTGCGCGCCCCGCTCGAGGCGCTCCCGGCGGGCCCGCAGCCGACCCTCGCCGAGCTCGAGGGGCTGTATGCGCCGGTGCGGGCGGCCGGTGTCGAGCTGCACGTCGACGTCGATCCGGCTCCGGCCGCGGAGCCGTCGGCGGCGGTGCAGATCGCGCTGTACCGCATCCTGCAGGAAGCACTCACCAACGCGCTCCGTCACGGCGACGGGGGGCCGGTGAGCGTGCGGATGTCGTGGCTGCCGACGGTCTGGAAGGGGCGGCCCGGGGTGGAGTTCGAGGTGCGGAACGACGTGCGCGCGGGCGAGCGGACGCCGCAGACCGGTCACGGCCTCATCGGCATGGCGGAGCGCGCGAGCCTGGTGGGCGGCGTGCTCAGCGCCGCCGAGGCCGAGGGCGCGTTCGTCGTGTCGGGCGTCCTGCCGACGGGTGCGGACGCGTGAGCGGGATCAGGGTGGTGCTCGTGGACGACCAGGCGCTCTTCCGCGCCGGGGTGCGCATGCTGATCGATTCGCAGGCCGACCTCGAGGTCGTGGGCGAGGCGGCCGACGGGCGGGAGGCTCTCGCGGTCGTCCGGGCGGCCCGACCCGACGTCGTGCTCATGGACATCCGGATGCCGGTGATGGACGGACTGCAGGCGACCGCCGAGCTGCTCACCGACGCCGACCCGCCGCGCGTGGTGATGCTCACGACGTTCGATCTCGACGAGGCCGCCGCGCAGGCGATCCGGCAGGGGGCGAGCGGGTTCCTGCTCAAGGACGCAGACCCCGAGTTCCTGCTCGCGGCGATCCGCACGGTGCACGCAGGTTCGGCGGTGATCGCCGCCGCGGCGACGCGCGACCTGTTCGCGCATTTCGCCTCGGCCGACTCGGCGGCGCGGCCCGTCCCCGACGCGTACCGCGACCTCACCGAGCGCGAGCGTGAGATCTTCGCGCTCGCGGCGCGCGGACTCTCCAACGCCGAGATCGCCGGTCGCGAATACCTCTCGGAGGCGACGGTCAAGACGCACATCAGCCGCATCCTCGCCAAGCTCGCACTTCGCGACCGCGTGCAGCTCGTCGTGTTCGCGTTCGAGCACGGACTGGCCTGACGATCTCCCGACCGAGATCGCGCGGGTCGATCACCGTCCCTCGAGCGCCGCCCGATGGCTCGCGTACGCGGCCCTGCCGACCCACCGCCACGCCAGCCGCACGGGCGGCGGCAGGTGCGTGCGCATCCACACCGCGCCGCCGTCGGGCTGAGCGGCGAGGATCTCGCCGAGCTGGTTCCACATCTGCCCTTTGGGCACCGAGCGCCGCCCGTGCTCCGAGAACCAGTCGATCTCCCGCTGCGTGATCACGGTCTCCATCACGGGCACGATGTTCGCTTCTTCGTCGGGCAGGTGCAGCGCGAGCGCCGCGTTGACGCCGTCCAGCGCGGCGAGCACCGGGGCGGCCGCCTCCGCCGACGCGCTGCGCCGCCACGCCGGAAGGGCGCCGTCCAGGGCGCTCAGCTGCACGAGCATCGCGGCATGCTGCTCCTTCATGCGCTCGACGTGGATCGCGCACTGCGGCGCGCGCGTCTCGAGTGCATCCCAGAGGCGCTCGTCCTCGCCCTCGTGGTGCGCGTGCAGACCCGCCGAGGTCGTCGCGAGATGCGTCGCGACGACGTCGGCGTGGGCGGTGTCGCCCTCGGCGACGCCGCGCACGAGCGCCGGCGCCTCGCCGAAGCTGCGGCGGAACATGCGATGGATGTCGATCATGCCGCTCGCATCGCAGATCGCGGCGGTCGGAGCGTCACCGCTCGACGGCAGGGGTGTGGCCGGCATCCGAGTCCCTCCTCCATCGGTGCTGGTCGTGACGATAGACCCGCGAGCCCGCCCGGCGGAAGAGCGCATCGCCGGTGCGGACGATGCGGCGCGGGCGAACTACCCTCGGGGGATGCGGTCGAACATGCGGACTCCTCTGCCCGACGCCGGCCGCGCCCGCACGCTGCCCGCCTGGATCCGCGGACTCGACGGCGCCGCGGCGCGCCGCATCAACGCCTCGCGGTCGTGGCGGACGCACGATCGCGGCTACACGCTCCTCAGCCGCGCGGGCGACCACGGCGAGATCTGGTACGCGGCGGCGGCCGTCCTCGCCCTGCTCGGCCGTCGGCGCGCGGCCGTCCGCGGTCTCGCCTCGATGCTCACCGCCGCCGTCGTCTCGGACGTCGTCGTCAAGAGCTTCTTCGACGGGCGCCGGCCGCTCATCGACGACGTGCCCGGCATCCGTCGCCTGCGCACCTATCCCACGAATCCGTCGTTCCCCTCCGGCCATTCCGCGAGCGCGGCGGGCTTCGTCACCGGCGTCGCCCTCGAATCCGCCCCCGCGGGTGCGGTCCTGGCCCCCGTGGCCGGCGCAATCGCCTATTCGCGCATGCACGTCGGAGCGCACTGGCTGTCGGATGTGCTCGGCGGCCTCGCGATCGGCGTCGGCGTCGCGGCGCTGGGCAAGGTACTCGTCCCCGCGCCCTCCCGCCCCCGCGCCGAGGCGACTCAGGAGGTCGAGCAGGTCGTCGACATGATCGACCTGCCGCCGTCGGAGGACGGCGAGGGCGTGCTGATCGTCATGAACAAGAATGCCGGCACCGCCGTGATCCACCTCGACCCGCGTCCGACGATCGCCGAGCGGCTGCCGCGGGCGACCGTGCGCGAGCTCGAGCCGCACGAGGCGATGGCCGACGTCGTGCGGGACATCATGTCCGCAGACGATCCGCCGCGCGTGCTCAGCGTGTACGGCGGGGACGGCTCGGTGTCGCGGATGGCCCAGCTCGCCCTCGAGTTCGACGTGCCGTTCCTGCCCCTGCCCGGCGGGACGTTCAACCACTTCTCGCGCACCGCCGGCATCGAGACGGTGGACCTCGCGATCGACGCGCTGCAGGCGGGCTCGGGCATCGCCGCGAGCGTCGGCGAGCTGACCGCGGGCGGGCGCACGACGACGGTGCTCAACTCGGCGTCGATCGGCGTGTACCCCGAGTTCGTCGCCGAGCGCACGAAGCGCAAGGCCCGACTCGGCAAGTGGGTCGGCGGCGCCGTCGCGGCCTGGCGCGGACTGCGGGATGCCGAGCCGATCGACGTCGTGATCCGCGGGCGTCGCGCCCGGGTGTGGTCGGTCTTTGCGAGCGTGGGGCGGAACACCCCCGGCCAGGTCGCGACGTTCCAGCGGCGCACCCTGTCGGACGACGTGCTCGACGTGCGCGTGCAGCACGCCCGCGGCTCTCGGCTGCAGGCGGTGGCGGCGCTCTCATTCGGTGCCACGACCCGCGCCGTCCTGCGCGCGCTGGGGCTCCTGCCCCCGGCATCCGATGTCGAGCGCATCACCGCGACCGACATCGCGATCACGGTGCACCCGCGCCCCGGCGAGGCGACGTTCTACGCGCACGACGGCGAGCTCGAGCGTCGGCCCGCGGTGGACGACGACGGCCGCTACACCCTCACGTGCCGCATCCTGCCGCGGGCGCTCCGGCTGTACGCCCCCGCCCCATCGCGCGAGCAGGCGGTGCTCGACCCCTCGCCGCGCTGAGCCCGGGGCGGGCGGCCGTGCGCGCGGAGGTTCCTCGCCGCGGGGATTCCGGGGGCGGCGCGAGCGCACCGCGGTGAAACCCCGGGGCGATTCTTCGCTTCCGGGCACCCCGGAGGCTCTCCGGGGTCGATTCGTCCCCGCGCTTTCACGCCGACATCGGCGCAGAGTCATCCTCGGGATGTACGGGGGTGGCCCTCGCGGCCGACGCGGCGGCCCCCACCGGCTTCCTAGCGTCGGAGACATGAACCTTTCGACGACAGATCTCGGGCTCGCCGCCCGGGTGCAGAGCCTCACGAAGACCTACGGCCACGGCGAGAACGCCGTGCACGCGCTCGACGACGTCAGCGTCGGCATCCGGCGCGGGCAGTTCACCGCCATCATGGGCCCGTCGGGCTCGGGCAAGTCCACGCTCATGCACATCATGGCGGGGCTGGATGCCGCCACCTCCGGTCGGGTGTGGATCGGCGACACCGACATCACGGGCCTTTCGGACCTCGAGACGACGATTCTGCGCCGCCGCCGCGTCGGTTTCGTGTTCCAGGCGTTCAACCTCGTGCCGACCCTCGACGCGCTCGCCAACATCACACTGCCGTTCGATCTCGACGGGCGCCGGCCGAGCGTCCTCGAGCGGGCGCGCATCGACGGCCTGATCGAGACGCTCGGGCTCGGCGCGCGGCTGCGGCACCGGCCGCACCAGCTGAGCGGCGGTCAGCAGCAGCGCGTCGCGATCGCGCGCGCCCTCGCAACGGCTCCCGACCTCGTCTTCGCCGACGAGCCGACCGGCAACCTCGACTCGCGCAGCGGCCAGGAGGTGCTGGGCCTGCTGGCGACCGCGAGCCGCGAGCACGGACAGTCCATCGCGATGGTGACGCACGACCCGCTCGCCGCGAGCCACGCCGACCGCGTGATCCTGCTCGGCGACGGGCGGATCGTGGCCGACAAACCCCGCCAGAGCGCGGAGCAGATCGCCGCCGCGATGCTCGACGGCGAGCGTGCCGCGGCTGCGGAGGTCGTCGCGTGAGCGCCGTCGCGGCGGCATCAGGGAGCGCGGTGGCGAACGCTCCCGAGACCTCGCCCGTGGCCGGACAGCGGGGCACGGCATCCGCCCCGCCGTCCTGGCTGCGCGAGCGCGGGATGGGTGCGAGCGTGCTCGTCGCGGCGATCTCGAGCGCCTTCGGGGTCGTGCTGATCTCGGCGACCGGTTACATCGCGGCGATGCTGCGCGCCGATCCCTACATCGGCGACAGCGAAACCCTCGCGCTCGTGCTCGCGGTGCTCACCGTGCTCCTCGTGGCGGTCGCGGTGTACGTCGCCGCGATCGTCACCGCCAACACGTTCTCGACCGTGATCGCCGGCCGCACCCGCCGGATCGCGCTGCTGCGCCTCATCGGGGCGTCCGCTCGCGCGCAGCGCGGCGAGGTCGCCCGGCAGGGCTTCGTCGTCGGCGCGCTCGGCGCCTTCCTGGGGTTGATCGCGGGGACCGCCGTCGCCGCGGCGGGCGTCGGCATCGCCGGTGGGATGCCGACGCTGCCGGACGTCGAGTACGCCGTCGTCCACCCCGCCCTGCTGCTGCCGGCCGCGATCGTGGCGCTCACGACGTGGGCGGCGGCGTGGGCCGGGTCGCGGGCAGTGCTCGACGTCACGCCGCTGCAGGCGCTCGGCGGGACGGTCGAGGTCCCGCATGACGAGGTCTCGCGCCGTGCGGGGCGCAACGTGGGCGCGATCGCGCTCCTGCTGTCCGGTGGGGCGCTCCTGGCCGCGGGGATCGCGCTGGGGCTGCTGTCGCCCCTCGGCGTGATCGTCGCGTTCGCCGGCGGCATCCTGTCGTTCACCGGTCTCGCGCTGGGCGCAGCGCTGCTGATGCCGCCCGTTCTGCGCGCGGTCGGGCGCTTGTTCGGTGCGTCCGCGACCGCGCGCCTGGCCGCGGAGAACGCCCTGCGGCATCCGGAGCGGTCGTCGCGCATGGCGATCGGCGTCGTGATGGGCGTGACGCTCGTGACGATGTTCGCCGTCGCGATCGAATCGGTGAAGTCCGTGATCGCCGCTTCCGGCGGAGGCGAGATGCCGGTCGAGCTGGCGCGGCTCCTCGACGGGTTCGCGGCGGTCATGATGGCACTCGTCGCGGTGTCGGCGGTCATCGCGGCCGTCGGGCTCGTCAACCTGCTGACCATCGGGGTCGTGCAGCGTCGTCGCGAGCTCGGACTCCTCCGCGCCCTCGGGCTCTCGAACACGCAGGTGCGGCGCATGGTGCTGCTCGAGGCGGCGCACCTCACGATCGCCGCGGTGACGACCGGCCTCGTGCTCGGCATCGCGTACGGATGGGCGGGTGCGCAGTCGCTGCTCGGGTCGGTCGCCGTACCGCCGTCGTGGCAGTCGCCGACGCTGGTGTGGCCCGCCGTGCCGCTCGGCCCGGTCGTCGCGATCGTCGCCGCGACCGCCGTGCTCACACTCATCGGGGCCGTCGTGCCCACGCGTCTGGCGACGCGGGTCGCACCCGTCGCCGCACTCGCCGAATAGCGGGAGACCGCTCCCTGCGGTGTCCGGGTCGCCGGGGTCAGCCGGCCGCGGCGGCCCCCTGGGCGGTGGGCGGGGTGGCGGTCGGGTCAGGGGTGAGGGAGTCGGGGGCAGTGGATTCCGGATCGTGGGCCCACGTCGGCGCCATGGCGGCGATCCGCGCCCCGCGCCACTGCCATGTCGCCCACAGCAGGGGCCACAGTGCGAGGGCGGTCGGTCCGCCGATCACGAGGCGGTCGCGCCACAGCGTCTTGGTCGGATCACCCGGTGCGGGCGAGATCGCCATCTGGTGATCCCACACGTCCAGGCTCGCGAGCGGACCCGTGAGCGGGATGCCGCTGTCGCGGAAGATGCGCACGGTGCCGTTCGGCTCTTCCACGGTCCGCTCGCTCACGTGGATGAGCTGGCGTCCCATCGGGACCAGGCCCGCGAACGACAGCTGGACCGGAACGTCTCCGCCCGGCTCCCACGACGTCGGCAGGCCCTCGGGTGCGAGCGGAGACAGGTCCATCATCGGGCCGTACAGCTCGGCGACCGCGCGGGGGGAGTGCACGGCCCGCCACGCGGCATCCGGGTCGCAGTCGATCACGAGCTTCAGCAGGATGCGCATCTCCTCAGTCTCGCATTCGCCGTGCGCCCCGCGGCCCGCCCCCGCGTCCTCGGCGCCCCTCCCGCGAGACTGCACGTGCGCGCCGAGACCGAGGGGATTCCCCTACGTCTCGGCGCCCGGCTGCAGTCTCGCGGTCAGGGGCGGTGTCCGGGCCCACGACAGCGCGGCGGGGCGCGGGTCGTACGCTGGTCTGATGTCCGGAAACCCCTTCGATCAGTCCACGTACCAGGTGCGCCTGGACTGGGGTGTCGACGGCCTCGCCCGGCTCGCGCCCGCCGACATCGTGGTCGTCGTGGACGTGCTCCGCTTCTCCTCGTCCATCGTCCGCGCGGTCGAGCGGGGCGAGGATGTCCCGTTGGATGCCGCCGCCCACGCCGTCTCTCTCAACGGCGCCGCCGTTGCGGAGGCGGCCGCGCGCACCGGTGCGCTCGTGCTCGTCGCCGGGCTGCGCAACGCGTCCGCCGTCGCCACCGCCGTGCTCGCCGAGCAGAAACGACGCGGCGCGCGCACGAGCGTCGCGCTCATCCCGGCGGGGGAGCGCACGGGTCGCGAGGCAGGGTCCGTACTGCGGTTCGCGGTGGAGGATCAGCTCGGCGCGGGTGCGATCGTCGATGCGCTCGGCACCCTCGGCATCGACCACACCTCCCCGGATGCCGCGGTCGCCGGCGAGTCCTTCCGCGCGCTCCGCCGGGCGGTGACGCACCTGCTGACGGCGAGCGGCTCGGGGCTCGAGCTCATCGCCCGCGGCGAGCGCGACGATGTGACGGCCGCGGCGGCCCTGGATGCGGCATCCGTCGTCCCGGTCCTGCGTGACAGGGTCTTCCGCGCACTCTGATGCCGTCCGCCGGTCCCCGACGCCCGGGCCTACCGCGGGGTCATCGCCGCGAGGCGCGCCGCCGGGCTGATCTCACGCCGCGCCCACGTGAAGACGAAGCGCTCGTCGAACCGCGGGGCGCACTTGGCGCACGAGGTCGCGCGCGTCACACGGCGGTGCCGGTAGGCGACATGCCCCGCCGGGCATACGCCGATCCACGGTGCGAGCTCGGTCGCCGTCTCGCCGTGGTGGGTCGTGCCGCCGACGTATCCGAGCTCGCGGGCGATCGTCTTCCACTTCGCCCCGTGCCCGGCCGTCGGCCCCGCGAGTGCGTGCGCGACCTCGTGCAGCAGCGTCTGGTGGTTCGTGTCGTCGTCGTAGCGGGCCGCGAGGTAGCGCGAGACGCTGATGCGCTTGTTCGCGAAGTCGCACAGACCGGCGCGGCGCTTGGCGTTGTCGAACCCGAACGACCACGAGTCGTCGAGGTGGTGGGCGATCAACGCGTCGGCCCAGACGCGCACACGATGCAGATCCGACATGCGAAGAGAGTAGAACCTACCTACGACAGGAGCGCCGGCGAGGGGTCAGCTGGCGACGGGGGCGCTGTGACGGCGGCGGTCCGCGGCGTCGATCGCGAGGAGCGTCGCTTCGAGCTGGTCGTCGGTCGCACCCGACTCCTGACGCAGGAACAGGGCACGCTTGAAGTCCGCGCGGGCCGACACGAAGTCGCCGGAGTCGTAGAAGACCTTGCCGCGGTGCTGGTAGGCGAACGCGGCGATCGCGTTCCACTCCTGGCCTTCGGCCTCGTACGCGCACGTCGTGAGCTCCTGCTCGGCCGCGGCGTACGCACCGCGCCACTGCATGACCGACGCGTGCAGGATGCGGGCGCGCAGCAGGTCCTTGCGGGTGCCGCCCATGCGCGCGACGCGCACCGACTGCTCCGAGAGCACGAGCGAGTCCTCGAGCCGGCCGAGCACCTTCAGGAGCCAGACGCGCTCGAGGAGCGCCGGGAGGCTCCGCTGCTCGCCGATCTCGTCGAGCCGCTCTTTGCACTCCCGTGCGTCGACCAGCTCGCGAAGGGTGTCGGGGTCATACCCGTGGATGTAGCTCACTCTCGACTCCTCTCCGCCTGAGGCGCATGTCACCTGGAAGGTCCGCTCCACCAGTGTGCCCCGGCCCTGCGCCGCCGCCGGTCGGACGCGCCGGGGCGGCGCCCCTCGCGGATCAGGATCGACGGTCGAAGACGGATGCCGCCGGCCGCGGCGACGGCGTCGCGTCGGCATCCGTCGCCACGCGCGCACCCCGCACGAACTCGTCGAGCTCGGCGCCCTGCGCGACCTTCGCGGGGTGCGGGCCCGCCGCCATGAGCCGCGGCAGCCACGCGGAGGGCAGGCTCTCGCGGGATGCCGCGATCACGAGGTTGCCGAAGCGCCGGCCTTTCAGCACCTGGACTTCGGCCAGCACGAGGACATGCGGGAACACGGCGCGCACCGTCGCGACCTGCCGGCGCGCGAACGCGAGACCCGCGCCGTCGGCGACGTTCACGAGCAGCACGCCCTCCGGCGCCAGCATCCGCTCGGCCGCGGTGTAGAACTCGAGGGTCGTGAGGTGTGCGGGCGTCTGGGCACCCGCGTACACGTCCGAGATCAGCAGGTCGACGTTGCCGACGACCGCGGCAGGGAGACGCCCGAGCCCCTCCCGCGCGTCGCCGATCCGCACGCGGATCGCGGCGCCGCGGGGGAGCGGCAGCTCGGAGCGGACGAGCTCCACGAGGGCCGGTTCGAGCTCGATGACCTGCTGGCGCGAGCCGGGACGCGTCGCCTCGACGTAGCGCGGCAGCGTGAGGGCGCCGGCACCGAGGTGCACCGCGGTGAGCGGCTGGCGCGGCATCCGCAGCAGATCGATCACGGCGCCCATGCGCGCGACGTACTCGAAGTGCAGGTGGGTGGGGTCGTCGAGGTCGACGTGCGACTGCGGCGTGCCGTCGACCTGCAGCTCCCACCCGCCCGCGTACTCGGAGCGCACGACGTGCGCGAGGGTCCCGTCGGAGAGCCGCGCGGAGGCGGGGGATGCCTCGAAGCGGGCGCGGGCCATGGGACCAACGCTATCCCGCCGCGCATGCGGCTGCACCGCGTGCCACAGCGTGTGGGACCCGGTATCGCCGCCGACGCGTCCGCGAGCCGAAACACAATCGAGACTTTGGCGTCATGGTCGAACGCCTCTTCCGCAGGTAGCGTCGAGGAACCACTCCCCCGTGGGCACCCTCCGGCGCCGGAATCCCGCGCGCAGACGTGCCCGCACTGTCATGGAAGGTGCACAGCACATGCTCCACAGTCCGAGGAAGCGCTGGCTCTCCGGCGCCGCGATCGTCGCGATCGGCGCGATCGTTCTCACCGCGTGCGCGAGCCAGCGCGAAGAAGGCGGCGGCGAGGAGACGTCCTCCGACGTCGACACCACGTTCGTCTTCGGAGCGTCGGGCGACGTCTCGAGCCTCGACCCCGCTTTCGCGAGCGACGGCGAGTCGTTCCGCGTGGCGCGGCAGATCTTCGAGGGCCTCGTCGGTGTCGAGCCCGGCACGGCCGACCCGGCTCCTCTTCTGGCGAAGAGCTGGGAGCAGTCCGAAGACGGACTGACCTACACGTTCGAGCTCGAAGAGGGCGTGACCTTCCACGACGGCACCGAGTTCAACGCGGACGCGGTGTGCTTCAACTTCGACCGGCAGAACAACTTCACGGGTCTCGCGCAGAGCCAGAGCCTGTCGTACTACTGGGGTGTCATCATGCGCGGCTACGCCGACACGGGCACCTCGATCTACGGCGGCTGCGAAGCGGTGAGCCCGACCGAGGTCACGATCACGCTGACCGAGCCGTTCGCCGGGTTCATCCCCGCGCTGTCGCTGCCGGCCTTCTCGATCCAGAGCCCGGCGGCCCTCGAGGAATACGCCGCCGACGACGTGGGCGGCACCGCCGAGGCGCCGACCCTCAGCGAGTACGCGACCGGCCACCCGACCGGCACCGGACCGTTCCAGTTCGACTCGTGGGAGCCGGGCGCGCAGACGACCGTCACCGCGTACGGCGACTACTGGGGCGAGCAGGGCGTCGTCGAAGAGGTCATCTTCCGCGTGATCGGCGACACGACCGCGCGTCGCCAGGCTCTCGAGACCGGCAGCATCGACGGCTACGACCTCGTCGCTCCCGCCGACCTCGGCGCGCTCGAGGAGGACGGCTTCATGCTCGTCAACCGCGAGCCGTTCAACGTCCTCTACCTCGCGATGAACCAGGCGGTCCCCGAGCTCGCCGACATCCGCGTCCGCCAGGCGATCGCGCAGGCGATCGACAAGGAGCAGCTCATCACGCAGGTGCTGCCCGAGGGCACGGAGGTCGCGTCGCAGTTCATGCCGCCCGCCGTCATCGGCTGGAACGAAGACGTCACGACGTACGAGTACGACCCCGAGGCGGCCAAGGCGCTGCTCGCCGAAGCCGGATTCGACGAGGCCAACCCGCTGACGATCACCTTCAACTACCCCGTGAACATCTCGCGTCCGTACATGCCGAACCCGGAGCAGATCTTCACGAACCTGGCGTCGCAGCTCGAGGCCGTGGGCATCGTGCTCAACCCGGTGTCGAACGAGTGGGGCGAGTACCTCGACCTCATGCAGGGCGGCAGCGACCACGGCATCCACCTCCTCGGCTGGACGGGCGACTACAACGACCCCGACAACTTCGTGGGCACGTTCTTCGGCCTGCCGACGAACGAGTGGGGCTTCGACAACCCCGAGCTGTTCTCGGCTCTGACCGCTGCGCGCGGTCTGCCGACGGCGGAGGAGCAGGAGGCTGCCTACCTCACGATCAACGAGGACATCATGCAGTTCCTCCCCGGCGTGCCGCTGGCCCACCCGGTGCCGACGCTCGCGTTCGCCCCGCGGGTGGAGTTCTACCCGGCGAGCCCGGTGCAGGACGAGGTCTACAACATGATCGAGCTCAACGAGTAAGACCTCCGTGCGGGATGCCGCGGTCCGACCACGTATCGTCGGACCGCGGCATCCTGCCGCAGGCCCCGCCCTCTTGCGCTTCCCCCACCGGAGAAACACCCCGTGCTACGCACCATCGGCCGAAGGATCTTCCTGCTCGTGCCGACCCTGTTCGGCCTGTCGGTCCTGCTGTTCATCTGGGTGCGCGCCCTGCCGGGCGGACCCGCCGTCGCCCTCCTCGGCGAACGCGCGACCCCCGAGGCGATCGCCGAGATCAACGAGCTGTACGGGTTCAACGAGCCGCTGATCGTCCAGTACTTCACGTGGCTCGGCCGCCTGCTGCAGGGCGACTTCGGCTCGTCCATCCAGACCGGACGACCCGTCGTGGAGGAGTTCGCCCGGCGCTTCCCCGCGACGCTCGAGCTCTCGATCGCCGCGCTGATCCTGGCCGTCGGCATCGGCATCCCGCTCGGGTATTGGGCCGCGCGCCGCCACGGCAAGGCGTCCGATCACCTGACGGTCGCGGCGAGCCTCCTCGGCATCACGATCCCGGTGTTCTTCCTCGCGTTCATCCTGAAGTACGTCTTCGCGGTGCAGCTGGGCTGGCTGCCGTCGGACGGCCGGCAGGACCCCCGCATCGACGCGACGCACTACACGAACTTCTACGTCCTCGACGGGATCATCACGGGCGAATGGGATGCCGCGTGGGACGCGATCCTGCACCTGATCCTCCCCGCGATCGCGCTCGCGACGATCCCGCTCGCGATCATCGTGCGCATCACGCGCGCCTCGGTGCTCGAAGTGCAGAACTCCGACTACGTGCGCACCGGTATGGCCAAGGGCGTGTCGCAGGGCACGATCCGCGGCCGGTTCATCCTGCGCAACGCGATGCTCCCCGTCATCACGATCGTGGGGCTCCAGGTCGGCCTGCTCATCTCGGGGGCGATCCTGACCGAGACGGTCTTCGCCTTCCCGGGCATCGGCTCGTTCCTCGCGCGGGCGATCTTCACACGCGACTTCCCGGTGCTGCAGGCGTTCATCATCTTCATCGCGATCGGCTACGCCCTCATCAACCTCGCCGTCGACGTGTCCTACAGCTTCATCGACCCGAGAGTGAGGGTCCAGTGACTTCCGCGATGCTTCCTCCCGCCCCGAGCGGCGGGCCCGTCGACGACACCGACATCGACGACCGCGAGCTCCTCGCGGCGAAGACCCGCGGAGGCGGCTTCTGGGGCGACGTGTTCCGGCGCCTGCGCCGCAATCCCAGCGCGTGGGTCGGTGCGATCATCGTCGGCCTGTTCGTGCTCGTCGCGATCCTCGCGCCGTGGCTCGCACCCTATGGGCCGACCGACCTGCCCGGCCAGCGCTACATCACCCCGACGTACATCCCCGGCCCCGGCGAGCTGCCGCAGTTCCCGCTCGGCCTCGACCGCTTCGGCGGCGACGTGCTCTCCAAGCTGATCTGGGGCGCGCGCGCCTCACTCGCGATCGGCATCATCTCGACCGCGTTCGGCCTCCTCGGCGGGATGGTGCTCGGGCTGCTCGCGGCGGGCTTCGGCGGCTGGGTCGACACCGCGATCATGCGCTTCGTCGACATCCTGCTCTCGGTGCCGAGCCTCCTGCTCGCGGTGTCGATCGCCGCGATCCTCGGGCAGACCCAGCTTTCGGTCATGATCGCGATCGGTGTCGCCCAGGTGCCGGTCTTCGCGCGCCTGCTGCGCTCGTCGATGCTGCAGCAGGGCTCGTCGGATTACGTCCTCTCGGCGCAGACCCTCGGCCTCGGCCGCGGTCGCATCACGATGAGCCACGTGCTCCCGAACGCGATTGGACCGGTCATCGTGCAGGGCACCCTGTCGCTGGCCACCGCCGTGATCGAAGCCGCCGCGCTGTCGTTCCTCGGCCTGGGCGGCGGGCTTCCGCAGACCGCGGAATGGGGGCGGATGCTGACCTACGCGCAGCTCGAACTCGCGATCGCGCCGTGGCTCGCGTTCCTCCCCGGCATCTGCATCACGATCACCGCGCTCGGCTTCACACTCTTCGGCGAGGCGCTGCGCGAGGCGATGGACCCCCGCACCCGCGCGCGCTGACCCGGGTCGTCGCCGACCCGCGTCGTTCGGGCGGCGCGGGGCGCGGCATCCCCTTGCGTGCGGGTTTGGGGCGTGTTTCACCCGTTGGGGCGCAGGACGTGCGCCCCGACGGGTCGTCTGCGCCCCGAACCGGACGGGGAAGGGGCTCCGGCAGCGCCGACGTGCGGCGCGAGGAAGGCGGGCGCGGCATCCCTTCTTTCGCGGGTTTGGGGCGTGTTTCACCCGTTGGGGCGCAGGACGTGCGCCCCAACGGAGGGTATGCGCCCCAAACCACGGGGGAGGGGGAAGGAGGAAGCGCGGGTGGTTCCCCGACCGCGGCGGGTCAGACGGCGATGTCGAGCTCGTTGCCGGGGATCGACGCGAGCAGGCGGCGCGTGTACGGATCGCGCGGGTTCGTGAAGATCT
>CAYOQY010000040.1:17754-20475 GCA_964406225.1 uncultured Microbacterium sp.
GGGATCGACGCGAGCAGGCGGCGCGTGTACGGATCGCGCGGGTTCGTGAAGATCTCCTCGGAGGATGCCGCCTCGACGAGTGCGCCGTCCTTCATGACGCACACGTAGTCGCTGATGAGGCGGACGACCGCGAGGTCGTGCGAGATGAAGAGGTAGCTCAGTCCGTACTCGCTCTGCAGGTCGCCGAGCAGCGTGAGGATCTGGTCCTGCACGAGCACGTCGAGCGCCGACACCGGTTCGTCGCACACGATGAGATCCGGCGAGAGCGCGAGGGCTCGGGCGATCGCGACGCGCTGACGCTGTCCGCCGGAGAGCTCGGACGGGTAGCGGCGCAGCATCGACTGCGGAAGCGCGACGTCGTCCAGCAGCTGCCGCACGCGCGCCTGACGCTCTTTCGACGAGCCCCGCTTGTAGAAGTCCAGCGGCTCCTGGATGAGGCGCTCGATCGAGAACATCGGGTTCAGCGACGAGTACGGGTCCTGGAAGATCGGCTGCACGCGCTGGCGGAACGAGGTGAGCTGTTTGCCCTTCAGCGATGCGACATCCTCGCCGTCGAAGCGGATGACGCCGGCGGTCGGATCGATGACCTTGAGCATCATGCGGGCCGTCGTGGTCTTGCCCGACCCCGACTCGCCCACGATCGCGACCGTCTCGCCGCGCGGGATCGCGAACGAGACGTCCTTGACCGCGACGAAG
The DNA here is from genome assembly GCA_964406225.1 of uncultured Microbacterium sp. GTDB lineage: Bacteria > Actinomycetota > Actinomycetes > Actinomycetales > Microbacteriaceae > Microbacterium. The sequence goes on from CAYOQY010000040.1 coordinate 18,451, forward strand.
TCCTCCTTCTGCCCGCGCACCGAGAAGACCTTCGTGAGGTTCTCGACCTCGACGATGTAGTCGGGCGCGGCCGCCTCGGCGACAGCCTCGGCGGGCTCGGCCACCACGCCGGCGGACTGCTCCGTGGGAGCGGCGGCGGCGCCACGGTGCTCGATCTCGACCGGGGCGGATGCCGCGGCATCCGTCGCCTGATCGGTCGTGGCCGTCGAGCGGAAGGCCTCGGGGCGCAGCCGGACCGCGGCGACGGACGGCGCGGCCTTCACGAGGGCCTGCGTGTAGGGCTCCTGCGGGTCCTCGAGGATCTGTCGCGCGGGACCCTGCTCGACGATGCGGCCGCGGTGCATCACGACGACGCGCGACGCCCGCTCGGCGGCGAGGCCGAGGTCGTGCGTGATGAGCATGAGCGCGGTGCCGAGCTCGCCGGTCATGCGTTCGAGCTGGTCGAGGATCGTGCGCTGCACGGTGACGTCGAGCGCACTGGTCGGCTCGTCGGCGATCAGCAGCTTGGGGTTGCAGGCCAGACCGATCGCGATGAGCGCGCGCTGCCGCATCCCGCCGGAGAACTCGTGCGGGTACTGCTTGGCGCGCTCGGCGGCATCGGGGAGCCCGGCCGCCGCAAGCGTCTCGACGACCTTGCGGTCGACGTCCTTGCGCGTCGCCAGGCCGTGCGCGAGCAGCGTCTCGGCGACCTGGGTGCCGATCTTCGCGACGGGGTTGAGGTTCGACATCGGGTCCTGCGGGACCAGCCCGATCGATCGGCCCCGGATGCCGCGCATCACGCTCTCGGGAGCGCCGACGAGGTCTTCGCCCTCGAACAGGATGCTGCCCTTCGTCACGCGGCCGTTGCCGGGGAGGAGCCCGATCACGGCCATCGCCGAGGTCGACTTGCCCGACCCCGATTCGCCCACGATCGCGAGCGTCTCGCCCGCGGCGAGATCGAGGTCGACGCCTTCGACGGCGCGGACCGTGCCGTCCACGGTGCGGAACTCGACCGCGACGTCGCGGACCTGGAGGAGGGGGGTGCCGGCGACGACGCGCTCGGAAGTGGGGGGCATCCCTCCATCCTGCCTCGGGGGGCCCGTCGACGCACTCGTCGCCGCGGAGCTTTACCCACTCGTGACGCGTGTGCCGGTCCGGGTCGGCGCACAACTCCTGCACTCTCGTGTCGGTCACCGGCGGAGACCGCGGATTTGCGGGTCGCGCGCGGGGCACTCGGCGCGGATTGCAGGAGTTGTGCGCCATCGACGGCGGCGACCGCGCGGGGATACTGCGCGCGGGGATACTGGGAACATGGCCTCGATCGATCTGAACGCCGACCTCGGCGAGACGGTCGACGGCGTGCCCACGGCCGACGACGAGGCGATGTTCGCGGTCGTCTCCAGCGCGAGCGTCGCGTGCGGCGGCCACGCGGGGGATGCCGCCTCGCTGCGCGAGGCCGTGGACCGCGCCGCCCGGTTCGGCGTCGCCGTCGGGGCGCATCCGTCCTTCCCCGACCCGGCGAACTTCGGGCGCGTGCACGTCCGGATGGGTGCGGAGGAACTCACGGCGTCGGTCGCCGCGCAGCTGTCGGCGCTCGCCGACGCCGGCGCCGACGTCCGGTACGTGAAGCCCCACGGCGCGCTGTATCACGCGGTCAGCGCCGACGCGGCGCACGCCCGCGCCGTCGTCGCCGCGATCGCCGACCTGTCGGGGCGGCTCGGGCGGGCACTTCCCGTTCTCGGTCTCGACGGCGCGATCGTCCTCGCCGCGCACGCCGCCGGACTGCCCTTCGTCCGCGAGGCGTTCCTCGACCGCGGCTACAGACCCGACGGCTCGCTCGTCCCTCGCGGCGGACCCGGTGCCCTGCTCACCGACCCCGCAGTGGTCGCCGCGCGCGCGGTCCGCGTCGTCCGCGACGGCACGGTCGACGCCGTCGACGGCACGGCGGTGCGCGTCGAAGCGGCATCCCTGTGCGTGCACGGCGACTCGCCGGATGCCGTCGCGATGGCCCGCGCGGTGCGGGCGGCGCTCGATGCGGAGGCGATC
>CAYOQY010000041.1:0-15439 GCA_964406225.1 uncultured Microbacterium sp.
GAGCTCATCTACAGCAACTCCCCCGACGGCTTCGCGCTCATCAGCCAGCGCAGCGCCACCGTGCAGCGCATGTACTTCCAGTGCGATCCCGAGACCGACACTGCCGCGTTCAGCGAGGCGCAACTGTGGGATGAGCTGCAGAAGCGCGTCCCCGGGACGACGCTCGAGGAGGGGCCGATCTTCCAGCGCGACGTGCTGCGCTTCCGCAGCTTCGTGGCGCACGAGCTGCGCAAAGGCCGCCTCGCGATCGTGGGCGACGCCGCCCACACCGTTCCGCCGACCGGCGCGAAGGGTATGAACCTGGCCGTGGCCGACGTGATCCTGCTGAACCGCGCGCTGCAGGCGCTGCTGCTCGAAGGCGACGAGCGTCCGATCGACGGATTCGCGGAGGCCGCCCTGCAGCGCATCTGGAAGGCGCAGCACTTCTCGTGGTGGATGACGAGCATGCTGCACGTCACCGCTGACGCGTCGGACTTCGACCGCCGCCGCCAGCTCGGCGAACTGCGCTCGGTCGTCGAGTCGGAGGCCGGCATGACCTACCTCGCCGAGGCGTACACCGGCTGGCCGTTCCCCGAGGCCTGACGCGCGAGGACGCACCCGCGCCGCGTGAAAGCGCGGGGAGAAACCGGCGCCTCGACGCCGCTGCCGACCCTCTGGACCCGGAATAACCCCGTGCTTTCACATCGACGCCGGGAACTCCATGCGATACGGGCGGCGACACAACTCTCAGCAGGGCCGCCGACCCTGCGCCACGGCATCCGATGCTTGACGATCGCCGTGAAGGTGCCCCCAAGCCCCTGCGCCGGACGGTCGGGACGCCGGACCGCGCGCACACTGGAGGGATGTGGTGGAAATTCCTGAAAGCGGTCAAGGACCGGCAGCATCGCGTCGCTCCGACGACATGGATCGCCGCCATCGCCGCCGTCGTATACACGCTCATGCCGATCGACCTGATCCCCGAGCTCGTTCTCGGACCGCTCGGGTTCGTCGACGACATCGGGCTGTGGGGGATCTTCGCGGTCCTGTTCGCCCGCGAGCAGCAGCGCTGGATCTCGGGACGCGGCGCGAAGTAGCGGCGGAGCCCTCGTCGGCGCATTACTGATGACGCCGCGCACGTCGCGACTGAGCGACCCGCGCCGGGGCGGGGGAGGATGGTCGCATGCCCTCCACTCATCGTCCCGGCCTGCGGATCGCGGCGGGGGTGACGATTCCCGAGTCCGAGCTCTCGTGGCGGTTCTCGCGATCGTCGGGTCCGGGCGGCCAGGGAGTGAACACCGCGGATTCCCGCGTGGAGCTCGTGTGGGATGCCGCCGGCTCGAGCGCCCTGTCGCCGGTGCAGCGTCAGCGACTGCTCGAGCGGTTGCGGGGCCGCCTCGTCGACGGCGTGCTGACGATCGCGGCATCAGAGCATCGCGCGCAGCTGCGCAACCGCGAAGCGGCGCGCGAGCGACTGGCGAGTCTCGTCGCCGATGCTTTGCGCCCGCCGGCACCGCCGCGGCGGGCGACGAAGGCGACCCGCGGCTCGCATGAGCGCCGACTGAAGGAGAAACGGCGGCGTACGGACGTCAAGCAGCTGCGCCGACGACCCACCGACTGACGTCCTGCGCGGGGACGCACGTCGCGTCGCGGTCGCGTCAAAGCACGGGGCGATATCGACGTTCCGGCGCGCCGCCAAGCCCCCGACAGCCGAAATCTCCCCGCGCTTTCACGGCGGGTGCGACGAGGATCCGCGTCTACGATCGCAGGGTGCAGGCCATCCGCTACGACGCCTACGGCGCTCTCCCCGCCCTGATCGAGACGGCGGCGCCGGAGTGCCCCGCGGACGGCGTGATCATCGAGGTGCGCGCGACGGGGGTGTGCCGCTCGGACTGGCACGCGTGGCAGGGCCATGATCCCGTGCCGCTCCCCCAGATCCCGGGCCACGAGTTCGCGGGCGTCGTCGCCGCGATCGGCCCCGACGTGACGTCCGTCGCTATCGGCGACCGCGTGACGGCGCCGTTCGTGTGCGGGTGCGGGCGCTGCGCGTGGTGCCTGCGGGGCGACGCGCAGATCTGCCCCGACCAGTCGCAGCCCGGCTTCACGATGCCGGGGTCGTTCGCCGAGCTCGTCGCGATCCCGGCGGCGGACTTCAACGTCGTGCGCCTGCCCGACGGGCTCGACTTCGTCGCGGCGGCCTCCCTCGGCTGCCGTTTCGCCACCGCGTTCCGTGCCCTGACCGTGCACGGCCGCGTGCAACCCGGCGACAAGGTCGCGGTCTACGGATGCGGGGGTGTCGGGCTCTCCGCCGTCATGATCGCCGCAGCCCTCGGCGCCCGGGTCATCGCGGTCGATCGATCACCCACAGCGCTCGCCCTCGCGCGGGAGGTCGGTGCCGCGCTCACGTTCGAAGCGGGCGATGACACCCCCGAGCGCATCGTCGCGGCGACCGGCGGGGGCGCCCACGTCTCCCTCGACGCCGTCGGGTCCGCCACGACCGCGAGCGCGTCGATCGCCTCGCTGCGCCCGCGCGGGCGCCACGTGCAGGTCGGGCTCCTGCTGGGCGCGGATGCCGCCCCCGCCCTGCCGATGGGCCGGGTGATCGCGCACGAACTCGAGATCCACGGATCGCACGGCATGGCCGCACGCGACTACCCGGCGATGCTCGAGCTCGTCGCGTCCGGCATCCTGCGCCCGGAGCGCCTTGTCGGCGACGTCATCGGACTCGCCGAGGCCGGGGATGCGCTCGCGGCGATGAGCACGCCCGCGCCGGGTCACGGCGTGACCGTCATCCGGATGCCGTGACCGGGATGCCGTCGAGGCGGCCTCAGTCGGACGAACGGGGCCCGTAGAGCCGCGCGATGTCGGGCGAGTCGCGCCAGCCCTCGTACGTGGGATGCTGCGGCCAGCCCTCGGGCGAGTCCTGCCATTCCTCCTGCCGTCCGTAGGGCAGCAGGTCGATCAGCGGGAACGTGTGCGTGAGCTGCTCGGTGCCGCGACCGTTCGTGTGCCACGTGCGGTAGACCCGGTCGCCGTCGCGGAGGAAGACGTTGACGGCGAAGCCGCCGTCCGGCGGTGCGTCGACATCCGCGCCGAACGGGCTGCCGGCGGTGGAGTACCACGTCATGCGATTGCCGACCTTGTCGCGGTAGGCGAGCGCTTCGCGGATCTCGCCCTGCGTGACGATCACGAAGCGCGCGTCGTATTCGTCGAGGAATTCCAGGCGGGTGAACTGAGCGGTGAAGCCCGTGCAGCCTGGGCACTGCCACTCCTGGCCCGGCGACCACATGTGGTGGTACGTGATCAGTTGCCGCCGGCCTTCGAACAGGTCGACGAGACGCACGGGTCCGTGCTCGCTCTGCAGCTCGTACTCGGGCATCTCGACCATCGGCAGCCGCCGCCGCTGCGCGGCGATCGCGTCGAGTTCGCGTGTGGCGGCCTTCTCGCGCACCCGCAGTTCGTCGAGATCTCGACGCCACCGCTCGGCGTCGACCACCGGCGGCAGCGGAGTGGTCGTCGTGGAATCCATGGGATCGCCTTTCGCTCGAGGCCAGATGTGAACGCTGTACACATGGGGATCCTGACAGGCTCGCACGACGTCGCCGGGGCGTCAAGGCCCATCGCAGGGCACCACGCCGATCGGCGCGGACGGCTCAACTCTCGCGCGAAGGGCCCACCCGCTGGCCGATCAGGAACGCCAGAGCGATCAGGCCGAGGGCGAGGAGCACCAGCCCGACGACCGTCGCACGCGCGAGCCACACGCCCTCGCCCCCGGGCGCGAAGGTCGCGTCCGCGAGCGGCTGGTAGGCGAACCATCCGTACGACACCGGCGTCATCAGCCCCACCACGGTCACGATCGCACCCGCGGTGACGAGCACGGCGGCGACGATCCAGCCGATCAGGAGTCCGGTTCTGCGTCGGGCCATTCCGCGACCCTACCGCCGACCCGGCGCGCGGCTCATGTGCGGCGCTCGTGGCGCACCGGCTTGAGCCGGGCCGGGGCATCGGCCGCCGGCATCCACGCGCACGTGAACGAGCCCTGGTAGCCGAAGAGGAAGCCGAAGCGCCGGTTGCGCACCTCGAGGTCGACATGGAACCGCCCGTCGCGGTCGTCGAAGCGCTCGCGCAGGCGTGCGCGGCCGGTGAACAGCATCGGGAAGCGGAAGGCCAGCGGCCCCTCGTAGAACCGCTGCGCGTCGGAGGTGAGGATGAGCGCTCCCTCCTCGTCGACGGCGAGGTCGAGATCGACCGCCAGATGCTGATGCGTGCCGAGGTAGTCGACGATGCGGCCCCCGACCAGGATCATCGTCGCGTCGAAGCGGCGCCGACGGCCGCGGATGTCGTACTCGCGCACGAACGTCACGGTCTCGCGCCCGAACGGGTCGCGGTACGGATGATTCTCGATCGTGAACGGCACGTCGGTGCCGGTGTCGGGAATCAGGATGTTGCGCAGCCGGCCGATCTGCAGGAACGGCACCGTCCACCAGGGGCCGCGGCGGATGCGGGTCATGACTCCCGCTCCGACGCACGCCTCACCACTGTCGAGCCCCACACCGAATCGCCGCTGCAGCATGGGATGCAACCGGTGGAAGTCCGCGCCCATCGCGGTCTCGAAGATCGAGGTCATCGCGCCGACGCCGGGTCGGGAAGATCTGCGAGGGTCTCGGGCGCGTGAGCGAGGTGGTCGTCGCGACGCGACCCGCCGAGCGGCGCCCGGCGGCAGCGCGACGCGCGCGGGCGCTCGGTCCGCCAGAACCACAGCACGCTGCGCAGCGGCCACTCCTCGGGGGCCTCGCCGCGTTCGATCCAGATGCGGAGGCGGTCGAAGCTCCACGCGGTCGCCCAGCCGAGCAGCGGGCGCACGAGGGCATCGGGCAGCGCACCCCACCCCGGCGTGTAGTCGTAGCCCGTGATGAAGGCCGTCGTTCCCGTACCCGTCGGCACATAGCGCCAACAGCCGCGGCCCGCGCGGATCGGCGAGAGCCGGTCGGTCGTCGAGAAGCGCAGCGCCGACGTGCGCGAGCCGTCGGGGCGCGAGCGCTCGCCGATGCTGACGCCCGTGCCGTGGACGGTGTGGAACGGGACGCGCCGCGTGTAGGTGAATCGCGCAGCGCCGGCATCCGTCTCCGCCGGGACGATCTCGGAGAACCGCAGATCCCATCGGCCGTGCGCGGCCGCGTCCTGGGTGAGGGCCCACACCGCGTCGAGTTCGGCGGCGATCGCGATCTCCACGTAGATGCCCCGCCGCGCCATCGTTCGAGCGTACGTCAGAGCGCGCGGGTCCCCTCCGGACGGCCGCCGACCCGTCGTGGATGGTTAGGGTCAGGACATGCCGCACCCCCGAGGCGAGGAGTCCGATGTTCACCGTCACTGAGTCGGTCACGGTCGCGCGCGCGCCCGAAGACGTCTTCGCGTTCTTCATCGACGGCGAGAACCGCCGCCGGTGGGACTCGACGGTGGTCTTCGAGCGGCTCACCTCCCCCGGCCCGGTCGGCGTGGGGAGCACGATCCACACCCGCATGCGCACGATGGGCCGCGAGAGCGACTTCGAGTGGCGCGTCACCGAATTCGTCCAGCCGGCGCGCATGGCGATCGTGAGCACCGCGGGGCTCTTCCCGACGTCGCTGCTGTTCAGCTTCGCGGAACGGGGCGGTGGCTGCCATGCGAGCGCGACGATCGACGGAAGCCCGACCGGGATGCTGCGCCTGGCCGAGCCCATGATCGTCGAGTCCGTGCGCTCGACGCTCGCGACGGGGCTGCAGCGCGCCCGGGCTCTGCTCGAGAGCGAGTGAGCCGGCGGGCCCATCCCTGCGACCACATAGACCGCGAGACTGCAGCCGGACGCCGAGACCGAGGGGAATCCCCTATGTCTCGGCGTGCCGATGCAGTCTCGGCGGGTGGGAGGGCGGGTGCCGGATGCCGCTAGCTCGCGGCCTTCTTCACCAGGGTCCGAAGCTTCTTCTCGGCGGCATCCGTCATCTCGATCACCGCGTAGGCGACCGGCCACATCTCGCCGTCGTCGAGCGCGGCGTTCTCCTCGAAGCCGATGCTGCCGTAACGGGTCTGGAACTTGGAGGCCGGCTGGAAGAACACGATGTTCTTGCCGTCCTTCGCGTACGTCGGGAACCCGTACCAGGTCTTGGGGTCGAGGTGCGGTGCGACCTCCGAGACGATGACGTGCAGGCGCTCGGCGATCACGCGGTCGGTGCCCTCCAGTGAGGCGATCGCCTCGAGGCACGCGTCGAGTTCCTTCGCCTTCTTGGCCGACCCCTTCACGCCCTTCATCGCCTTGAGTTCGGCGGCGCGCTGCTGCATCGCCGCGCGCTCTTCGTCGCTGAATCCGCTCTTGGTGTCGCTCATCTCAGTTCCCTTCGGTGGTGGTGCGGACCTGCTGCATGCGGATCAGGTTGCCGGCCGGGTCGCGGAAGGCGGCATCCCGCACGCCGTAGTCCTGCTCGATCGGCTCCTGCACGATGTCGGCACCCCCGGCCTCGATACGCGCGAAGTCGCCGTCGAGGTCGTCGGTGGCGAGGTTGACGCCGAAATAGCTGCCCTTCGCGATGAGCTCGAGCAGCAGCGCGCGCTCGTCGTCGCTGACGTCGTAGCCGACGGCGGGCGGATGCAGCACGATCGCGGTGTCGGGCTGGCCCACGGGTCCGACCGTGATCCAGCGCATGTCTTCGTACCCGACGTCGAGCCGCACCTCGAAGCCGAGCACGTCGCGGTAGAACGCGAGGGATGCCTCGGGGTCGGTGTGCGGCAGGAAGCTCGAGTGGATCGTGATCGTCATGGCCACCACGCTAGGCGCGGCGCGCGACCTGCGCTTCTTGATTCCTGATCGGTCTGGTGACCTGCTTCGCGATGCACGGGAGCATGCCGGGGACGAACGACGCCCCCTGCTCGCGGTAGACGCTCGGCGGCACGCCGACCAGCTCGGTGAACCGGCTGCTGAACGTGCCGAGCGACTGATAGCCGACCTGGAAGCACACGTCGGTGACCGACAGGTCGCCCCGGCGCAGAAGCGTCATCGCCCGCTCGACCCGCCGCGTCATGAGGTACGAATAGGGCGATTCGCCGTAGGCGAGCTTGAACTGGCGGCTGAGATGACCCGCCGACATGTGGACGCCACGCGCGAGCGACTCGACGTCGAGGGGCTGCGCGTACTCGCGGTCCATGCGATCGCGCACCCGGCGCAGCAGCACGAGGGTGCCGAGGTCCTGACCGGTGCTCACCGGCCGATCATGACACGCCGGCACGCGCGCCGGGAGGGTGATCAGCCCGGCTCGCCGGCGTCGGCGGCGTCATCGGAGCCGCCGTGCGTGTGCATCCGCTCGCCGTCGGCGTTGAAGATGCTCAGCACCTCGACGGGTCGCGTGCCGGCCGCGCTCATGGCGTGCGGCGTCCGCGTGTCGAACTCGGCGGCCTCGCCGCGGCCGAGCACGAGATCCTGGTCGCCGAGCCGCAGCCGCAGCTTGCCGGTGAGTACGTAGACCCACTCGAATCCGTCGTGCACGCGCAGCGCTGGTGGTTCGTCCACCGGCGGGTAGGTGATCTTGTACGTGCTGATCGGCGAGTCCTCCGGTGCGAGCGGCGCGATCACGAGCCCTCCCCGCCGGATCGCCGGCCGACGCACGCGAGGGTCGGGCGATTCGGGCCGCACGAGATCGTCCAGACGGATGCCGAGACGGCGGGTCACCGGCACGAGCAGCTCGAGACTCGCCTGCCTCTTGCCGGACTCCAGCCGCGACAGGGTGCTCACCGACATGCCGGCGCTGCCCGCGACGTCCTCGAGCGTGAGGCCCTTCGCCTGGCGCGCGGCACGCAGGCGGGGTCCGATGTGTGCGAACTCCGATGTCATGCTCCACCTCTTTGCTGATTGCGCAAACCAGCTTGCCATAGTTGTGTCGACTGCCGCACGCTGTTCGCATGACAGAACATGCCTGGGATGTCGTCGTGATCGGCGCCGGACCCGCGGGGCTGAGCGCCGCGCAGATGCTGGGCCGCGCGCAGCGGCGCACGCTCGTGATCGACGCCGGGATGCCCCGCAACCGCTTCGCCGCGCACATGCACGGTGTGCTCGGCCAGGACGGCCGCCCGCCGCGCGAGCTCCTCGCACAGGGGCGCCGCGAGGTCGAGGCCTACGGGGTCGAGGTCCGGTCCGCCTCCGTCGCCCGGGTCGACGACCGCGGCGCCCACCTCGACGTCGTGCTCGAGGGCGGGGCGGTCGAGACGACGCGGGCGGTCATCATCGCGACCGGACTCGTGGACGACCTGCCCGGCATCCCCGGCATCGCCGAGAGATGGGGCAGCGGCGTCCTGCATTGCCCGTACTGCCACGGCTGGGAGGTGCGCGGGCGCCGCCTCGGCGTGCTGCTGACCTCGCCGCTCGGGCTCCATCAGGCGCAACTCGTCCGGCAGTGGAGCGAGACCGTGGTCGTGTTCGCCGCGGCGATCCACCCGCTCGACCCTGATGTCGCCCGGCGGCTTGCCGCCCGCGGTGTCGAGATCGTGACCGAACCCGTCGTGGAAGTGCTCGGTGAGGGCTCCGAGGTCACGGGCGTGCGGCTCCGCGACGGGCGCTTCGTCGCGGTCGACGCGCTGTTCACCGCGGGCGTGAGCAGACCCCTCGACGGCTTCGTCGCCCACCTCGATCTGGAGCGCACGGAGAACCCCGCCGGGTCGTTCCTCGCGGTCGACCAGGCGGGTCGGACGAGTCATCCGCGCATCTGGGCGGCGGGAAACGTCGTCGCACCCGGTGCGAACGTGCCGCTGTCGATGGGTGCCGGCGCGATGGCGGGCGCGACGGTGAACGCGGCGCTCGTGGAGGAGGACTTCGACCGGGCGGAGGAGGCGCACGGGAGTCACGGAGCGCCCGGTGCGGGGAGTGCACACGGTGCAGGCCACGCTGCACCGGCACATCTCTCGCAAGGCACTGCCGACCCCGCGCCGGCGACGTTCTGGGAGCAGCGGTACGCCGAGGCAGACCGCGTGTGGTCGGGTCGACCGAACGCGGCCCTCGTCGATGTCGTGGGCGCCCTGCCGCCGGGTCGTGCGCTCGACCTCGGCTGCGGCGAGGGGGCGGACGCGATCTGGCTCGCGGGGCGCGGGTGGGACGTATCGGGGGTGGACATCTCGCCCACCGCCGTGGCGCGGGCCACAGACGCCGCGCGCGCGGCGGGCGTCGACGCGCGCTTCGTCGCGGCGGACCTCGCGACGCTCACCGACGACGACGCGTTCGACCTGGTGACCGCGAGCTTCCTCCACTCCCCGGTCGCGCTCGACCGCACGGACGCACTCCGCCGCGCCGCGGAGCGCGTCAGCGTGGGTGGGCGGCTGCTGATCATCACGCACGCGGCGCCGCCACCGTGGGCATCCCCCGAGCACGTCCGTGACCACAAGTTCGTCTCACCCGCCGACGACCTCCGCGGGCTCGCGCTCGATCCGGAGACATGGACGACCGAGATCGCCGACGTGCGCACGCGCGCGGCCGTCGCCCCCGACGGATCGACGGCGCAGCTCGAGGACGGCGTGGTGCTCGTGCGACGCGTGCGGTGACGGCATCAGTTCGGGCGTTCTCGAGGGGATGCCGACCCGGCCGCCCCCGTCGGGCCGCCTATCCTGGGCGGAGGGAGGACGCGCATGAAGACCGCACTGCTCGCGCGATTCGTCGTGGTGGCCGAAGAGCTGCACTTTCCGCGCGCGGCGCAGCGCCTCGGCATCCCCCTCGCCTCGCTCTACACCTCGATCGACAAACTCGAGGCCGAAGTCGGACACCCGCTGTTCGTCCGCGATGAGGGGCCCACGCGGCTGACGAAGGCCGGGGCGCTCCTGCTCGTCGAGGCGAGGGAGCGGCTCGCGGCGGCCCCGCCGCCCGCCGCGAAGCCCACCGCCTCGGCCGGCGGCAAGGCCAAGGCGTCGAAGGGCAAGGGGCGCGCGCCGGTCGTCAAGGGTCAGCCGAAGCCCTTCAAGAAGCGCCAGGGCCGGTAGACCCGGGTCGCGGCTGTGGCCGCGGCTGCACGGGGCCGACGGTCACGCCGCCCGCCGCGGAGGAGATGCGCAATCCGGAGGGCCGAGACCAAGGATTCGATCCTCCGCTCTGCATATCTCCTCCGTTCGGCACGGATGCCGGTCCCTTCCTGACAGCTTCACAAGCCCGCGGACGCGTGTCGGGCGCGCGTGCCAGGATGCCGAGCATGACCCGGTACGCCATCGACGCCGCCGTCGCGCTCCGACTCATCCGCGAGGGGTCGGATGCCGATCGCCGGCATCAGCTCGTCGGCCCGTCCGTCCTGAGATCGCACGCCCTCGCCGAGCTGTACCGGCTCGCGCGGACCGGCACGCTCGATGAAGCCGATGCCCGGCGGCAGCTCGAGGCGCTCGCCGCGCTCAAGATCCGCCTGCTCGGCGACCGGGTCTCGCGCGCGACGGCGTGGAGGATCGCGGCGTCGCTCGGCTGGGACGACATCGGCGCCGCCGAATACCTCGCGGTGGCCTCACTGCAGGCGGATGCTTTGGTGACCGACGACGCCGTGCTCGCGGCATCCGCCGAAGGGATCGTGCCGATCGCGTCGTACGACGACCTGGTCCGCTAGCCGCGCGGCGAGACAGGCACGGCGGTCTGCCCCGCACCCAGCCGCCCGCGGGTGACGGCGATCAGCACGAGCGCGGTGACGGTGAAGCCGATCAGCACAGGGAGGAGCCCGTACTCGTCCAGGATCGGGGCGGGGAAGAGGGGCGCCGCGATGCGGTTCGCGAAGGTGTTGAACGATGCGTGCATCAGGATCATGATCAACAGGCTCCCGGCGGTGTGGTTGTAGACCCACGTCATGATCACGGTGAGCGCGACGATCATGACGGTGAACATCACGACATTCGCCACGGTCGGGGGCGTCCAAACCCCGCTCCAGAACAGTGGCAGGTGCCACGCGGCCCACACGACCCCCAGCACGAGGCTTCCGCGCAGCGGCCCGAAGCGGTCCTGCAGGCGCGGCAGCGCGAAGCCGCGCCATCCGGGTTCCTCGCCCAGGGGGCCGCCCAGGAAGACCGTCAGCAGGAACGCCATCGGATACGCCGCGAGCAACGATCCGAGGATCGGCTGGTACGACGCCACGGCGCCCGGCACCACGAGCGTCCCCAGGATGATGATCGCGGGGATGCCGATCAGCACGAACAGGTACCACCCGATGCCCGCCCGCCACTGGACATACCGCCGCAGCATCCGAAGCACGCCCTTCCTGCCCTCGACGGCGGCGGTCACGGCGAATGCGCCGACCGTCGGCCCGAAGGTCGCGGCGATCACCGCGATCGCCACTGCCGGCGCGGGCAGCTCGGGGATGATCCCCTGCGCCGCAAGCACGACCGGCGCCTCCATGATCCACGAGAACGCGAAGGCGATGACGATGTAGGCGGTGAGCGGATGCCGACGGATCAACGTGGTCCTCCCGGGTGGACGAGCGCGCGGACGACTGCGGGGCTCCCCGGCTCCCCTCTCCGCAGGCCCCAACCCCACGGATGGTGCCACGCTATTGCACTCCCGGAGCCGACGGGAGCGCGGCGCGCAAACGCACCGCGCGAGCCCCGAATCCGTACTCGCCGCCGACTCCTGAGAAGCTTTTCTCATGAGCGTCCACACCGAAGCCCTGCGCGACCACGCCTGTCTGATCGTCCACGGCCCCGACAGGCCCGGAATCGTGGCCGCCGTGACGGCACTGATCACGCGCAATCACGGGAACATCGTGCAGCTCGACCAGTACTCCGACGACGCCGACGGGGGCAACTTCTTCCAGCGCGTCGTGTTCCACCGGCCCGACCTCGCTGCGGCGATGCCCGAGATCGAGGCGGATCTCGCCGAGACCGTCACTCCGCTCGGACTCGAATGGACGCTCACCGATCAGTCGATCCCGAAGCGCATGGCGATCCTGGCCTCGACGTCCGATCACTGCCTGCTCGAACTGCTGTGGCGACACCGCCGCGGCGAACTCCCGGTGAGCATCCCGATGGTGATCTCGAACCACACCAACACCGCCGAGGACGTGCGGTCCTTCGGCATCCCGTTCTTCCACGTGCCGTCGCAGGGTCCCGACAAGTCCGCGGCCGAGGCGCGCATCCTCGAGCTCGTGAAGGGCAACGTCGACTTCATCGTGCTGGCCCGCTACATGCAGATCATCTCGGAGGACTTCCTCGACGAGGTGGGCGTGCCGGTCATCAACATCCACCATTCGTTCCTTCCCGCCTTCATCGGCGCCGCGCCGTACCGCAAGGCGAAGGAGCGCGGGGTGAAGCTCATCGGGGCGACGTCGCACTACGTCACGAAGGATCTCGATGAGGGCCCGATCATCGAGCAGGACGTCGCCCGCGTCGACCACTCGATGACCGCGGCCGACCTGCAGGCCCGCGGCGCCGACGTCGAGCGCGCGGTGCTCTCCCGTGCAGTGCAGTGGCACGCGCAGGACCGCGTCATCCGGCACGGCAACCACACGATCGTCTTCTCCGACCGCCCCTGACCCCGCGTCCGGCGCCAGGGACCGCGAGACTGCAGCCGCGCGCCGAGACCGAGGGGAATCCCCTACGTTTCGGCGCGCCGGTGCAGTCTCGCGGACTGGGCCGCAGGCACGCGGGGCGCTCAGGGCGCGCGGGTCAGTGCACGTACTCCATGAGGTCCGTGCCGAGCGTCCGGAACGCATCGTGCGCGCGCAGGCGGTGCGCGATCGACAGGTCGTCGAAGCACACGATCAGTGCGTACGCGACACCCGCCCGCGGACCCGCCAGCACACCCGCCTCGACGCGGATGCCGGCATCCCGGCCCGTCTTGTTGATGAACAGCAGCCCGTGCTCGTCGTTCTCGTGGCCGAACGGGTCGAGTCCGGTCGCCGACGCGACGAGTGAGAGGTCGTGGTTCAGGCTCAGCCATTCGGCGACCTGGGCGCTCACGCCCGGTGAGACCGCGGTGGAGTTCACGAGCGCGGCGAACAGCTCCGCGAGCTCGCGCGCCGAGCCGAGCGCGACCTGCGGCGCGTCGTCGGGACCGCGCTCGTCGCGGAACCGGTCGAGCAGGGCGGAATGCTCAAGTCCGAGCTGCTCGATGCGCGCCCGCACCGCGGGAAGCCCGACGCGGTCGATCAGCGCGTTCGCCGCCAGGGCGTCGCCGGTCGCCGCGGTCAGCACTGCGAGGTCGGCCAGCGGCAGGGCCGGGGCCTTGAGGTGCTGCCAGATCCCCGCGACGGCGACGGGCCCGATCGCGGACTTGTCGATGATCTCGAGCGGATCGAGAGCCCCGGATTCGAACCCCGCGGCGACCTCGATGAGCAGCGGCACCACCCCGAGTCCGGCGACCGGCAGCGTCACGAAGTCGTCGCCGGCGAGCACGGACGTGCCGCGGTCGAGGTCGGTGATGCGCACCGACACGCGGGCGCCCGAAGCGGCGAGTTCGTCGAGCGCCTTCAGCGTCGAGGTGAACGACCGCCGTCCGACGGCCGCCCGCCGGGGCAGACGTCTGCTGCTTCGTCGCGACCCCCGCAGCGACTCCGCATCCCGCTTGGGCTCAGGGGCAATGCCCACCGGTGTTCCTTCCGATGTGAGGGGGACCAAAGGGTGCGCTTTCGTTGCGCGCGGAACCGACGTCGTTCGGGCGACGTTCCGTCAGTGCTGAATCGAGGGGTGCCGCGTGCAGTCGGGTGACGGACGCGGCGATCTTACTCGGGGCGCCTCACCAGATGGTGACACGTTTGTCGGCGTCGAGCCAGAGCTCATCCGACTCCGTCACGTCGAACGCGTCGTAGAACGCGTCGATGTTGCGGACGATCTGGTTGCAGCGGAACTCGTTCGGCGAGTGCGGGTCGATCGTCAGCAGGCGGATGGTCTCGGCATCCCGGCCCTTCTGCTGCCAGATCTGCGCCCACGACAGCAGGAGGCGCTGGATGCCCGTGTAGCCGTCGATCACCGGCGCATCTTCGCCGCCGAGCGACAGCTCGTAGGCCTTGATCGCGATGCCGAGTCCGCCGAGGTCGCCGATGTTCTCGCCGATCGTGAGTGCGCCGTTGACCTTATTCTCCGCGGGCAGGCCCCGGGGCACCAGCTCGTTGTACTGCTCGATCAGGACGCTCGTGCGCTCTTCGAACGCGGCGCGGTCGGCATCCGTCCACCAGTCGCGCAGTGACCCGTCGCCGTCGAAGCGGCTGCCCTGGTCGTCGAAGCCGTGGCCGATCTCGTGCCCGATCACCGCGCCGATCCCGCCGTAGTTGGCCGCCGCGTCGCGGTCGGCTTCGAAGAAGGGATGCTGCAGGATCGCCGCCGGGAAGACGATCTCGTTCATGAGCGGGTTGTAGTACGCGTTGACCGTCTGCGGAGTCATGTACCACTCGTCGCGGTCGACGGGTCCGCCGATGCGCCCGATCTGTCGGTCGTGCTCGTGGATGTGCGCCCGGCGGACGTTGCCGACGAGGTCCTCGGCGTCGATCTCGAGCGCGGAGTAGTCCCGCCACTTCACCGGGTAGCCGATCTTCGGCGTGAACGCGTCGAGCTTGGCGAGCGCGCGTTCGCGGGTCTCGGCGGTCATCCACTCGAGGTTCGTGATGCTCTGGCGGTAGGCCTCGATCAGGTTCGCGACGAGCTCGTCCATCGCCTCTTTCGCCGCGGGCGGGAAGTGGCGCTCGACGTAGACGCGTCCGATCGCCTCGCCCATCGCCGCCTCGGTGAGGCCGACGCCGCGCTTCCAGCGCTCGCGGTTGACCGGCACGCCGGTGAGCTGCGTGCCGTAGAACGCGAAGTTCTCGTCGACGAACTCGTCGGAGAGGAAGGCCGCGGCACCGTGGACGATGCGCCAGCGCACCCACGCCTTCCAGTCCTCGAGCCGCTCCTCGACCAGGAGCGAGCCGAGCCCCTCGAGGAAGCTGGGCTGGTAGACGTTCGCCTCGGCGAACGCCTCCTCACGGCCGGGAGCGGTGCCCTCGAGCCACGGGCGCAGCTCGACGCCGGCGAGCTCGGTGACCTTCTCCCACGAGAGCAGGTTGTAGGTCGCGACCGCGTCGCGGCTGCGGACGTTGTCCCAGTGGTGCGTGGCGACCTCCGTCTCGAGCGCGAAGATCCGGTCTGCGGATGCCGCCGCCTCGGGCACCGACGCCAGCTCGAGCATCCGCTCGATGTGGGCGCGGTAGGCCGTGCGCACCGTCTCGAAGTTCTCGAGGCGGTAGTAGCTCTCGTCGGGCAGCGACAGTCCGCCCTGCACAAGGAACGGCACGTAGCGCTGGGGGTTGCCGGGATCCGGCTCGACGTACAGGCCGATCAGTCCCCCGATGCCGTCGCGCTCGAGCTCTCCGAGCGTGCGCAGCAGCGTCGGGATCGAGTCGATCGCGTCGGCGCGGGCGAGCTGATCGCGCAGCGGCTCGGCACCGATCCGCTCGATGCGCTGGATGTCCATGAAGCTCGCGTAGAGGTCGCCGATCTTGCGCGACTCGCTGCCGGGTTC
>CAYOQY010000041.1:15539-20136 GCA_964406225.1 uncultured Microbacterium sp.
TGTCCATGAAGCTCGCGTAGAGGTCGCCGATCTTGCGCGACTCGCTGCCGGGTTCGGCATCCCGCGTCTCTTCGACGATCGCGTGGACGTCCTTCTCCGCCTGTTCGGCGATGAGGTGGAACGAGCCCCAGCGGGCTTTGTCTTCGGGGATCTCGGTGCGCTCCAGCCACGCGCCGTTGACGTGGCGGAAGAGGTCATCCTGCGGGCGGATCTCAGCACTGAGCTCGTCGAGCGCGAGACCGGATCGGGAAGCGTCGGTCATCCGTCCAGGATAAGCGTCGGTGCGCGGCGAGCGGCACCGCCTGGGGATGGGCGGCCGGCACCGCCTGCGGATGGGCGGCGAGGTCGCCCGCCGCTCTTAAGCTCGTACGGTGACAAGCCACCGGGCCCGCCGAGGCGACACGCTGAACCGCGACATCCTGCGGCTCGCGGTGCCCGCGCTCGGTGCGCTCGTCGCCGAGCCGCTGTTCCTCATCGTCGACTCCGCGCTCGTCGGGCACCTGGGCGTCACGCCCCTCGCCGCGCTCGGCATCGCGTCGGCAGTGCTGCAGACGATCGTCGGGCTCATGGTCTTCCTCGCGTACGCGACCACGCCCGCCGTCGCGCGCCGGTTCGGCGCGGGCGATCCCACGAAGGCCGTGTCGGTCGGCATCGACGGCATGTGGCTCGCGCTGGGCATCGGCGCGGTGCTCGCTCTGGCCGGCTACCTCGCGACGCCCTTCCTGGTCGGGCTCTTCGGCGCTCCCGCCGACGTGGCGCGCGACGCCGAGGTCTACCTCGGCATCTCGATGTGGGGCCTGCCCGCGATGCTCATCGTGTTCGCCGCGACGGGCCTCCTGCGCGGGATGCAGGACACCGTGACTCCGCTGTGGATCGCCGGGCTCGGCTTCGGGGCGAACGCGCTGCTCAACTGGCTGTTCATCTACGGCTTCGGCTGGGGCATCGGCGGGTCGGCGTTCGGCACCGTCGTCGCCCAGTGGGGCATGGTCGCCGCCTACGTCGTCGTGATCGGGCGCCTCGCGCGCACGCATTCGGCGTCGGTCCTGCCGCAGCGCGACGGGGTGCGCGGCTCGGCGCGTTCGGGCGGGTGGCTCTTCCTCCGCACGGTTTCGCTGCGGGTGGCCCTCCTCGCGACCGTGTTCGTCGCGACCGCGCTCGGCACCGAGGAGCTCGCCGGCTGGCAGGTCGCGTTCACGATCTTCTCCACCGCGGCCTTCGCGCTCGATGCGCTCGCGATCGCCGCCCAGGCGCTCATCGGCAAGGGACTCGGTGCGGGCGACACGCGAGCCGTGCAGCGCACCCTCGCGCGCACGGTCGCCTGGGGCGCGTGGTTCGGGGTGATCGTGGGCGCGGTGATCGCGGCACTGTCGGGAGTGATCGGCCTGCTGTTCACCGGCGACCCCGCACTCGCCGCCCTGATCCAGCCGGCGCTTCTCGTGCTCGCGGTCGCGCAGCCCGTCTGCGGGGTGGTGTTCGTGCTCGACGGCGTGCTGATCGGCGCGGGAGACGCGAAGTACCTCGCGATCGTCGGGATGCTGAACCTCATCCCGTTCGTGCCAGCCCTCGTGGTGATCGCCGTCCGCGGCGCGGGCGGAGCCGTCGGTCTCACGTGGCTGGCGATCGCGTTCTTCGGCGTCTACATGCTCGCCCGGCTCGCCACCCTGGGGTGGCGCGTGCGGGGCGCCGCCTGGATGACCGCCGGGGCCTGAGGGCGCGGCATCCGGGTTCTCACTCCCCCAGGGTGATTCCCCGCGGACCCCCGCGCCCTACGCTCGATCGGGTGGGCGCGGGGGCGCCCAGAAACAGGAGATGCATCGTGGCACGTGCGTTCGCCGGCAAGGTCGCACTCGACATCCGCGACTCGGTTCCCGACTGGGAGCCGTACCTCGCTCCGAAGGCGCCGGCCGAAGCACCCAACGTCGTCTTCATCGTCTGGGACGACGTGGGCTACGGCACGATGGACAGCTTCGGGGGTCCCGTGCGCACGCCCACGATGACCCGCATCGCGGATCAGGGCGTGAAGTACGCCAACTTCCACACCACGGCGCTGTGCTCGCCCACCCGCGCCTCGCTGCTGACGGGGCGCAACGCCACCTCGAACGGCATGGCGACGATCGCCGAGTTCTCGTCGGGGTTTCCGGGCATCTCCACGCGCATCCCGTTCGAGAACGGCTTCATCTCCGAGGTGCTCGTCGAGCACGGGTACAACACGTACTGCGTCGGCAAGTGGCACCTCACCCCGGGTGAGGAGACCGGCATGGCGGCGTGGAAGAAGCGCTGGCCGCTCGGTCGCGGCTTCGAGCGGTTCTACGGGTTCCTCGGCGGCGAATCGAGCGGCTGGTACCCCGACCTCATCCACGACAACCACCCGGTGGACCCGCCGGCGACGCCGGACGAGGGCTACCACATCGCGAAGGACCTCTCGGATCGCGCGATCGAGTTCATCCAGGACGCCAAGTCGGTCGATCCCGACAAGCCGTTCTTCCTCTACTTCTCGTTGGATGCCGCGCACGCGCCCCATCACGTGTTCAAGGAGTGGGCCGACAAGTACAAGGGCGCGTTCGACGAGGGCTACGAGGCGATCCGCGCCGGCATCCTGGCCCGTCAGAAGGAGCTCGGACTGCTGCCGGAAGACACCGAGCTGTCGGGCATCAACCCGCACGGTGAGCCCGGTGCCACCGGCCCCGACGGGCAGCCGTGGCCGCTGCTCGACACGGTTCGCCCGTGGGACACACTGAGCGACGACGAGAAGAAGCTGTTCGCCCGCATGGCCGAGGTGTTCGCCGGGTACGTCGAATACACCGACGACCAGGTGGGCCGCGTGATCGACTTCCTCGAGAGCTCGGGCCAGCTCGACAACACGATCATCGTCGTCGTCTCCGACAACGGGGCGAGCGGCGAAGGCGGGCCGAACGGCACGTTCAACGAATGGCGGTTCTTCAACGGCGCACCCACGCCGACCGAGCTGACCTTCCAGCACATCGACGAGCTGGGCACGCCTGCGTCGTACAACCACTACAACACCGGGTGGGCGTGGGCGTTCGACACCCCCTTCCCGTACTGGAAGCGGTGGGCGGGCTACGAGGGCGGCATCGCCGACATGTGCATCGTGTCGTGGCCGGCCAAGATCGAGCCTTCCGTGACTCCGCGGTCGCAGTACGTGCACGCGGTCGACGTCGTGCCGACCGTGTACGACCTCATCGGCCTCACCCCGCCCGACACGATCAACGGGTACACGCAGAGCCCGATCGAGGGCGAGAGCTTCGCGGCATCGCTCACCGACGCCTCTGCGCCGGCGAAATCGACGCAGTTCTACGCGATGCTCGGCCAGCGCGCGCTCTACGAAGACGGCTGGCTCGCCTCGACGCTGCACCCGCCGCTGAGCGGCTGGGGAAAGTTCGAGCAGGACGTGTGGGAGCTGTATCACGTCGAAACAGACCGGTCGCAGTCGACGAATCTCGCGGACGCCGAGCCCGAGCGCCTGCAGGCGATGGTCGCCCGCTGGTTCGAGCTGGCCGAGCAGCACAACGGCCTGCCGCTCGATGATCGCACTGCGCTCGAGCAGACCCTCTCCGAGCGGCCGAGCGGTGCGCCCAAGCGCGACCGGTACGTCTACTACCCGAACTGCGCGTCGGTGCCCGAGCAGTCGGCGGTCTCGATTCCGGGTCGCTCGTACACGATCGCCGCCGGCGTCGAGGCGGGGCCGGATGCCGAGGGCGTCGTGTTCGCGCACGGCGGGGTGGCCGGAGGGCACAGCCTGTACGTCCAAGACCACCGGGTGACGTACGCCTTCAACTGGCTGGGCACGTCGCTGCAGGTGATCACGGCCGACCGCGATCTGGAGCCCGGTGCGCACGTCGTGACCGCCGAGTTCGCGGCGACCGGACGCAATGCCGACCCGGCCATGCCCGGCGCACGGGGCACGCTCTCGCTCTACATCGACGGCGACGTCGTCGGCTCGAGCGAGATCGTCACCCAGCCGGGCCTGTTCTGCGCGGTGGGCGACGGGCTCTGCGTCGGGCGGGACGACGCCTCACCGGTCACGCCCGCCTACACGGCGCCGTACCGCTTCACGGGGGGCACGATCGACAAGGTCGTGGTCGACGTCTCGGGCGAGCGGTTCGTCGACCACGAGGCCGAAGTGCGGGGCTGGTTCCTGCTCGACTGACTCACGCCCAGCGGCGGCACCACTCGTACATCACGACGGCGGCCGCCGCTGAGGCGTTGATCGATCGGGTCGAGCCGTACTGCGTGATCTCGACGGTCGCGGATGCCGCCGCAAGCGCCTCCGGAGACAGGCCGGGTCCCTCCTGCCCGAAGAGGAGCACGCACCGCTCGGGCAGTTCCGCGCGGTCGACGGGCACCGCCCCGGGGAGGTTGTCGACCGCGATGACGGGGAGACCGGCATCCGTCGCCCATGCCGTGAAGGCGGCGACGTCTTCGTGGTGGCGGACGTGCTGGTAGCGATCGGTGACCATCGCCCCGCGCTTGTTCCAGCGGCGCTTGCCGATGATGTGCACTTCTGCCGCCAGGAAGGCGTTCGCGCTGCGCACGATCGAGCCGATGTTCATGTCGTGCTGCCAGTTCTCGATCGCGA
>CAYOQY010000042.1:0-13050 GCA_964406225.1 uncultured Microbacterium sp.
TCTTCTTCTGCACGTTCGGGTCGAAGCGGCGCTTCGTCCGGCGGTGCGAGTGCGAAATGTTGTGACCGAAGCCGGGAACCGCTCCGGTCACCTGGCACACTGCTGCCATGGTTGTCTCCTCCTGAATACCGTGGGACCGGACGGTCCCACCCAAGATCCCTTGTCTGCACCCACGCGGAGCGAGGCCTTTTCAGGCCGGAACCGGTGGTGGGTACGAACTGCGTGCTGGAGTGCGCGCAGACAAAGATTCAGTTTAGCACGGAGCAGGCATATCCCCCGACGGATGCCGCCCTCCGCGCATCCGCTCCTCCCCAGCCTCCGATCGGCCGGCCGCATCCCCCGGACGCGCGTGCATATGTCGTCACGGACATCGCACGGGTGGGACGATGAGGACCCGCATCGCGAGGGGGATCATGGCAGCTTCACCCGACGGCATCCGCTCGTGGCCCGCATCCCCCGACGCCCTCGCCGATGTCCACAAGTGCCCCGGATGCTTCACCGTGGTCTCCGTGCCCGTCTGTCCCGTCTGCGGGTTCGTGCTCACCGACCCTCGCGCGGCGGACGTGCTCGCGTTGGGCCGGAGCATCGTCGCCCGCGAGGCCGAGCGTCAGGCCCTGATCGAGCAGGTACGGCTCGCGTACGGGACCGCCGCTTCGTCCGCCCCGGTGGCGGCCGCGGCCGTAGCCCCTCCGGTCCCGCCCGTCCCTCTTGACGCGCCCGTCGCCTCGATCACGCCGGTGCCGACGGCCGAGCGCACGCCGTGGTGGCTGGGCGAACTCGCCGCACCTGCGCCCGCGCCCGCTGCGGTGCCGACGCCGGCGCCCCCGATACCGGCATCCACGATCCCGGCACCCGCGATCCCGGCATCCACGGCTGCCGGACCTGCACCCGCGGCACCTGCCGAGCCCCCGCCCACGGCGCCCACCCCCGCCGCCACCGCACCGCCTCGCCCGCCCCTGCCGCCCCGCGAGCCCCGCGCGCCGCGGCGCCGCCTCAGCGTGCCGATCCTGCTGCTGATCGTGGGGGTGTCGCTCGTCGGCGTCGCCGCCGTGTTCTTCCTCGTCTACGCCTGGTTCACGTGGGGCATCGCCGTGCGGGCGCTCATCATCGGCGCGATCACGGTGGCGACGATCGCGCTCGCCTCGCTTCTGCGCCGGCGCTCCCTCACCGCGACCGCGGAGGGGCTCGCCGTGCTCGGCGTGATCCTGCTGGGTCTCGATGCGTGGGCGGTCCGCGCGAACGACTTCTTCGGCACGGGGCAGATGTCGGCCACCCTCTATGCCGGGATCGGCAGCCTCGCAGTGGGCGTGCTCTGCCGCGTGTGGGCGCGGCTCTCGCGGTTGCGCAGCCCCGACATCGCCGCGGTCATCGCGCTCCCGATCGGGCTCGGGCTGCTCATCGCCGGGCTGACAGCCCCGCCCCCTGCCGAAGCGGTCGTCGTCGGTCTGCTCGGCGCATCGGTCGGCGGGCTCGCGCATGCCCTCCCCGCGCCCTGGTCGGCCGCACGCGCCCGCCCGGACGCCGAGCCCGAGCGGATCACGCTCGCGGTGATCGGCGTCGCAGCCCTGGTGCCGGCCGCGATCGTGGCGGCGTCCGCCTCGCTCGACGATCCGCTCCTGCCGCTGTGGTCCGGCGGCGCGATCGTGGCGCTCGGCGCCGCGCACGCGTTCCTCCTCCGCCCCCGGGCGGAGCAGACGCCGTCTGCGGCATCCGGCGTCCTCTTCGCGCTCGCGTCGAGCACCGCCGCCGCAGTCGCCGCGGCTGTCGGCTGGCAGATCGCGCTCCGCTCCGACGAGCCGGTCTTCCCGCTGCTGGCGGGCCCGGTCATCGCGGTCGGGGTCGCCGTGCTCCTCGACCGCCGGCCCGCGCGGCTCGGCGCCGTCATCGCCGCGCGCATCACCGCAGCGATCGTCGCAGCCCTGAGCCTCGTCGCAGCCCTCGTGATCTGGATGGCCTCGGCCGGGCGGGCGATCCTCGGCGGGTGGACGGCGTGGCAGTCCGACGCGTTCGCCGCACCCTCCGGCCAGGTCGACGGGGCGGTCTTCGCCGCGATCGGCGGAGCGCTGATCGCCGCGCTGCTCCTCCTCGCGCCGACGCTCCGCAGACCGGGCTGGCGCGACGCACGGATGCCGGTGGCGGGCGTCGTGCTGCTCGTCGGCGTCTCGGTGCTCGCGGTCCCCGCGCTGCTGGTCGCGACGGCCGCGCTCGTCGCGGTCGTCGCGACCCTCGCACTGACGCGCCCCCCGCTGCGCACGGGTGCGGCCGTGACCGCGGGTGTCGCCGCCGTCACCGCCTTCACGGTGGGAACGACGACGCCCGCGCTGTGGCTGATCGGCGTCGTCGTGGCGATCGGGGTGCCGATCGCGGCACAGGTCATCGTGCGGCCGAGGGCCGGCGGGGCGGCCGTCCTCCCCCTCACCGCGGTCGGCGTCGCCGCCGCCGCGACACTGCTCGCCCCCGCGGCGCTCGGCGCTGCTCTCGACACCCCCGCGAATCCCGCGGTCACCGCCGTGCTGCTGCAGTGGCTCGCACTCGCCGCCGTCGCGTGCGCCGTCGCGCTCCCGGCCGTCGACATCACGCGCAGCACCCTCGCGTTCTCCGGCTACGCGCTCTGGGTCGCGTCCCTCGCCGACGGCGCGCGCGATGCGATCGCGGTGATCGACGGATTCCCCGTCGACGCGAGCCCTGCCCCGACCGAGCTCGGCGAGCCACTGCTCGCGCTCGTGCGCTCCGTTGCGCTGCTCGCGCAGCTGTCGCTGATCGCGCTTCGGCGTACCCGCGTCCCGGCCGCTGCGTCCCTCACCGGTGCGCTGCTCGTGGCGCCGCTCGCCGCGGCCACGACGCACGCGGCGCTGCAGGTCGCCGGGCTCGAGGAGCACGGGGCGGCCGCGGCCGCGACGGTCGGGGCGGCGGCGAGCGTGACCGTGATGGCGGCCGTCTGGTCGCTCGTGCGCCCGGCGCCGGCCGCGGCTCCGTCCACGGCCGATCCGCGTGCCGTGGGACTCGTGTCGCTCCCGAGCACGCGCGCCCTCGTGGATGCGGGAGCCGTCGTCACGACGCTCACCGTGGCGTGGGGGGTCGGCGAGGACTTCCGATGGGTGCTGCTCGCCATCGTGGCCGTCGGCCTCGCGGCCGCATCGGCGTCGCGCGGATGGGCGGCGCCCGCCGGCCACGCCTCGCGTTCATCGGCTGCGCCGGGACTGCCCACGACCCGAGCCCTCGGCGTCTCGACGGCGCACGCACCGCGGCGACTCCTCGCCTGGCCCGCCCTCGCGTTCGCCACCGCCGCGCTGTGGAGCGTGCTCGGTCAGAGACCCGACGCCGCAGCGCTGCCGGTCGAGGCATTCGTCCTCCCGCCCGCCGTCGCACTGCTCGTCTTCGCCGTGCTGCTGGTCTGGCTGCGCCGACAGCGCGAAGCCGCCGTCGCGCTCACCCTGTCGCTGCTCTTCGGCCTCGCCGTACCGGCGATCGACAGCTGGGCGGGCTCGCCTGTGCGCGGGACTGTCGTCGCCTTCATCGGCGCGGCCGTCGGCATCCTGCTGCTGTGGACGCCGGCCGCCCGCGCCCGCATCCCGGCGCGCGCCGGCGCGGTCACCGCGCTGTGCGCCGTCGCACTGGTCAGCCTCGAGCGCGCGGTCTCCGACGCACCGTCCGGCGCCGGGTGGCTCGTCCTCCTGGTCGGCGCCGCGTACACGGCCGCTCTCGGCGCCACGCGCCCCCTTCGAGGCGGCGCGCACCGCTCGGTCTTCGCGGCCGTCGTTCCCGCCGTCACGGTGGCGGCGGCATCCGTCGCCGGGATGTTCGCGGCCGACAGCCGGATCGTCGTGACGATCGCGCTTGCGCTGCTCGCGGCGCTGCACATCGCTGCGGCGGCACTCGACCGCGACCCGTTCGGTCCAGTGGCGCGCGGCACGACCGTCGCCGCGGCTGCGGCCTTCGCGATCGCCGGCTTCGTGAGCGGAGCGGCGACGGTGGACGGCGTGCCCGTCGTCGAGCTCGTGAGCCTGCCGGTCGCCGGGATGATCCTCGCCGGGTCGGCCGTCGCGCAGGCAAGACTGCAGGCGCGGCCGCAGGCGCGGTTGCCCTGGGGCACCTCGGAGCCCGCCGGTACGCGATCGGATGCGGAACTGCTGGTCTGGCTCACCGGACTCGTGGTCGCGATCCTGCCGAGCGTCATCGCACCCGTCGAGCCTGTGCGGACGTGGCTAGCGATCGTCGTGCCGCTTGCGGCCGCCCTCCTCGCCGTCCTGCTCCCGACGCGGGGCCTGCACACCCTGCGGGCGTCGTCGGCGGCGCTGCTCACGATCGGCGCGCTCGCAATGGCGGTCCGGGTCCTGTCGACGGCGAGGGATGCCGGACTCGCCGAACCCGCGGCGATCGTCGCCGGCGCGGGCGCGCTGCTCGTCGCGGTCGCGATGGCCTGGCGGTCCCCGCGTCCGATGCCCCTCGCGACGCTCATCGCGGCGGGCGGTGCCGCCGTGCTCGTCGCGACGGTCGTCCTCTTCGGCGACGGCGCGACGCCGCGATCCGCGATCACCGCGATCATCGCGGCGACGCTCGCGGTCGGCGGTGCCGCGCTCCTCGGCCTGCCGCGCTGGCGCGGTGTCGGTGCGACCCTCGCGGTCGCCGGAACCGTCGCCGCCCTCGCCGCGATCGCCGCACGCTTCGTCGTCGTCGCGCCGTCCGCGCACAGGTCGATCGAGCCGGATCTGTGGGCCGTCCTCGCGGTCGGCGTCATCGCCGCGGTCGGCATCATGGCGTTGCGTGCGACAGCCGCGACGCCGGTCGCGCGGCCCGTCGCCACCACCGTCGGCGTCGGTTTCTCGGTGGCCCTCGTGCTGTTCGCGGCGGCGGAGCTGGTGCTGCTCGGCTATGGCACCGGCGAAGAGCTGCGCACCGTCGTGACGATGACCGCCCTGAGCGTCGCCGGCGTCGGCGGCGTGATGCTGCGCGACCGCTGGGGACTCGCACCGGCCATCATCGCCGCCGTCGCCGCCACCGGTTTCGGTGCGACCGCGCTGATGGTGTTCGGCGTCTCGCCGGTCGAGCTCGTGACCGCGCCGCCCGCGCTCGGCCTCGTCGCCCTCGGGACGCGCACGCTCCGCCGCAACACGCGGGCGCGCACGTGGCCGAACCTCGGGCCGGGCCTCGCTCTCCTGATGCTGCCTTCGCTCGCGTACGACTTCTTCGGCGAGACCGAACTGTGGCGCGTCGTCGCGCTCGGCGTCGTCGCCGTCGGACTCGTCGTCGTCGGGGCCGTCCGCCGGCTGCAAGCGCCGCTCGTCCTCGGCTCGGTGGTGCTGCTCGTGCACGCGACGGCGCAGCTGTGGCCGTGGATCTCGACCGCGTACGAGTACGTCCCCTGGTGGCTGTGGCTCGGGATCGGCGGCGCACTGCTGATCTTCCTCGCCGCACGCTACGAGAAGAACATGCGCGCCCTGCGCACCGGCTTCACGGCGGTGTCGTCGCTGCGCTGACCCACAGAGGGGTCAGTCTGCCGAAGGACCCGCCCCGCGGCCCCACCGGAAGGCCGACACCGTCGGGTCGCCGTCGATCCAGAATCGCCAGGGGAACGCATCCGTCCCCGCGACACCGGCGACCCCCACCCGCGGGCCGCGGGTGACGTCGGAGAGCGGCTGCTCCCGCACGTGGAGGCGGGCTACCGCTCCGGCGACCTCGCCGCCGGCGATCGCGTCGATGCCGTCATGCACGGGATGCCGCAAGCCGATGGCGTCGCCGAAGCGTCCCGGCCCGCGCGCCAGGTCGCGCTCCGCGCGCACGACGCCGCGCTTCGCCGTGCGTCGCCGCGTGGCGGCATCCCGCCCGTCGATCACTTCGCCGGCGCGCAGCAGCACTCCGCCGGCCACGCCGGCGGGCCCGCACACGACGTTGACGCACGAGTGGATGCCGTGGCTCAGGTACACGTACAGGTGGCCGGGTTCGCCCCACATCGTCTCGTTGCGGCGCGTCCGCCCCATGCGCGCATGCGATCCCGGGTCGGCGACCTCGCCCGTGCCGGCACCGTGGTACGCCTCGACCTCGGTGAGCCGCACCGCGACGCGCTCCCCCGCGATCGCGGTCGTGAGCACGCCGCCGAGGAGGCGCGGAGCGACCTCGAGCGGCAGCCCTTCGAGGTCGGTGCGCGTCGCCGGGCGCAGTCCCGCCGGGTCGGCGAGGCTCATCGCGGCGGCAGCTGACACCACGAGATGTCGAAGCCCGAAAGGGCGACGACCTCCGCCGCGTCGGAGATCTGGATGATGCGCGTCTCGACCCGCTCCGGCATGGGGAGCTGGTAGAGGTCGTAGGGGTTGTCGACGGCATCCGGTGCGACGAGCACGGCCACGTAGCGGCCGCTCGGCGACACGCACGTCTGCAGGACGGCATCCGCGGACGGCACGTCGGCGAGGATCTCCGTCGTGCCGTCGTCCGCGACGAACGCGACGGTCGTGCCGATCGGAAGCCCGGTCTCATCAACGGGAGAGGCGAGCCGCACGGTGCCGCCCGGCACGGGGGTGATCGGCCCGAGCAGCCCCAGGTCGACGTCGGGGGCGACGAGCGGCGACTCGGAGGCGTCACGGAGGTCGATCCGGTCGAGGCCGTCGATGCGCTTGACGATCGCCGTCGACGACCCGCGGGCGATGCCCTCGATCGCGATCGCCGCACCGAGCGAGGTCGCGTTCTCTCCGGTCGCGTCGGTCAGCAGCAGCGAGCTGTCGAACGTGAGCAGCAGGATGCTGTCGGTGTCGGGCACGAACCGCCACTCCGCGACGCGCGGCTCCGCTCCGGTGACCTCGACCTGCGTCGGCTCGGCATCCGCCTCGCTGTCCTTCAGCGACGCCGTGAACAGGGCGCTCTCGAGCTCTCCGCCCGCGCCGAGGTCCGCATCCGAGAAGGTGTAGCCGATGAGGTCGCCGCGGTCCGCGCTCTGCAGATTCGTGACGAAGCCCTCGCCGGGAAGCGGCAGGGTGCGCTCGTCGCTCCCGTCCAGGTCCGTGACGATCAGCCGCGCGGTCTCGCCGTCCAGCACCGAGACGACCAGGTGCGACGACGTGGCACGGAAGTCCTCGATGTGCTCGTCCGTGAACACCGGCACGGCCTCCTCGCCGCCGAGATCGGTGCGGAAGATCGTGTCGCCGCTCTCGGTGCGCTGCAGCAGGAACACCTCCGCCGGCGGGGTGCGGAACGTCTCGGTGATCGTCACGGGCGGTCCCCCGCCGATCCCCTGCACGTCGCTGAAGGTCACGGTGTACTCGGTGTCGTCGAACAGCGGCAGCCCGAACCGCACCCCGACGCTGCGGCCCGAGGTGTCGACCGAGAACGGCGTCTCGGGCGAGACCGTCACCTGATCGGCGTCCACGTCGGCGAGCGCCTGCGTGGTGGTCACGATCAGCCGCGAGCCGGATGCCGTAGCCGCCGCGTCGGGATCGACCTGGACCGCGGTCACGCGGGGTCCCTGGGCGACGAGCGCGGCCGCACCGGTGAGCCCCGCGACGGCGAGCACCGCGACGACGGCCGCGAAGCTCACCAGGAACGTGCGCCCGCGCCGCGAGCGCACCCGTCCCGCACGCGTGGGGGCGTCAGTACTCATACGGGTCCTCGGGTTCGGCGATCGGCTCGACCGACGTCGCGTCGATCTCGAGCCTGCCGTCGGCGGTCGAGCTCACGGTGCCGCTGATCGTCACCCACTGCCCCGTCTCGAGCGCGGGGCCGGATGCCGCCACCGGAATACTCGCCGGCTGCGCGTCGATGACGCAGTGGGTTATCACCAGGCGGGTGAGGTCGAACGCGCCGCCCTCGCTCGGAGTCACGAACCCCGTGAGCGTGACGGCATCGCCGTCGAACGCCTCGGGGTTCGTCGCGGTCGCGAACACCGCGGCCCACTCGCCCACCCCGAACGACGACGTGTCGCCCGTCGCGGCGAGGGTGACGGCATCCGCGCCCGCGAAAAGCGGCGGAGCCCCGACGTCGCGCGCCATCGCGAGCTCGGCCGACAACGAGGCGGGGGGCAGCAGGAGCGTGAGCAGCACGACACCGCTCGCGGCGACTCCGCCGGCGACCGTCGCGGCGAGCGCGACCGGATGTGCGGGGGCGTGGGTGTGTCCGTCGGAGTGGTCGTGGACATCGAGGTTCGCAGCATCGCGCGGACGTCGCACGTTCTGCGCGGAATCCTGCGAGCTTCGCGCACTTCTGCGAAGTTGGGGCGCCGGCTCGCTTACTTCGGCGGGCTCGTGCGCGTGGGCGTCGACCGGGGTCGGAGAATACGTCGAGCGTCGGAGAATCGGCGCGGAATCCTCCCACGCTCGCGCGATCCTCCGACCGCGGGATGCCGCCACGGCGGGTTCAGCCACCTCGCCGATCCCGGCGCCGTGGCCCGGGGCGACCACACCGCCGCCGTGGTCGTGGCCGTGGTCGGCCTCCGCGCCGAGCGGCAGCAGGAAGCTCAGGGCGGCGCCGATGAGCACGACGACGGCCATCGAAACGGCGAACCACGACGACTCGGGATTTATGTACAGCCCGAGTCGCCCCGTGATCGCGAGCCCGAGCGTGACGACGGCGAGCACGGAGGCCAGGCCGACGCCCAGCCAGCGCGTGCCGATGAAACCCGCGGTGCTACGCAAGGAGATTCACCGCCGTCCCGATCGCGAAGGCCGACAGGATCACGACGACGACGATCCCCGCGAGAGTGCGGGTCGTGAACGTCGTGCGCAGCAGCGCGAGCATCTTGATGTCGACCAGAGGGCCGACGAGCAGGAATGCGACGATCGACCCCGGGGTGAAGGTCGACGCGAACGACAGCGCGAAGAACGCGTCGACATTGGAGCAGATCGAGACGACCATCGCCAGCGCGATCATCGCCACGATCGACAGAGCGGGGTTCGAGCCGATCGCGAGCAGCGCTTCGCGCGGGATGAGCACCTGCACCGCGCCGGCGAGTGCCGAGCCGATCACGAGCGCGGGCATGACGGCACGCAGCTCGATCACGAACTGCGCGAGGCTGCGGCGCCCGCGGCCTCCCGGCTCATGGACGACGAGCTCGCACGTGTCGCGGAAGCGGTCGGTCAGCAGGCCGTCCGGGTCGGGATGCCGACTGTAGAGCCATCCGATCAGGTTGGCGATCGCGTAGCCACCGAGCAGCCGCGCGATGAGGATGCCGTCGTCGAACCCGAACGCCTGGTGGGTCGTGATGATCACGATCGGGTTCACGATCGGCGCGGCGATGAGGAACGTCAGGGTGTCGGGCACGGTGAACCCGCGCATGAGCAGGCCGCGGGCGAACGGGACGTTGCCGCATTCGCACACCGGGATGAACATCCCGAGCAGCGACAGCACGGCCCGTCGGGCCCATGCCCGCCGCGGCATCCATCGCTCGATCAAGCCCGGCGGCACCCACACCTGCACGACGATCGACAGCACGACCCCGAGCGCGACGAAGGGCAGCGACTCGATCAGCACGCTGATCGCGAGGGTGAGTCCGTCCTGCGCGCGCGTGGGAAGGGATGCCGGGAACAGCGTCGGCGCGAACGCGTCGATCAGGAACAGGGCGGCGATGACCGCGGCGCCGATGCCGAGGGCGACGGCGGCGCGGCTCGCGGGCGACGGCTCGAGCCGCGCCGTCGCGGGTGCGCCGTCGCCGCGGGGCTCAGTCCTCGCCATGCTCGAGTGCCCGGGCGCGCGCGCACGCCGTGCAGAGTCCGAAGATGTCGACGATGTGCTCGGCCTCGGTGAATCCGTGCCGCTCAGCGGTCGAGCGCGCCCACTGCTCGACGTCGGTCGCCTCGATCTCGACGGTCAGTCCGCAGGAGCGGCAGATCAGGTGGTGGTGGTGACCCGTGCTCGAGCACGCGCGATAGAGCGCTTCACCTTCGGGGCTCTGCAGCGAATCGGCCTCGCCCTGGGCCGCCAGACCGGCGAGCGCGCGGTACACCGTGGCCAGGCCGATGCCGGTGTTCTCGTCGCGCAGGGTGGCGTGCAGGGTCTGCGCACTCACGAATCCGGGAGCGTCGGCGAGGGCCTCGCGCACACGGTCGCGCTGCCACGTGTTCCGCTGGGCCATGGGTCCGAGTCTAGAACGCGGGCCCTCCGAAGCCCCTGGGAGGGCGATGCCGGCGCCGTGTGTGAAAGCGCGGGGTGATTTCGACACTTCCGGGCCCTCAGGCGGTCAGAGGTGCCGGTTTCTCCCCAGGCTTCGACAGCCCCGCCGTCACCCGGCCCCTGCGGGCTCCGATGATGCGGCACACGACGTAGATCGCGAACGAGATCGTCGTGATGTACGGGCTCACGGGGAGGGTGCCGGCGATCGCGAGCAGGATGCCGCCGACGGCAGAGACGAACCCGAACGCCGCGGACAGCACGGGCACCGACACCGGCCCTGACGCGACGCGCATCGCGGCGGCGGCCGGAGTGACGAGGAGGGCCATCACGAGCAGCGCGCCGATGATGTGCACCGCGACGGCGACGATGAGGCCGAGCAGCAGCATGAAGCCGAGCGAGACGGCCGTCGTCGGGACGCCGCGCGCCGCCGCCGCCTGCGGATCGAGGGAGTCGAAGCGCAGCGGCCGCCAGATCACCACGATCCCGGCGAGCACGAGGAGGCTGATGCCGATGAGCCAGCCGAGCTGGTCGGTCTGCACCGACACGATCTGCCCGGTGAGCAGGCTGAAGCGGTTCGCGCTCCGTCCGCTGTAAAGCGAGAGGAACAGGATGCCGAGACCGAGGCCGAACGGCATGAGAACGCCGATGATCGAGTTGCGGTCACGGGCGCGCGCGCCCAGCCACCCGATCAGCGCGGCGGCGATGAGCGAGCCCACGATCGAGCCCGTCACCACGTCGAACCCGATCAGCAGCGCGAACGCAGCGCCCGCGAACGACAGTTCGCTGATGCCGTGCACGGCGAAGGCCATGTCGCGCTGCATCACGAAGACGCCGACGAGGCCGCCCACGAGGCCCAGCACGGCACCCGCCCACACCGAGTTCGACACGAGCGCGAGGATCTCGCCGTACACGGGCAGCCCGCCGAACATCGCGTCGGAGATCTCGTCCCAGTTCATCGGTGCGCCCCACCCTCGTGCGGGGCGTCGTGATGGTGGTGCGACTCCTCGGCATCCGGCGCCCCGACCACGACGAGGCGGTCGCCCGCCCGGAGCACGAACACGTGCGCGCCGTACAGGTCGGTCAGCACGTCCGAGCGGAGGACCTCGCCCGGAGTTCCGAGCGTGAACCGTCCGTTCGCGATGTACAGGATGCGGTCGACCTTGCCCAGGAGCGGATTGATGTCGTGCGTGACCAGGAGCACCGCGGCCGAGTGCTCCCTGCGGTGGCGATCGATGAGCTGGATCACCGCCTGCTGGTTCGCGAGGTCGAGGCTCGTGAGCGGCTCGTCGCACAGCAGGAGCGCGGGGTCGTCGGCGAGCGCCTGCCCGACGCGCAGCCGCTGCTGCTCCCCGCCGGAGAGCACCCCGACGGGTCTCTCGGCGTACTCCTTCGCGCCGACCGCCTCGACGAGCCGGTCGACCCGGGCGGCATCCGCGCGCCGCGGGATCGGCAGACCGAAGCGGTGCCCGTTCACTCCGAGCGCGACGAGGTCGCGGCCGCGCAGGGCGGTGTCAGGCGGAAGGGGCCGCGACTGAGGGATGTACCCGATCGCGCGGTTGCCGGGTCGGCGCACGGGCTGTCCTGCGACCGAGATCGTTCCGGAGCTCAGCGGTTCGAGCCCGAGGATCGCGCGCATGAGCGTCGTCTTTCCCGACCCGCTCGGACCCAGGACCGCGACGAGCTCGCCGGGATGCACGTCGAGATCGAGACCCGACCACAGTTCGCGGCCGTCGCGGCGCAGTGCGGCGCCGCGCACCTCGAGCACGGGTGGCGCGGAGGTCACTCCGTCAGCGCGCCCGCGAGCGCCTCGATGTTCGCCTGCATCCACGAGATGTAAGTCTGGCCCTCCGGGAGCGTTTCGGAAAACGCGAGCACGGGGATGCCGAGCCCGTCGGCTTCGTCGACGACCTGCGTCGTCTCGGCGCCGCCGGTCTGCGTGTTCGTGATCACGACCCGCACGTCGCCGTCACGCAGCAGCGTGAGCGACTCGAGGAGCGTCGCCGGGGGCACGTCCTGGCCCTCTTCGACGGCTTCGCTGAAGGCATCCGGGGTCACGTTCTCGAGCCCGGCGGCCGCGACGAGGTAGGCCGGGACCGGCTCGGTGACGAACACCGGCGCGCCGGCGTGCGCGGCGTCGATCTCGCCGAGGGCATCCTCGAGACCTGCGACCTCGCCGACGAAGGCCTCGGCATTCGCCTCGAAGGTCGCGGCATCGTCGGGCTGGAGGGCCGAGAGCACTTCGGCGATCGCCTCGGCGACGTGCTCGATCGTGTGCGGGTCGTACCAGACGTGCTCGTTGAAGCCCTCGACATGCGCGTGGTCGTGGTCGTGACCTTCGTCGTCCGCGTGGGCTTCGTCGGCGGTCTCGGCCTCGTGGCCCGCGTTCTCAGGCCAGTCGTGCGAGAACTCGACCGCGGTGATCACGGGAGCCTCGCTCCCGCTGGACTCGATGAGCGCGTCGATGAAGGCGTCGTACCCGCCGCCGTTCTCGATGATCAGGTCGGCGTCCGACACCGTCAGCTGGTCGCGCGCTGTCGGCTCGAAGGAGTGCGGGTCCTGCGCGTCCGAGGTCACGATCGAGGTGACCTCGACGAGATCGCCGCCGATCTCCTCCGCGATCTGCCCGTACACGTTCGTCGACGCGACGACCTGCAGACGGCCGTCGGCGGTCTCCGCGCCGGGACCGGCGGTCGCGCAGCCGGCGAGGACGAGGGCGGATGCCGCGGCGAGCGCGGCGGGAGCGATCAGGCGTCGGGAGGTCATGCTTCGAGCCTAACGCTATTGATAATCGTTCTCAAAACCGTCCCTGGCGCGCGAGAGTGCTCTCCTTTCGCGTGAGAGTGCGCTCGTTCTTCGCGAGAGTGCCCTCGTTCTTCGCGAGAGTGCTCTCGTTCTTCGCGAGAGCGGAAACGAAAGCACTCTCGGCGGAAACGAAAGCACTCTCGGCGGGAGCGGAGG
>CAYOQY010000042.1:13150-14497 GCA_964406225.1 uncultured Microbacterium sp.
GCGGAAACGAAAGCACTCTCGGCGGAAACGAAAGCACTCTCGGCGGGAGCGGAGGTCAGCGGCCGCGGGGGTGGATCACGAGGTCGCCGAGGTTCTCGGCGACCCAGGTGCGCCAGAGGGAGACCGTGCGCCAGGCGTCGCTGATCATGTCGAACGCGTCGGGCGTCCACATCCAGTCGGCGAGCTCTTCGTCCCGGCCGATCGCGAGGTGGCGCAGCCGCAGCAGCTCGATGCGCGGGTGGTCGATCGGGTAGCCGCGCGGCGCGGTGCGCAACGCGCCCTCCGTCATCGGTGCGAAGCCCTCCGCCGCCGTCGCTGCGAGCACCTGCTCGAGGCCGGCCGAAAGCCGCGGGTGGTCGACGATCTCGCGGAAGCGGGCGAGCGCCGCAGGCGGGACGTCGTACACGCCGCCGCCCACGAGCAGCCCGCTCGCGCTCAGCTGCAGGTAGTGGGCGACGGGCGCGCGCGAGACCATGCCGATGTGCAGCTTGTACGGCGTCTTGTCGGCGCTGAAACGCACATCCCGGTAGGGCCGGAAGATCTTCAGGTCACCGAACTCGGGTTCGAGCTCCGTGGCGAGGGTCTCGAACGGACCGCGGACGTGCGCGACGTAGCGCTCGTGATTCGCCGTCCACCACGCCTTGGTGTTGTCGTGCTCGAGCTCGGCGAAGAAGGCCGGTGCATCGCGATCGAACCCCTCGAAGCCCATGGTCGCGATCGTACCCGCGCCACGCCGCGCCGGGCGCGGGTCTCGGCCTGCGCGGGTCAGTTGAAGAAGTCGCCCAGCCCGAAGTCGCCCAGCCCCTCGCCGAACCCGGAGACCTGCTCCCCGATGCCCGAGATCTGCTCCCCTGCCGCGTCGAAGGCGCCGCCGGTGACGGCATCCAGATCGACGCCCTGCGCGATCGCATCGAAGTCGACGCCGAAGTCGGCGGCCTGAGCGAGCAGCGGCGCGGCGACCGCGGTGGCGATCGCGCCACCGGCGACGAGGCCGAGCAGTCCGCCCGCGGCGACACCGGCTCCGGCGATCGCCGCGGCGCCGCCGGCGCGACCCAGAAGTCCGCGCGTGCGCCCGGGCTGCATCGCCTCACTGCGTGCCGCCGCGCGCGCGAGGTCGGCGGGCGCGGACGACGCCGGCTGCTCGTGCGGCGGAAGCTCGGCCCGCATGCGCGCCTCGACCTGGGTGCGCTGCGCCGGAGTCAGGCGCGCGAAGGCCTCCTGGTGGATGCGCTCGATCTGGTGCGGATCGGCCGTCTGCATGAGGTAGTCGTAGCGGGCGATCGCGGCGCGGTCGGCGGCATCCGCCGCGTTCCCCGCCGGCGGCGGCGTCATGCCCGGGCGCGGCGG
>CAYOQY010000042.1:14597-20079 GCA_964406225.1 uncultured Microbacterium sp.
CGGCGGCATCCGCCGCGTTCCCCGCCGGCGGCGGCGTCATGCCCGGGCGCGGCGGTGTCGTGCCGTACGCCGGCGGCGGTGTCGTGCCGTACGCCGGCGGCGGGGTCGTGCCGTACGCCGGCGGCGGGGTCGTGCCGTACGCCGGCGGCGGGGTCGTGCCATACGCCGGAGGCGTCGTACCGGGGGCGGGGCGCTTCTGCGCGTCGCCCGTCAGCGCATCGGCCGCCGAGCGCACCATGCTGCGCCAGTCGCCCGCGCCGCCGTTCGCGGGCGCGCCACCGGTGGCGGAGGACGATCCGGTCTTGTCGAGCGCTTTCGCAGCGAGGCCGAAGAGGCGGTTGAAGGTACTCATGAGGGACCTTTCGGGTCGGAGAAACTGTTGGCGATCGGGTGATGCCAAGGTCTCCTCCACCCGGTGACGGGCCAGCGGGCCGGGACTCGAGGTCCGTGATGACGGGTCCGCTGCGGTCGGGAGTACTCCCCTTGATGGGAAAGATCGTATGCCGGGATCGCTATGAATCCGCTGGAAGCGCGGTCGCGGCATCCACCGGCCGTGCCACCGCGAGGAGCCCGACGGCCGCGGATCAGTCCAGCAGCAGCGCGGGCTCTTCGAGCACCGAGGCGACGTCGGCGACGAAGCGCGAGACGCCGTCGCCGTCGACGACGCGGTGGTCGAACGAGCCCGACACCGTCGTCACCCAGCGGGGTCGCACCTCGCCGTCCACGACCCACGGCTTCTGCCGGATCGCACCGAGCGCGATGATCCCCACTTCACCCGGGTTGATGATCGGGGTGCCGGCGTCGACGCCGAACACGCCGATGTTGGTGATCGTGATCGTGCCGCCCTGTTGATCTGCCGGCGTCGTCTTGCCCTCGCGCGCCGTGAGGGTCAGCTTCTCCAGGGCACGGGCGAGCTCGCGGGTGTTGAGGTCCTGCGCGTCCTTGATGTTCGGCACGAGGAGGCCGCGCGGCGTCGCCGCCGCGATGCCGAGGTTCACGTAGTGGCGCACGCGGATCGACGCGCCGTCATCCCCGTCGACCCATGCCGCGTTCACCATAGGGGTGCGCCGCACCGCCCAGATGACCGCGCGGGCCATGATGAGAAGCGGCGAGACCTTGACGTCCGCGAAGTCCGGCGAGGTCTTCAGCCGCTTCACGAGCTCCATCGTCCGAGACGCGTCGACATCCACCCACACCGAGACATGCGGCGCGGAGTATGCGCTGCTGGTCATCGCGCTCGCTGTCGCCTTGCGGACGCCGCGCACCGGGATCGATTCCTCGCGGTCATCGGCAGCCGGTGCCTGCGGCTCGCTCGTTGCGGTGACGGATGCCGCGGCATCGGTCACCGCAACGGGGATCGTCTCCTCACGGACGGCACCCCACTCGGGCGTCTCGATGTTGCGGAAGACACTGGCCTGCGACGCGTGCTTCATGACGTCGTCGCGCGTCACCTCTCCGGCTACGCCGGTGGGCGTGACGGCGGTGAGGTCGACGCCGAGGTCGCGTGCGAGCTTGCGGATCGGAGGCTTCGCGACGACGCCGACGGATGCCGCCACCGGCCGGGCCGCGGGCTTGCGGCGCCGCGACTGCACGTGGCCGGCGCTGCCGTAGCCGACGAGGACCGAACCGCCGGCATCCGGTTCATGCGGCTCGCCGTGCTCGCTCTGGCCCGCGGTCGCGGGCGGGGCGGAGGCGTCGGCGCTCGCGATCGTGATGATCGCCGCGCCCACGTTGACGGTGTCGCCCTCGGCCGCGAGGAGCTCGCCGACGACGCCCGTGAACGGGGAGGGCAGCTCGACGAGCGACTTCGCGGTCTCGATCTCGACCAGCACGTCGTTGACCGCGACGGTGTCGCCGGGCGCGACGCGCCACGAGACGATCTCGGCCTCGGTAAGCCCCTCGCCCACGTCGGGGAGGAGGAAGGTCTGGGTGCTCATGCTCGATCCTCTCGCACCGTGCTCACCCCGCGAGACTGCAACCGAGCGCCGAGACGTAGGGGATTCCCCTCGGTCTCGGCGTCCCGTTGCAGTCTCGCGGAAAAAGACATGGGTCAGTAGGCCAGGGTGCGGTCGACGGCCTCGAGGATGCGGTCGGCATCCGGAAGGTAGGTGCCCTCGAGCTTGGCCGGCGGGAACGGGGTGTCGAAGCCCGAGACCCGCAGCACGGGCGCCTCGAGCGCGTAGAAAGCCTTCTCCATCACGGTGGCCGCGATCTCCGAGCCGAGCGAGGAGAAGCCCGGGGCCTCCTGCGCGTAGACCATGCGGCCGGTGCGGCGCACCGAGTCCAGGATCGGCCCGTAGTCGATCGGCGACAGCGAGCGCAGGTCGATGACTTCGCACGACGTGCCCTCGGACTCGGCGAGCGCGGCGGCCTGCAGCAGGGTCGCCACCATCGCGCCGTGCCCGACGAGCGTCACGTCGGTGCCGCGACGCACGAGACGGCTCGCGTGGAGGGGCAGCGCGCGGGCGGCGGCATCCACTTCGCCCTTCTGCCAATACCGGCTCTTCGGCTCGAGGAAGATCACCGGGTCGGTCGAGGTGATCGCGTCCTGGATCATCCAGTACGCATCGTTCGGCGTCGACGGGCTCACGACCCGGAGGCCGGGCGTGTGCGTGAAGTACACCTCGGGGCTCTCCTGGTGGTGTTCGACCGCGCCGATGTGTCCGCCGTACGGGATGCGGATCACGACGGGCATGCTCAGCGCGCCCTCGTGGCGGTTCGTGATCTTCGCCAGCTGCGAGGTGATCTGGTCGAAGGCCGGAAAGACGAATCCGTCGAACTGGATCTCGCACACCGGGCGGAACCCGCCCATCGCGAGCCCGATCGCGGTGCCGACGATGCCGGATTCCGCGAGCGGGGTGTCGAGCACCCGCTGCTCGCCGAACTCGGCCTGCAGTCCTTCGGTCACGCGGAAGACGCCGCCGAGACGTCCGATGTCCTCGCCCATGAGCAGCACGCGGTCGTTCTCGGCCATCGCCCGACGCAGCCCCGCGTTCAGCGCACGGCTGAAGGGCATGTTCTCGATCGGCCCGCTCACGACGCGTCACCCTCGAACGACGCCTCGTAGTCGGCGAGCCAGGTCTTCTGGGCATCGATGAGCGGATGCGGCTCGCTGTAGACGTGGTCGAACATGAGGTCGGACGGGATGCCGCCGAGCTCGGTCGTGCGCACCCGGGCGTCGTCGGCGAAGGCCGCCGCGGTCGCGTCGACCTCTGCGAAGAACGCGTCGGACGCGCCGCGCCCGCGAAGGAACGCGCGCATACGGGCGATCGGGTCGCGTCGCGCCCACGACTCCTCCTCGGCGGACGTGCGGTACTTCGTCGGGTCGTCGCTCGTCGTGTGCGCGCCCATGCGGTACGTCATCGCCTCGATCGCGCGCGGACCCTCGCCCGCGCGCGCCTCGTCGAGCGCCACTCGCGTCACGGCGTAGCTCGCGAGCACGTCGTTGCCGTCGATCGGGATGCTCGGGATGCCGTACCCGGCGCCGCGGCGGTGCAGCGGCGACCGAGACTGGGTCGCGACCGGCACCGAGATCGCCCACTGGTTGTTCTGCAGGAAGAACACCTCAGGAGTGCGATAGCTCGCGGCGAAGACCATCGCCTCGTGCACGTCGCCCTGGCTCGACGCGCCGTCGCCGTAGTAGACGATGACGGCCTCGTCGCGCTCAGGATCGCCCGAACCCGACTTGCCGTCGAAGACGAGTCCCATCGCGAGCCCGGTCGCGTGCAGCGTCTGCGACCCGAGGACGAGCGTGTAGATGTGCGTGTTGCCGTTCTTCGGGTCGTACGGGTTCCAGCCCCCGTGCGTGAGGCCCCGCATGACGCGGATGATGTCGACGGGGTCGACGCCGCGGATCGTGCATACGACGTGCTCGCGGTATGACGGGAAAAGGTGGTCCTGCGCCCGCGCGGCGCGCGCGGATCCGACCTGCGCGGCCTCTTGGCCGAAGCTCGGCGGCCAGAGCGCGAGCTGGCCCTGACGCTGCAGGTTCGTGGCCTGCTGGTCGAACGCGCGGATCACGGCCATGTCGCGGTAGAAGCCCTCGAGCTCGGCATCCGTCAGCGCCTCGATCAGGTCGAGGTACCGCTCGGCCGCCGGGGTCGGTGCGAGCGAACCGTCGGCCGCGAGCACGCGCACGAGCTCGGGTGCGTCACCCGATCCGGCATCGGAGGGCGCCGCGGAGGCCGCGTCGGATGCCGCGTGGGTAGGCAGGGTCACCGTTCTACGCTAGCCCGCGCCCGGAATGGCCTTCCGGGAGGTCTTTCACAACGGATGCCGCGATCCGTAGGACCTTCTCGACAGAGCCCTCTTCGCCCACGCTGATGCGCAGACCGTCGCCGGCGAAGGGGCGGACGATGAGTCCGGCGGCGTCGAACGCCCCCGCGAGGTCGAGGGTCTCGCGCCCGGCGGGGAGCCACACGAAGTTGCCCTGCGCCTGGGGGATCCGCCATCCGGCCGCCCGCAGCGCCTCGGCGAGCCGGTCGCGACGCTCGGCGATCGCCCGCACCCGCTCGAGGAGCGCGTCCTCGGCGTCGAGGCTCGCGAGGGCGGCCTCCTCGGCGTGCGCGGTCACCGACAGCGGAATGCTCGTGCTGCGGGCGGCGTCGAGGATGCGGGGATGCCCGATCGCGTAGCCGATGCGCAGTCCCGCGAGGCCGAAGGCCTTCGAGAACGTCCGCAGCACGACGACGTTCGGGTGCTCCTTCGCGCTCAGCACCCGCAGGCCGTCCACCGCGTCGGGATCCGTGACGAACTCGGCGTAGGCCTCGTCGAGGATCACGAGCACATCGCCCGGCACGGCGGCGACGAACTCGTCGAACTCCCTCTGCGTCACGATCGGGCCGGTCGGGTTGTTGGGGCTGCACACGATCACGGCGCGCGTGCGCTCGGTGACCGCGGCCGCCATCGCCGGGAGGTCGTGGCGGGCGTCGTCGGTCAACGGCACCTGGACCGGGGTGGCGCCCGCGACGACCGCGAGCCAGGGGTAGGCCTCGAACGAGCGCCAGGCGAAGACGACCTCATCGCCCGGGCCTGCGGTCGCCAGCACGAGCTGCGCCAGGATCGACACGCTCCCCGCGGCGACGTGCACCGCGTCATCGGTGACGCCGAAGCGCTCCGCCAGGCGCGCGCGCAGGCGACCCGCGGTGGCGTCGGGGTACCGGTTCAGCGCCGTGGCGGCGTGGACCGCTTCGAGGACGCCGGGGAGCGGATCGAAGGGGTTTTCGTTGCTCGACAGCTTGAACGCGTCGGCACCGGCCTGCTTGCCCTGCTTGTACGCGGGCAGTGCGGCGATCTCGGGGCGGACGCGAACGGGGATCGGGGAGTCGTCGGTCACCCTGCCGAGTCTATGATCTGCGTCCCCGCCGCGGGATGCCGCCCAGCGGCTCATTGATACCACTTCGATACCTCGATACCATTCCGGAATGGCCATGACGCTGCGCATCCCGGAAGAGCTCGACCGACAGCTCGAGGCGCTCGCCGC
>CAYOQY010000043.1:0-17874 GCA_964406225.1 uncultured Microbacterium sp.
CGAGACTGCACCGGGGCGCCGAGACCGAGGGGATTCCCCTACGTCTCGGCGCCCCGGTGCAGTCTCGCGGAAGGAAGAGGCTCTGGCAGCCAGGGGCGCCGGAGCCAGGGGCGCCGGAGCCAGGGGCGCCGGAGCCGGGCGCGGGCCCCGAGAGCGGGCGCGGGGAGGCGCGCCCGGTCAGTCGTGCTCGGGGCGCAGCATCCGCAGGCCGGCGACCGCGAGCGGCACGACCAACACGATCACGGCGACGACGATCGCCGCGATGCCGATCGGCTGACTCTGCGGCTCATCCGTGAGGCGGCCGACCGCGAGCCACGACAGGCCCCACGCGATCGCGAGCGCCGGCGCGACGCGCCAGCCGCTGCGCCACGAGATCGCGAGCCCGATCACGAGCACGACCGCGAGGACCACGACGCCGATCACCGAGGCGTAGCTCTCCCACGACGCCGGCGCGATGCCCGTGAGCCACGCGGTGGTGTTCGCGACCGTCGCGAGCGTGACCCAGCCCAGGTGGAGTCCGGTGACACCGTCGATCAGCAGGGCGTCGATCCATCCGCCGCGGGGTACGCGCGTCTTGACGGCGATGCGGAACGTGATGCTCAGCGCGATGGCCAGGAGCACGATCACCACGACGGTC
Source organism: uncultured Microbacterium sp. (assembly GCA_964406225.1). Lineage (GTDB taxonomy): Bacteria > Actinomycetota > Actinomycetes > Actinomycetales > Microbacteriaceae > Microbacterium. Next base: position 638 of record CAYOQY010000043.1, read on the forward strand.
CACACGATCGTCAGCACCTGCGCGGCGACGAGCCACAGTCCGTTCAGCACGATCGTGAGGGCGATCCACCATCCGAGCGCGCGCTGACGCTCCGACGCCCGCTGACTGGGCAGCGCCTGCCAGATCGCGTAGGCGATGAGCCCGGTGTAGATGACCGACCAGATGCTGAACGCCGGCCCGGCGGGGGCGAGGTAGGACCCCTGTGCCGAGAGCTGACCGCCTTGCGAGTTCTCGACCTCGGTGCCGCCGAATCCGCCGACCCCGAAGGCGACGGCGACGAGCGTGAAGCCCAGCGCGGAGATCACCGCGATCTGCCGCGCCACGTCTTTTCCGGTCCAGGATGCCGCGGCATCCCTCTTCTGCGTTCGCGTCGAATCCGTCACCCTGCCCACGCTACGGGCACCCGGGCAGAACGGCGCGGGCTTGACACGGTTCGCCGCGTGGCCCGCTGCGGCTGGCATCATGGCGCCATGACCCGCGACTGGACCCCCCTTGCTGTCGTCTACCTGCTGCTCGCCGTGGCGGGACTCATCGGGACGTGGTGGTTCAACGCCCTCGCGATCGTGCAGATGGTCGACTTCCTCGGCGATCTGACGAACAGCGGGCCTGCGGTGTCGTCGATCACGGTCGACCTGCTCGTCGTGGCGGTCGCGGGGAGCATCTTCATCATCGTCGAGGCCCGCCGGCTCCGGATGCGCTTCGGGTGGCTCTACGTGCTCGCGTCGGGGCTCACGGCGTTCGCGTTCACGTTCCCGCTGTTCCTCGCGATGCGCGAGCGGCGGCAGACGCGCCTCGCCCGCGCGACCCCCTGACCCTTCAATGACAAGTGTCATTCGGGTTTAGCCTGGAGGCATGGCACGAAGAGGTTCCTACGCGAAGGGCGTCGCGAAGCGCGAGGAGATCCTCGAGCGCGCGCTCGAGGTGATCGCGCGGGAGGGGTACCGCGGCGCGTCCGTGAAAGAGCTCGCCGAGGCGGTGGGATTGAGCCAGGCGGGACTCCTGCACTACTTCGACAGCAAGGAGGAGCTCTTCACCGAGATCCTCCGCAAGCGCGACGAGCTCGACGCGGATCACTACGGCCCCCTCGACGGAGAGCAGGTGCACCTTCCCGAGGTGCGTGCCGGACTGCGGCGGATCATGCAGCACAACGGCGACGTGCCCGGCGTGGTCCAGCTGTTCTCCCGCCTGTCGGTGGACGGCGCCGACCCCCAGCATCCCGCCCACGAATACTTCGTCGCCCGCAGCGAGAAGCTGCGCGAAGGCTTCGCCGCCCTCTTCGCCCAGCAGCAGGCGGCCGGCGAGCTCACGCCGTCCGTCGCCCCCGAGACCCTCGCGCGCATCGTGCAGGCGGTCGCCGACGGCGTGCAGCTGCAGTGGATGATGGACCCGTCCTTCGACATGGCCGACACGGTCGACGCGCTGTTCGAGGCGATCGCGCCGACCTCACGACCTGCGTCGGACACGCTGAGCACCGAGCCGATGGACACCGAGCAGACGAACGGAACCTCATGACGCCGCATCCCGACCCGATCGTGACGATCGCCCCCGGACGGGTGCGTGGGTACTGGCGCGACGGGTCGGCGGCCTTCCTCGGCATCCCGTTCGCACAGGCCCCCGTCGGCGACCTGCGGTTCGCGGCCCCCGTGCCGCCCGAGCCGTGGGACGGCGTGCGGGACGCGCTCACGTACGGCGCGACGGCCAAGCGCGAGAAGCCGGGCGAGAAGACCCTCATCCCCGAGCCGGCGGTACCGGGCACGTCGACGCTCAACGTCAACGTCTTCACGCCCGCACCGGGTGAGACCGACGCCGCACTCCCGGTGCTCGTCTACATCCACGGCGGCGGCTACACCGAAGGCTCCCCCGCGAGCCCCTGGTACGACGGCGCGTCCTTCAACCGCGACGGCGTCGTGACGGTGACCCTGTCGTACCGGCTCGGCTTCGACGGATTCGGCCACATCGCCGGGGCGCCGAGCAACCGCGGCGTCCGCGACTGGCTCGCGGCGCTGGCGTGGGTGCAGCAGAACATCCGTGCGTTCGGCGGCGACCCCGGACGCGTCACGATCGCCGGGCAGTCCGCCGGCGGCGGCGGCGTGCTGACGCTGCTCGGGATGCGGGCTGCCCGCGGTCTCTTCCACGCCGCCTGGGCTCTGTCGCCGGCGCTCGCTGACGTATCGGCCGAGCGCGCGCGCACACTGTCGGCCAAGCTCGCGAACCTCGCCGGTGTCGCGCCGACGCGCGACGGCTTCGCGGGCGTGCCGGAGGACGTGCTCACCGGACTGCAGGAGGAGGCCGTCAAGCCCGAGTCGAAGGACCCGCTCGCGGCGATCCACGTCATGCTCGAGGACGGGCTCAGCTGGGGACCGATGATCGACGGCGACCTGATCACCCGGCCGACCGTGGAGTCCCTGCGTGCCGGCGAAGGAGGCGGCGTCCCGCTCGTGCTCGGCGCGACCGACGACGAGTTCACGATGGCGACCGACGGCGTGAAGAACAAGCTCCGGCTCATCCCGGCAGGGCTCGCCCTCGGACAGCTCAAGGTCGACGGCGAGACCCGCAAGGCGTATCTCGCCGCGAACGGCCCGCAGCGGCGCAAGGGCACGGCCGCGGTGCTCGGGCGGTACGTGAGCGACGCCGTCTTCCGCTCGGGCATCGTGCGCGTCGCCGAAGCGCGGCAGGGTGCGCCCACGTGGGTCTACCGCTTCGCCTGGGTGTCGCCGACGATCGGCTGGGCGTGCCACTGCCTTGACGTGCCGTTCTGGTTCGACCTCCTCGACGCGGAGGGCGTCACGGCCCTCGCGGGCGAAGAGCCGCCCCGGGCACTCGCGGCCGCGCTGCACGGGTCCGCGGTCGCGTTCGTCCGCGACGGCACCCCGGGGTGGCCCGCCTGGAGCGCGGCGCCAGGCGCGACCCGGGTCTTCGGCGGAGCGGCATCCCGTCCCGACGTCATCCCGGACGGCTATGCGAGCGTCCGCGCCCTCGTCTGACCCCGCTCGGCGTTGATACGGTGCGGCGCCGCAGGCCGCAGTGTGAAACGCCGGGGTGATTTCGCACTTTCGGGCCGTCGGGAGCACGCCCGGTATCGGAATCACCCCGGGGTTTCACACGGATGCCCGGCGTCCGCCTCCGGCGGCGCCACGGCGGGACGCCAGGAGGCCCTGTAATGCCGCGCGGACGAGCTCCGGGTGCCAGAGGATGTCCTCGGCGATCGGGCGGAACGTCGTGTAGCCGAGCGCGGCGGCGGCCTGATCTCGGCGACGGTCCCGGCGCTGCGCGTCCCAGCTGGAATGGAACTCTTCGCTGTCGCACTCGACGATGAGCCACCCGTCGACGACGAAGTCCACGCGGCCGACACCGACGATCGCCACCTGCACGTCGAACGCGACGCCGAGCGATCGCAGGATGAGGCGGACGAGCGTCTCGGGTCCGGACTCAGAGCGGGCGTCCACCAGCTTGCGGAGCACGCGGTGGCGCCGCGGGAGCAGACGGAACAGCTCGTCGAGCTCGTCAGGTCGCAGGAGGCCACGGTGCAGGGCCGAGTCGAGGGTCGCGAGTGCCGCGCGCGGCCTCTGGCAGCGCATCGCGCAGGCGAGCGCATCCAGCGGCTCCACCGACGTCGCGCGCGGATGCGACGTGCGATGCAGTCTCCCCCAGTGCCGCCGGAGGAGTCGGGCGGGCGCCGGCGCCGAGGGTCGCCGCGTGTGCAGGTGGACGTGCAGCGTGGAGGCGTCGAGGACGAAGACCCCGTGGTGCGCGAGCGCCGAGGTACACGTCAGACGCCCGCCGAGCGCGAGCGCATCGACCACGTCATTCGGCGCATCCGTCGGGAGGTACACACCGGGACGGGGACGGAGGATCCGCCCCTCGGCCACGGCAGCACCGAGCGCCCGGTCGGTCCACCCCTGAGCTCGGAGGTCGCTGCGGCGGAGGAAGAGCGGAGGCGGAGTCGGCGCGAGCATCCAGACAGCGTCGCCCGGCCCGATGCCGCCCCGCGGACCGCCGGTCGAATCTGTGCGCTGCAGGCGTCCCGCGGCCCCTGGGGAGGAGGCGACCGCCCCTCAGCCACCGCCGATCGCTGCCCGCGCCGGACGCGCCCGTGAAACGCCGGGGTGAAATCGACACTCCGGGCGCCACGGAGGGCCGGGAACGCCGGTTTCTCCCCAGGCTTTCACCGCGGGGGTCCGGACGCAGCGCGGCGGCGCGCCGCGGCGGACGCGGACGCACCGCGGCGAGGGCGGGGCGGCGGGCGAGGGGGCGGCGGGCGAGGGTGCGGCGGGCGGGGTCCCGGCGGACCGCGGCGGGCCGCGGGATCAGCTCAGCGCCGGGATGATCTCGCGCTCGAACAGCTCGATGCCCGACCGGTCGTAGGCCGCCTCGGGGAAGTAGTGGATCGCGTAGCCGAGGCCGTGCTCGGCCCGCCGGGCGAGGCGCTCCACGACCTGCGCGGGCGTGCCGAACCCGTCGGATGCCCGGTAGTCGGCCTCGATCGCCGCGGCGCGGTCGTCGCCCACGTGCGGCCGGAGCCGCGCGACGACGGCCGCGAGACGCTCCTCGGCCTCCGCCTCGGTCGCGCCCACGATCGTGTTGAAGTTCGAGCTCCGCGTGATCGACGAGAAATCGCGCCCGATCGCGTCGCAGTGGCCGCGGAGGACGGCGCTCTTGTGGTCGAACTCCTCGAGCGACCCGGCGAAGTTCGTGTACGCCGCGCGCTTCGCCGCGATCTTCAGCGTCACCTTCTCACCGCCCCCGGCGATCCACAGCGGGATGCCGCCGTCCTGCAGCGGCCGCGGCTGCACGATCGCACCCTCCACCTGGTAGTAGGTGCCGTCGAGCGTCGCGGAACCCGTCGTCCACGCCTGGTGCATGATCTCGACGCCCTCGCGCAGCCGCCCCAGTCGGTCCTTGATCGCGGGGAAGCCGTAGCCGTACGCGCGCCACTCATGCTCGTACCAGCCGCCGCCGATGCCCATCTCGGCACGGCCGCCCGAGATCAGGTCGACGGTCGCCGCGACCTTCGCGAGGTACGCCGGATTGCGGTAGCCCATCGACGTGCACATCTGCCCCAGGCGGATGCGGCTCGTCGACGCGGCGAATGCGGCCATGAGCGTCCAGGCCTCATGCGTGGCCTCGTCGGTCGGCAGCGGCACGGTGTGGAAGTGGTCGTAGACCCACAGCGAATCCCAGGGTCCCGCGTCCGCGTGCTGAGCCAGGCCGTTCATGACCGACCACTGCTCGGCCGGGTCGATCCCGACCAGATCGAGTCGCCAGCCCTGGGGAATGAAGGTTCCGAATCGCATCGTTCCAGCCTAGGGTCGGCTCGCGACCCCCGGGTCAGCACAGCACGGCATCCGGGATGCGTCTGGACATGACCTCGATCGCCTCGGGGTTCGCGTCGACGAGCACGGCGTCGCGGCCGAGCGCCGCGGCCACCGCACCGGTCGTGCCGCTGCCGGCGAACAGGTCGAGCACGCGGTCGCCCGGCCGGCTCGAGGCCTGCACGATGCGCCGCAGGATCCCCTCGGGCTTCTGCGTCGGATACCCCGTCTTCTCGCGCCCGGTCGTCGGCACGATCGTGTGCCACCAGACGTCGGTCGGCAGTTTTCCCCGGGCGGCCTTCTCGGCTGTGACGAGGCCCGGCGCCATGTACGGCTCGCGGTCGACGGCATCCGAGTCGAACCAGTACGCGTCGGGGTTCTTGACGTACACGAGGATCGTGTCGTGCTTGGTCGGCCAGCGCCGGCGCGTCTTCGCCCCGTAGTCGTACGCCCAGATGAGCTCGTTCAGGAATCGCTCGCGCCCGAACATCGCGTCCATGAGCACTTTCGCGTAGTGCGCCTCGCGGTAGTCGAGGTGCAGGTACAGCGTGCCGTCGTCGGCGAGCAGCCGCCACGCCTCGGCGAGCCGCGGCTCGAGGAAGCCCCAGTAGTCGTCGAACCGGTCGTCGTACGTGCGCAGATCGCCGCGCAGGCGCTCGTACTCCCTCCCGTGGAACCCCTTCCGGACGATCCCGGATGCCGGACCCGGGCCCGGCGCGATCTCTGCGGCACCAGCACCACGGGGTTCCTCCGCCGGCACGCGCCCCGTCGATAGCGCGGTCTCGAGCGCCCTCCCCTGGACGCGGCCGGTGTTGAACGGCGGATCGAGGTAGATCAGGGTGAACGACGCGTCCGGCAGCCCCGCCGCGACCGCGAGGTTGTCGCCGTGGTGAATCGTCACCGAACCCCGCGCCGGCGGGTCGGTCACGGCACCCGGTGCAGCCACGGCTCGGTGGCGAACTTCGACTCCACGAGGGCCTCCGCCTCGGCGTACTCGTCTTCGGTGACACTGCCGGGCACCGCACCGTACAGCTTCGAGAAGGTCTCGATGAAGCGCGAGATGATCGCCTCGCGCGGCAGCCCGGTCTGGCGCCGCAGCGGATCGACGCGCTTCGCGGCAGAGACCGTGCCCTTGTCGCTCAGCTTCTCGCGCCCGATCCGGAGCACTTCGGTCATGACCTGACCGTCCATGTCATAGCTGAGTGTCGCGTGGTGCAGCACGCCGCCGTTGGCGAGGCGCTTCTGCGCCGCCCCGCCGATCTTGCCCTGGGGCGAGGCGATGTCGTTGAGCGGCTGGTACGTCGCCTCGACTCCGAGCGAGCGCAGCGCCTGCAGCACCCAGTCGTCGAGGAACGCATACGAGTCCGCGAACGTCATCCCCGCGACGAGGGATGCCGGAACGTACAGCGAGTACGTCACGATCGAGTTCGCGCCCATCATCATGGCGCCCCCGCCAGAGATGCGGCGGACGACGTCGTAGCCGTGCCGCGCCGCCCCCTCCGGGTCGACCTCGTTGCGGTACGACTGGAACGACCCGATGACGACGGCCGACTCGTTCCACTCCCAGAGCCGGAGCGTCGGGCGGCGGCGGCCGTCGCCGACGCGCGTCGTGAGCACTTCGTCCAGCGCGAGGTTCATCCGCGGCGAGATGGGGTGGTCGTGCACGACCTCCCAGTCGAAGTCCCGCCACCCCGGCGCGGTCACGAGCGCGCGGCGCACGGCCGTGCCGACCGCCTCGGGGGTGAATCCGAGCAGCTGCGCCCCCTCCGGCAGCGCCGCGCGCACGGCGGCGGCGATCGCCGCGGCATCCGTCTCGATCGGGAGTCCCTCGATCGCCCGGTTGATGTCGTCGAGCGCACTGTCGGGCTCGAGGAAGAAGTCGCCGGCGAGGCGGAACTGCGCGATCCGCCCGTCGCGCTCCTCGAGGTCGACGACGACCAGCTTTCCTCCGGGCACCTTGTATTCGCCGTGCATCCGCTCAGCTTACGGCGGCCCGCACGCGGGCAGGCGTGGGGCGGATGCCGGTCCCGCGGGTCGCCGACAAGCGACAGCGGATGCCGTGCGGTCAGCCCCGGGCGGGGAAGCGCGCGTCGAGCCAGGCGAGCAGGTCGGCGCGGACCTCGGCCTGGCCCACCTCGTTGAAGATCTCGTGCCGCATGCCCGGGTAGACGAGCGTCGTGACGTCGGTGAAGCCGGAGCGCGTGCGGTAGGCATCCGCGAGCTTGTGCACGCTGACCGGGCCGCCGACGGTGTCGTCGCGCCCGACCATGAGGAGTGTCGGGATGTCGCGGCCGAGGTTCTTCTTCGGCTTGCCCATGAGCCGGGCGGCGTCGATCGGGCCGAAGAGCTTCAGGAGGGGCGTCGTGGTCGTGAGCGGGTCATCGAGGAAGGCCTGGCCGACGGCGGCGTCGGTCGAGAGCCACATCGTCCCGGTCGGGTCCTCGTGCTTCCACGGCGCGTTGAGGTCGCCTGAGTTGAGCGAGCCGGGCCAGCGCAGCGCCGAGCCGCTGAGCACGAGCGCGTCGTAGGCCTCGGGGTGGTCGTTCACGAGCATCTGGGCGAGGAAGGAGCCCCACGAGTGCCCCAGGAGGATGAGCGGCAGGCCGGGGTTCTCGGCCCGGATGAGCTCGGTGAACATCCATACCGCATCGACGGTGGCCGGCAGCCCGCCGGGGCCGAGCCGGCCGAGCTTCGCCGGATCGTCGCCGTGCTGCTTCGCTCCGGTGCGCCCGTGACCGCGGTGGTCATCGGCGTAGACGGCGTACCCCGCCGCGGTGAGCGCGGCGATGAGCGCGCCGTAGCGGCCGGCGTGCTCGCCGACGCCGTGCGCGAGCTGGACCACCCCCCGCGGCGCGCCGGCGGCGGGGTGGACGTCGTAGACGATCGCGATGCCGTGCGCATCGGTGAACTCGGGCATGGTGCGAGTCTAGGCACCGCCGGTCGTGCGGGCCGCGTGCCCGTCCCCGGGTAGTTCGCTAGACAACCTAGCGAAATCTCTCTTCGCTAGATAACCTAGCGAAATGACCTCTTCGTCTCGCCGCTGGTATGGGCTCGTCTTCATCAGCCTGGCCGTCGCGCTCATCATCGTCGACTCGACGATCGTCAACGTCGCCATCCCGTCGATCGTCGACGACATCAGCCTGACCTCGACGCAGGTCCAGTGGGTGCAGGAGGCGTACACGCTCGTCTTCGCGGCCCTCCTGCTGCTGTTCGGAAGCCTCGCCGACAAGTTCGGCCGGCGGCGGATGATGCTGATCGGCATCGTGATCTTCACGATCGCCTCCATCGTCGCCGGGCTCGCGCCGAGCGGCGATCTGCTGATCCTCGCCCGACTGATCCAGGGGGTCGGCGGCGCCATGGTGCTGCCGACGACCCTGTCGCTCATCAACGCGAACTTCCGCGGTCGCGAACGGGGCATCGCGTTCGCGGTGTGGGGGTCGACGATCGGCGGCATGGTCGCGGTCGGACCGCTGCTCGGCGGGTGGCTCACCACCGCGTTCTCGTGGCGATGGGCGTTCGGCATCAACGTGCCGCTCGGCATCCTGATCTTCATCGGCGTGCTGCTCACGGTCGCCGAGTCGCGCGAGGCGAAGTACGGGAAGATCGACTTCCTCGGCGCCGCCCTGTCGGTCCTCGTGTTCGGTCCCCTCGTCTTCGGACTCATCGAGGGCCGCACGTACGGCTGGTGGCTGACCGACGAAGCCCTCGAGATCGGGGGCTTCACGTGGCCGTTCGCGCTCTCACCCGTGCCGATCGCCTTCGCGGTGTCGGCGCTGGCCCTCGTGGGCTTCATCGCGTGCGAGCTGCACCGCAAGCGCACCGGCAAGTCCGTGCTGCTGGAGTTCTCGCTCTTCCGCATCTCGTCGTTCCGCAACGGCAACATCGCGGCCATGCTCATCTCGCTCGGCGAGTTCGGCATCATCCTCACCCTGCCGCTGTGGCTGCAGTTCGTCCTGGGGTTCGACGCGCTGCAGACCGGCTTCCTCCTGCTCTCGCTCGCAGTGGGCTCCTTCATGGCGAGCGGCTTCGCGGGCGCGACGTCGGGAAGGATATCGCCGGTCACGATCGTGCGCGTGGGCCTGGTCGCCGAGATCATCGGCGTCGGCGCGGTCGGGCTCATCATCGGTCCGGATGCCGTCTGGGGCTGGCTCATCCCGGCGCTGTTCGTCTACGGGTTCGGCGTCGGCCTCGCGACCGCACAGCTCACCGGCGTCATCCTGCAGGACGTGCCGGTCGAGATGTCGGGGCAGGGCTCGGGCACGCAGTCGACCGCACGCCAGGTCGGCTCCGCGCTCGGCGTCGCGATCCTGGGCACGGTGCTGTTCACGAGCACCGCCGGCATCCTCACCTCGCAGCTGCAGGAGCAGAACCTGCCCGCGGATCAGATCGATCAGGTCGTGAGCGCGGTCGTCGACTCGGCGGGTGCCGCGATCGCGGGACTCGAGGCGAATCCGCAGACGGCCGACATCGCGGATGCCGCCAAGACGGCGTTCTCGGACGGCACGCGCCTGTCCGCCTTCGCCGCGACCGGGTTCCTCGTGATCGGCCTCCTCGCGACCTTCTCGCTCGGCGGCGCGCACCGGACGAAGGAGCAGCAGGATGCCGATGCGGAGGACGCCGGGAAGGCCGCTGTGTCCGATGCGACCGCCCCTCCGGCAGCATCCCCGAATTTGCTTAACAAGGATAATGAACTAAGCTAAGGATCGATGACAGGCAGCGCGGACACGACGACAGAGACGACTCACGACCTCTCCCGGGAGGCGTCGGATCTGCGTATCGCGACCTTCCGCCTCGCCCGCCGCATGCGCACCCAGCGCGCGGTGGACTCGATGAGCGACGGGCAGTTCGCCGTCCTGGCGGCGCTGTTCCTCCACGGCCCGCACACCCTGAGCGAGCTCGCCGACCGCGAGCGCGTCTCGGCCCCGGCGATGAACCGCACCGTCAACTGCCTGCAGGATGCCGGCTACACGAGCCGCAGCGCCGACGAGAGCGACGGCCGCAAAGTCGTGATCGACCTGACCGATTCGGGCCGCGCGGTCGTCGACGAGACAGCGCGCCGCCGGGATGCCTGGGTCGAGGAGGCTCTGGCCGAACTCGAGCCCGAGGAGCGCGAGACCCTCGCGAGAGCCGCCGAGATCATGGGACGGATGGTGAACCGATGAGCGCGATGTTCCGTTCGTTCTCGGTGTTCAACTACCGCGTGTGGTTCATCGGCGCCCTCGTGTCGAACATCGGCGCCTGGATGCAGGCGACCGCGCAGAACTGGGTGGTGCTGACCGAGCTCACCGACAACGACGCCGCCGCGATGGGCATCACGATGGCGCTGCAGTTCGCGCCGCCGCTGCTGCTCGTGGGCGTCACCGGATGGGTCGCCGACCGCTTCGAGCGGCGGAAGCTCCTCATGGTCACGCAGGGCGTGCTGTTCGCGCTCGCGATCGCCCTCGGCGTCATGATCCTCACCGGGCAGATGACGCTGCTGATCATGTACGGCTTCGCACTCGCGCTCGGTGTCGTCTCCGCTTTCGACAACCCGGCCCGCCAGGCGTTCGTCTCCGACGTCGTCACGCGCGAGAACGCCTCGAACGCCGTCGCGCTGAACGCGGCATCCTTCAACGGCGCACGCATGATCGGGCCCGCCGTCGCCGGCGTGGTCATCGTGGCCGTGGGCACCGGCTGGGTGTTCCTCCTGAACGCCGTGACGTTCTTCGGCATGATCATCGCGCTCATGCTCATCCGCCCCCACGAGCTCCTCCCCCGCGTCAGCACGGCGGGTGCGTCGCGGCTCGCGGACGGGTTCCGCTACGTCGGCCGCCGTCCGGATCTGATCGTGACGTTCGCGATGGTGTTCCTCGTCGGCGCGTTCGGCATGAACTTCCCGATCTTCGCCTCGACGATGGCGATCGAGTTCGGCCGCGACGCCGACGGCTTCGGCCTGCTCAGCTCGATCCTCGCGATCGGTTCGCTCGCCGGCGCGCTCCTCGCCGCCCGCCGCGACCGTGCGCGCATCCGCGTCGTGATCGGTGGGACGCTCATGTTCGCCGTGGCCGCCGCCGTCTCGTCGGTCATGCCCGGGTACTGGACGTACGCCGCGACGCTGATGTTCACCGGCTTCGCGGTCGTGACGATGCTGACGACGGCGAACGGCTACGTGCAGACCACGACGGACCCCGCACTGCGCGGACGCGTGCTCGCGCTGTACATGGCGATCCTCATGGGCGGCACGCCGATCGGCGCTCCGATCGTCGGCTGGGTCGCGGCGGAGTTCGGGCCGCGCATGGCGATCCTGCTCGGAGCCGCCGCCGCGCTCGTGGCCTTCACGATCGGCATGACGTGGATCATCGTGTCGGGCAGGCTGCACCGCAGCAAGGAGCGCCGGTTCCGGCTGACGCTCGACGAGACGCTGCCCATCAGCATCGTCACCCCCGCACGCGCGGAGTTCTCCGAAGAGGTCGCCTCGACCACGCCCCTGCGCCTGCCGGACCCCCCGAAGCCGCTCCGCCGCGCGGTCTGAGTTCCCTCGGCCGTTCTCCCCGGGTTTGGGGCGCTTCTGCTCCGTCGGGGCGCACGCGCCGCGCCCCGACGGACGGATCGCGCCCCAAACCCGTGGTGGGAGGGCCGAGGTAGAAGGCCGGAGACCCGGGGCATAGGGGCTCAGCGCACGCCGACGCGCTCCAGGTGCGCGTTCGTGAAGCGGCCGTCCGGATCGAGCCGCTCGAACACCGCGCGGGCATCGCCCAGACGCGGATGCACGCGTGCCATCGCGTCCGCGTCGAACAGGTGCAGCTTGCCCCAGTGCGGACGCGCGGCGAACGGCGCAAGCGCCTGCTCGACGAGCGGAAGCACCGCCCGCACGCCCGCGGGGTCGTTGTGCCACGTGAAGTGGATCGCGAGGAAGTCCCGCTCGTAGGCGCCGCTCAGCCACAGGTCGTCCGCGGCCGCCGTGCGCAGCTCGCTCACGAAGAGCACCGGCCGGATGTCCGCGGCGAGCGCGCGCATCGCGGTCAGCGCCACCGCCGCGTCCGCCCGGGGCACGAAGTATTCGCTCTGGATCTCATCGCCGAACGAGGGCGTGCCGTCCAGGCGGAAGTGCGGCAGCCGCTCCATCCACGGTCCCGGAACGCCGCCGAGCACGGTGAGGTCGGGAAGGCCCTCGAGCGGGTTCGCGTCGACGACGCGCGTGCCGTCCAGCAGCACGTCCGGCACGCGGTCCTCATCCGAGGCGAGACGCGTCTTGACCCACACGTCGCCGAGGAGGTCCGGCTCCCACCGCGTGAAGACCGACACGCTGTAACCGGCGCCCGTGATCGCGTCGAAGCGGTCGAGGGCGGCATCCCACGTCACTTCGCGGTAGACGTCCTGCCGCGCACGGTAGGTGGGCTGCACCGCGAGGGTCAGCGACACGACGACGCCGAACGCGCCGAGTCCGACGGCGAGCGCCGCGAAATCGGCGTCGCCCTGCCGCACGTCGTGCACGGCGCCGTCCGCGCCGACGTACCGGATGCCGCGCACCGCGCTCGTGAGCACACCGTTGGCGTCTCCCGACCCGTGCGTCGCGGTCGCGGTCGCCCCGCCCACCGAGATGTGCGGGAGCGACCCGAGGTTGTGCAGCGCCCAGCCCCGCTCGTCGAGCCACAGTGCGAGCTCGCCGTAGCGGGTGCCCGCGGCGACCTCGACCGTACGGGCGCGTTCGTCGAGAACGAACCCGCCGCTGAGCCCCGCGAGGTCGATCAGGGTGCCGGCCGTGTCGGGAAGGTCGGTGAACGAGTGGCGGGTGCCGAGCGCGTGCACGCGCCCCGGCTGCGCCATCACGGCCTGCACCTGCTCGACCGTGGACGCCGCGACGATGCGGGGGGCGGTGTACTCGTGGGTTCCGGCCCAGTTGCGGGGCATGTGCGGGTCCTTTCGCGTGCCGGGATACTGCGCGGTGTGGCGGGTGAGCTGTCGGAGCCGCCCGGCACCGCCCAGCGACCCCACTCAGCAGTCGCCGGGGCCGCGAGCGGCCGCGCAGACCTGTGTCGCCGTTCACAACATATCCCGGGCATGCCGTCGCCCGGCTGCACGCGCCCGGCACCGCCCCGGCAGCGGCCGCCCGCCCCCGCAGCGCGACTCGACCGGCCACCCCACCCTGCGGCCGGATACGGTGGACGCCATGACCGACGGCACGACGCCGAGCACCGAGCGCCCGGCGCCCGCCCGCCACGTCGTCAGCATCGAGCTGCTGTTCGACCCCGACACGGAAGCCCGCGTGCGCGCCGACTGGGACGCCCTCGCCGCGGCGGGGCTCTCGAGCCTCGCGGCCCACACGTCGCCGAGCAACCGGCCGCACGTCACGCTGCTCGTCCGTCCCGACCTGGCTCCCGTCGCGTTCGCGGACGCGATCCGACTCCTGCCGATGCGCGTCACGCTCGGGGCGCCGATCGTGTTCCGCCACGGCGATCGCGGTGTGCTCGCCCGCCACATCGTTCCGAGTGAGGAGCTCCTGCGACTGCACCGCGCCGTCCATGATGAGGCTCCGCCGGGTGCGGATGCCGCGCACACGGCGCCCGGAGACTGGGTGCCCCACGTCACCCTCGCCCGCCGGCTGCGACTGGAGTCCCTTCCGGACGCCCTGCGCCTGATCGGCGCCGAGCATTCCGGATCGGCGGTCGCGCTCCGGCGGTGGGACTCTGCCACGGCGACGGTCACGGCCCTGTCCTGAGGGCTGTCGCCGGGGCGGACGTGAGAGCGATTTCAACGAATCGGGCTCCGACCCGTGACATATTCGTTACCTTCGGGTAGCGTCGAGACACCCGCAGGCGGCACCCCGCCGCACAACCCCACACGAGACGCCTCCTGGCTCGTCGTCCGTGTGGTCGGCCCGCACGATGTGCCCCGACACCGAGTGCTGACGAGCCCGCGCTTCGGCGCGGAGGCGCCGGAGAAGCGATTGACCGACGAAGTAGAGCCGCTCCCGAACGGCCGCCTGCTCCCGGAAGCGGACTCCTCGCGCCGAGCGCGCCGCCGTGCCGCTCCGACCTCCCGTGACGCACGCGCCGCGGGCCCGAAAGGTGCCGTCGCCCCGCGTGCACCCCGTCGTGGAACGGTTGCGCCGTCGAAGGGCGCCGGCCGTCCGGCATCCCGTCCCGCCAAGAAGACGACGCGGCCGCTACGCAGTCTCGTGATCCTCACGATGGTCGGCGGCCTGGTCGCGACCGTCGCCCTGCCCGCACTCGCCGCCTTCCGCCCCGAGGCGGCCGCGGAGGCCCTGACGCTGCAGCAGGTCGCCGCCGACGACGCGCAGTCGCTCCTCGTCGGATCGGATGCCGAGACGGCCGAGCTCGGACGCGAGAGCTACTCCGCCACGACGCCCGAAGAGATCCAGAAGAAGAAGGAAGAAGAGGCTGCTGCGGCTGCCGCGGCCGCTGCGGCCGCCGCCGCGGCGGAAGCGGCCGCGGCACGTGCGCGGGTCAGCAGCTCGGGCTCGTCGGGATCGGTGCCGGCGAACATCATGCTGGTCTCGCCCGGCAGCGGCGAAGTCCGCTGGCCGATCCTGAACTTCACCCAGGGCCGCGGCCTGTGGGACTCCGGCTACCACCAGGGCGTCGACCTGCTCGCGTCGTGCGGCACCCCGCTGTACGCGGCGGCCGGCGGTGTCGTCCGCGTTTCGCAGGAGAGCTTCGGCGGCTACGGCGTCGCCGTCACGATCGACCATGTCCTGGGCGGTCAGCAGGTCAGCACGCTGTACGGGCACATGACGTACGGCAGCCGCCAGGTCTCGGCCGGACAGCCCGTCGCGGCCGGCCAGCTGATCGGATTCGTCGGCAGCACCGGCAGCTCGACCGCCTGCCACCTGCACTTCGAGACCCACATCAACGGCGGCGTCGTCGACCCGTGGGCGTGGCTGCAGGCCAACGCGGGCTGACCTGACCCCCACGGCTCCGGCGCTGTCGCAGGTCGGTCGTACGCTTTCGCCGTGCCGACCCTCGACGATGTCCGCCGCGTCGCTGATGCCCTTCCCGGCAGCGAAGAGCGCGCCACGACCGGCGGCGCCGCCTGGTTCGTGCGCCGCAAGCTCTTCGCGTGGGAGTACCACCCGTGGCCGAGCATCCCCGCCGACGTCCGCGCCGTGATCGCGGCGGAGCCGGTCGTCGGAGTGAAGGTCGCCGATCGGGTGGACGCGCTCGCGCTCGTCGAGATGGCACCCGAGGTGTTCCTGCGGACCACCACGAGCTGGGGCGAGCCGAAGGTCGCGTTCCGCCTGTCCCTGATCGACCTCGACCACCTCGCCGAGCTCGTCACCGAGGGGTGGCGCGTGCAGGCTCCGCGCTATCTGCGCCGCGAGCTCGACGGCACGGCTACCTGACGACGGCACCTGGCGACGGCACTCACCGGCGCAGCACCGCAGCTATCAGCGCCGCGGCGTCCACCCCGGCGGCAGCGGGCCGTCCTGCTCCGCGCGCTCACGATCCGCCGCAGCGGACCAGCCCTGTGCGGCATCCACTGCGTCGAACCCACCGCGCGCGACCCGGAAGCCGACGTCGTCGTGGTGCATCCGCGGGCCGCCGCCGCGCCGCGTCGACGCGCGCACGCTCCACGCGTCGTCCGCGAATCCGCCGCCGCGGAACACGCGGTAGTCGGCGTACCGCGCCGGATCGAGCAGGTCCCAGCACCATTCCCAGACGTTGCCGAGGGTGTCGAACAGGCCGTTGAGGTTCGGCATCCGTCCGCCGACGTCCTGCGGCGACGACACTCCATCCGCGCTCGTCCACGCGATCTCGGCGAGGGGTCCGTATTGGGGCGCGGTCGAACCGGCACGGCACGCGAACTCCCACTCCGCCTCCGTGGGCAGACGGTAGCCGTCCGCGTCGACGTGCCACGTGACCTCTTCGCCCTCGAACGAGTACGCGGAATCGAGGCCCTCCCACTCCGACGCCGCGTTGCAGAAGCGGATCGCCCGCAGCCAGCTCACATCGGCGGCGGGGCGTCGCGGATGCGTCGCCGACTCCCCGATCAGCTCGGCCAGCAGTGCCTGCGTGACCGGATACACGCCGATCTCGAACGGCTCGAGCTCGACGCTCCATCGCCGCTTCGTCCGCGCGTCGTGCAGAGTGACGGTTCCGGCTGCGATCTTCGCCATCTCGATGTCGGACACCGGGACAGTGTGCCACGCGCGGCGATCACCGGGGGTGTTCCCCGGCGGTCCGCGATGCCCAGGCTGCGCCGCGGACCGCGGGGAACCTCTACGGGTTCTTCGGAGCACGCCGCAGATCGGATGCCGCACGCGCGGAACTCGCAGGATCGCGCGGACTTCGCACGATCCGGCGGGATACCTGCGAGCTTCGCGCGATTCTGCGAAGTCCGCGAGGCTCACGCCTCTCTCGTGATTGTCACCTTCACGTGCAGCTGGGACTTGAAGGGGCCGGCGTACACGCCCCGCAGCGGCGGGACGTCGTTGTAGTCGCGCCCGCGCCCGACGAGGACGTGCCGGTCGCCGATGTCGATGTTGTTCGTGGGGTCGAAGCCCTGCCAGTCGCCCGCGAACCACTCGACCCAGGCGTGGGACTCCCCCGTCACCGGCACGCCGACATCGGCATCCGGTCGCGGGTGGAGATATCCCGAGACGTAACGGGCCGGAATGCCGACCTCGCGGAGCGCGCCGAGCGTGATGTGCGCGATGTCCTGGCACACGCCCTTGCGCGCCTCCCAGGCTTCCGCGGCGGTCGAGTGCACGCCGGTGATGCCGTGCATGTACTCCACCGCGTTGCCGATCGCCATCGCGATCTCGTGCGCCGCGACACCGGGCCGGTCGTACTGCGACGCGATGGCCTTTGCGATCTCGGCGACCTCGGGATGCGGACGGGTGCGGGCGCTCTGCCCCATCTGCTCGACCGTCTCGATCGAGCGCGACGCCTCGGCCCGCAGCTGGTCCCACGTGATGTCGGGGTG
>CAYOQY010000043.1:17974-19279 GCA_964406225.1 uncultured Microbacterium sp.
CCGGTCGTGTGCTCGATGCGCAGGCGCTTCATGAGATCTCTCCGATCCAGCTCGGCTCGGCCTGCGTCGGGAAGAAGCGGGCCTTGATCGCCTCGGACGCCTCGCGCGTCACCTTCTGCACGCTCTCCATGTGCTCGGGCAGCTCGTTCAGGATCTCGCTCACCGGGCGGTACTCCAGGTCGTTGCGGATGCGTCCGAGCGCGCGCAGCACCGTGTTCGAGTGGCCGACACGGTCGGCGCGCGGGTCGATCGCGCTCATGCAGTCCTCGGCGCGCGAGATCGAGTAGATGATCGACCGCGGGAAGAGGCGGTCCAGCAGCAGGAACTCCGCGGCGTTCGTCGCGCTCGGCATCCCCCGGTACGTCCGGAGGTACGCCTCGTATGCACCGCACGAGCGCAGGATCGTCGTCCACGACGGGCCGGACGCCTCGGTGAGCGAGCGGGTCGCGAGCAGCCGCGCGGTCATGTCGGCGCGTTCGATGCTGCGCCCCAGCGTGAAGAACTGCCACGCCTCGTCGCGGCTCGTCGACGAGTCGACGATGCCGACGGCCAGGGCCGAGCGCTCGCGCACCCACTGGAAGAAACCGTGCACCTTGTCGGTCTGCAGGCGCCGCGGCATCCGCGAATTGGTGGTGTTGAGCGTCTCCCACAGTTCGGTCGAGACGATCTCGCGCGCGCGTCGCGCGTTCTCTCGCGCAGACGTGAGCGAGTAGGCGATGGATGCCGGATTCATGCGGTCCACGGCGAGCTTGGAGAGCACGTCCTCCCGGCGCACGATCTCTCCGGGGGCCGGCGGGACCGACCCCATGACGAGCAGCAGCGACCGGCACGCGGTGTCTTCGTCGATCCACGGATCCTCCAGCAGCAGCTGCAGGTGCACGTCGAGGATGCGGGCGGTGCCGTCGGCGCGCTCGATGTAGCGCCCGATCCAGAAGAGGCTCTCTGCGATGCGACTCAGCATGAGAGGTCACCTCCCCACTGTCCGCGAAACTGCAGTGGCGCGCCGAAACCGAGGGGTTTCCCCTCCGTCTCGGCGTCCGGATGCAGTCTCGCGGGAGAATCGCCCTGCTGCTGTTGCTGCTCCTGCTGCTCGGTGTGCGAACGCGGGCGGTCCTGCGGCGAGTGCGACGGCGCGGGCTGGCCGTCGTAGATGATCGGGATCGCGGCGGTGACCGTGGCGGCCTGATCGGCGACGAGGCCGGCGAGACCGCTGCCCTGGCCGTACTCCACGTGGCTCGGCGCGGAGCCGCCGACGATCCAGGTGTCCTTCGAGCCGCCGCCCTGGCTGGAGTTCACGACGAGCTG
>CAYOQY010000044.1:0-19102 GCA_964406225.1 uncultured Microbacterium sp.
ACATCATCCGCGCCGTGGGCGTGGACACGGGCGGCTGCAACATCCAGTTCGCCGTGGATCCGGCATCCGGGCGCATCATCGTGATCGAGATGAATCCGCGTGTCTCGCGCTCGTCCGCCCTCGCCTCCAAAGCCACCGGGTTCCCGATCGCGAAGCTCGCCGCGAAGCTCGCGATCGGCTACCGCCTCGACGAGGTGCCGAACGACATCACCGGCGCGACCCCCGCGAGCTTCGAGCCGACGCTGGACTACGTCGTGGTCAAGGTGCCCCGGTTCAACTTCGAGAAGTTCCCGAACGCCGACACGACCCTCACGACGACCATGAAGTCCGTCGGCGAGGCGATGGCGATCGGTCGCAACTACACCACGGCGCTGCAGAAGGCGCTGCGCTCGCTCGAGAAGCGCGGGTCGAGCTTCCATTGGGGCGAGGAGCCGCGCTCGGTCGAGGAGCTCCTCGAGATCGCACAGCGCCCGACCGACGGGCGCATCGTGGTGCTGCAGCAGGCGATGCGAAAAGGCGCGACGATCGAGCAGGCCTTCGAGGCGACGAAGATCGATCCCTGGTTCCTGGACCAGATGGCGCTGATCAACGAGGTCGCGGAGTTCGTGCGCACTGCGCCGGAGCTCGACGGGCAGACGCTGCGCCTCGCGAAGGAGCACGGCTTCAGCGACGCCCAGCTCGCGCAGCTGCGCGGCGTCGGCGAAGCGGAGATCCGCGCCCTGCGGTGGGGACTGGACGTGCGGCCGGTCTACAAGACCGTCGACACATGCGCCGGCGAGTTCCCGGCGCTGACGCCGTACCACTACTCCAGCTACGACGTCGAGACCGAGGTCACGCCGTCCGAGCGGACGAAAGTCGTCATCATCGGCTCGGGTCCGAACCGCATCGGCCAGGGCGTGGAGTTCGACTACTCGTGCGTGCACGCGTCGTTCGCGCTGTCGGACGCCGGGTTCGAGACGATCATGGTCAACTGCAACCCCGAGACCGTCTCGACGGACTACGACACGAGCGACCGCCTCTACTTCGAGCCGCTCACGCTCGAGGACGTGCTCGAGGTCCTCCACGCGGAAGCGCAGTCGGGCCGGATCCTCGGCGTCATCTGCCAGCTCGGCGGACAGACGCCGCTCGGCCTCGCGAAGGGCATCGAGGAGGCCGGCTACCCGATCCTCGGCACGTCGCCCGCCGCGATCGACATCGCCGAGGAGCGCGAGCTCTTCTCGCAGCTGCTCGACCGCGCGGGCCTGATCGCCCCGCGGCACGGCACGGCGATCGACGAGGCCGGCGCGATCGCGATCGCCGAGGAGATCGGCTACCCGGTGCTGGTCCGCCCGAGCTTCGTGCTCGGCGGACGCGGCATGGAGATCGTGTACGACACCGAGAGCCTGCGGGACTACTTCGTCCGCACCGCCGGGGAGGTCGTGATCGAGGAGGGCAAGCCGCTGCTCGTGGACCGCTTCCTCGACGACGCGATCGAACTCGACGTCGACGCGCTCTACGACGGGAACGAGCTGTACATCGGCGGCGTGATGGAGCACCTCGAAGAGGCCGGCATCCACTCGGGCGACTCGTCCTGCACCCTGCCTCCCGTCTCGCTCGGCCGCACCGAGATCGACCGCGTGCGCACCGCGACCCTCGCGATCGCCGAGGGCGTCGGCGTGCGCGGTCTGCTGAACGTGCAGTTCGCGGTCTCGGCCGGCGTCCTCTACGTCATCGAGGCCAACCCCCGCGCGTCGCGCACCGTGCCGTTCGTCTCCAAGGCGCTCGGCATCCCGCTGGCGAAGGCCGCGAGCCGCGTCATGGCCGGCTCCACGATCGCCGAGCTCAAGACGGAGGGACTGCTGCCCGAGCAGGACGGCTCGCGCGTGCCGCTGGACGCCCCGGTCGCGGTCAAGGAGGCTGTGCTGCCGTTCAAGCGGTTCCGCACGGCCGACGGCCACACCGTCGACTCGGTCCTCGGACCCGAAATGCGCTCGACCGGTGAGGTCATGGGCATCGACCGCGACTTCCCGACCGCGTTCGCGAAGAGCCAGGCCGCGGCGTACGGCGGGATGCCGACCTCCGGCACCGTGTTCCTCTCGGTCGCCGACGACGACAAGCGCGCCGTGATCCTGCCCGCCCACCGGCTGCAGGAACTCGGCTTCCGCCTGATCGCGACGGAGGGCACGGCGGAGATCCTCGCGCGCAACGGCATCCACGTCGACGTCGTCGGCAAGTACTCCGAGACGCACGATTCGGGTGAGCGCAACATCGTCGACCTGATCAACGCCGGCGAGGTCGACATCGTCGTGAACACCCCGTCGGGCGGGATCGCGCGCGCGGACGGCTACGAGATCCGCGCCGCGGCCGTCGCGGGCGACAAGGCCCTGTTCACCACGATGGCCGTGCTCGGCGCCGCCGTGAGCGCACTGCCGGTGCTGCGCGAGGGCTTCGCGGTCCGGAGCCTGCAGGAGTACGCCCTCGACCGGGAAGGCACCGCGTGAGCGCATTCGGCACGCGTCTGCACGAGGCCGTCCGCGCCTCCGGCCGGCTGTGCGTCGGCATCGACCCGCACGAGTCGCTCCTGCGGGACTGGGGTCTCGCCGCGAGCGCGGCGGGCGTCCGGGAGTTCGGGATGCGTGTCGTGGATGCCGCCGCCGGACGCGTCGGCGTCGTGAAGCCGCAGGTGTCGTTCTTCGAGCGGTGGGGGAGCGCCGGCTTCCGCGCGCTCGAAGAGGTCATGGCCGCCGCGCGCGCCGCCGGACTCCTCGTGATCGCCGATGCGAAGCGCGGAGACATCGGCACGACGATGGATGCCTACGCCGCCGCGTGGTTCACCCCCGGCTCTGCCCTCGAGGCCGACGCCCTGACCGTGAATCCTTACCTCGGCGTCGGCGCGTTGTCGTCGACGTTCGATCTGGCCGTCGCGGGCGGCAAGGGCGTGTTCGTCCTGGCCGCGACGAGCAACCCCGAGGCGTCCGGTATCCAGTCCGCCCGCGCCGGAGGGCGCACGACCGCCGCCCGGATCGCGGCCGAGGTCTCCGAGCGCGCGGCGACGGAACCCGGGCACGACTGGTCCTCGCTCGGGCTCGTGATCGGCGCGACGGTCGATCTGGCCGACCTCGACCTCGTCCCCGCCGAGGGACCCACCCTGCCCGTCCTCGCGCCCGGCTTCGGCGTGCAGGGCGCAGAGCCCGGCGATCTCGACCGGGTGTTCGGCGGATTCTCGGCCGGCGTGATCGCGAGCGAGAGCCGCAGCATCCTCTCCGCCGGCCCGAACGGGATCGGCGCCCGTATCCGGGAGCGCGCGGCGCTGTACGGAGGTGCCGCCCGTGACTGACCCGCAGACGCCCGCGAGAGCAGGTTCAGCGACCCGTCCGCCCGAGGTGGACCGCGTGGCGGCATCCCGACGTGCCGTCGCCGCGCGCCGCGCCCGTGCCGCCCTGAAGCGCGATGTCGCGATGCGCGTGATCACCCCCCAGGAGCTTCTCCGCCGCGCACTCGAGGATCCGTCGTCGCCCGCGGGCACGCTCCGGGTGACCGAGTTCCTCACGAGCCTGCCCGCGATCGGCGAGGGCAAGCGCGACCGCATCCTCGCGCAGCTCGAGATCTCGCCGGTGAAGCGGCTCGGCGGTCTGGGCGCCCGCCAGCGCCGCGCGCTCCGGTCCTTCCTCGACGCGCGCTGGCCCGAGCCCGCGCCGCGCGGCGGGCGGAGCCGACTCGTGGTGCTCGCAGGCCCCACGGCCGTCGGCAAGGGGACGGTCGCCGCCCACATCAGCGAGCACCACCCCGAGATCCATCTGTCGGTGTCGGCGACGACGAGGCCACCCCGTCCGGGCGAGGTGGAGGGGCGGCACTACTTCTTCGTCGACGATGCGGAGTTCGACCGGCTGATCGCGGAGGACGAGCTGCTCGAGTACGCCACGGTCCACAACTCCCACCGCTACGGCACGCCGCGCCGACCGATCGAGAAGGCGCTGGAGGCGGGGAGCACCGTGCTTCTGGAGATCGATCTGCAGGGCGCCCGGCAGGTGCGGGCCGCCGAGCCGTCCGCGACGCTCGTGTTCCTGCTGCCGCCCAGCTGGGACGAACTCGTGCAGCGCCTCGTCGGCCGGGGCACCGAAGGCGACGAGGAGCGCGCCCGGCGCCTGCGCACCGCGAAGGGCGAATTGGCCGCGCAGAACGAGTTCGATTTCCGGGTCGTGAACGACGACGTCGCCGCGGCGGCCCGAGAGGTCGTAGAATTGGTGGAGGCGCCCGCGCGTTCGTCTTAGCGCGCCTCCGGGGCCGACCGTCTTTCCACCGACACCATCGTCACGAACCCAGGAGGTTTCGCCATGGCCGGAACGAACCAGGGGATCATCGATCCCCCCATCGACAGCCTGCTCGAGAAGGTCGACTCGAAGTACCAGCTCGTGATCTACGCGTCCAAGCGGGCGCGTCAGATCAACGACTACTACTCCGACCTGCACGAGGGGAACCTCTTCGACAACGTCGGTCCGCTCGTGGACTCGACCGTCGAGGACAAGCCCCTCACGATCGCCCTGCACGAGATCCACGAAGACAAGCTGCGCCTCCGCTCCGCCGAGTAGAGCTCCGTTCGACCGACACCGCGGTGGGTGTGACGCCTCGAGGCGCCGCCCGCAGCGGTGTCGGCCTATGTGGGCATACTTGAGCCGAGCCGCACGACCCCTGGAGCATCGATGAGCGACCTGCGCCTGTTCACGTCCGAGTCCGTGACCGAGGGACACCCCGACAAGATCTGCGACCAGATCTCCGACAGCATCCTGGACGCGCTCCTGACGGTGGATGCCGGAAGCCGCGTCGCGGTCGAGACGCTCGTGACCACGGGCCTCGTCCACGTCGCCGGCGAAGTGCGGACCGAAGGCTACGTCGACATCCCGGGCATCGTGCGGCGCGTCGTCAACCGCATCGGGTACACCTCGAGCGACACCGGCTTCGACGGCGACTCGTGCGGCGTGAGCGTCTCGATCGGCGAGCAGTCCAGCGACATCGCGACCGGCGTCGACACGGCCCAGGAGCACCGCGAAGGCGGATCCGTCGACCCCCTCGACGCCCAGGGTGCGGGCGACCAGGGCATCATGTTCGGCTACGCGACCAACGAGACCCCACAGCTCATGCCCATCGCGATCTGGACCGCGCACCGCATCGCCGAGCGACTCGCGGACGCCCGCCGCAGCGGCGCGCTGCCGTTCCTGCGACCGGACGGCAAGACGCAGGTGACCGTCGGCTACGAGGGCACCGTGCCGCGCACGATCGAGACCGTGGTGCTGTCGACCCAGCACAATCCCGACATCTCCCTCACGGCGCTGCGTGCGGCCGTCGACGCCGAGGTCATCCGGCCCGTGCTCGCCGAGACCGGACTCGACATCCGGCCCGCGACCTCGATCATCAATCCGGCGGGCCCGTTCGTGATCGGCGGACCGAAGGGCGACGCCGGTCTCACGGGGCGCAAGATCATCATCGACACGTACGGCGGCGCGTCCCGTCACGGCGGCGGCGCCTTCAGCGGGAAGGACCCGTCGAAGGTCGACCGCTCCGCGGCCTACGCGATGCGGTGGGTCGCGAAGAACGCGGTGGCCGCGGGCCTCGCGGACCGCCTCGAAGTGCAGGTCGCGTACGCGATCGGCAAGGCGAATCCGGTCGGTCTCTACGTCGAGTCCTTCGGCACCGGGCACGTCGACGACGCCGTCATCACGCGTGCGATCCTCGACGTGTTCGACCTGCGCCCGAAGGCGATCATCGACCAGCTCGACCTCCTCCGACCCATCTACGCCCAGACGGCCGCGTACGGACACTTCGGGCGGGAACTCCCCGACTTCACGTGGGAGCGCACGGACCGCGTCGACGACCTGCGCGCCGCCGCGGGCCTGTGACGCCCCGGGAATGACGACGCGCGCCGTCGCGCACGTGCTGGTCGACTCACCCTTGCCGCAGCTCGACCGGCTGTTCGACTACGCGATCCCGGACGAGCTCGTCGACGACGTGCGGCAGGGCGTGCGCGTGCGCGTCCCGCTGCGCACCGCGGGCCGCGTGATCGACGGGTTCGTGGTCGACGTCGGCGAGGCCGACACCGCCGACCGGCCGCTGTCCGACGTCGACGCCGTGGTGTCGCCGGTCGCCGTGCTCCCGCCCGCGCTCTACGCGCTCGCCCGTCGCGCCGCGGATCGGGCCGCCGGATCGGCCACCGACATCCTCCGTCTCGTGATCCCGAAGCGCATGGTCCGCGCCGAGAAGGCGTGGCTGGCGTCGCCGGCCCCCACAGATCCTTCGCCCGAGGAGGACTCCCGCGCCTGGGCGGAGCAGCGGCTGAGCGGATACCCGGCTCTGCGGACGTGCCTGGACGAGCGCGGGCGCGGAGCACTGGACGCACCGCCCGAGCCCGTCCGTCTCGACGGCGCGATCGGCGACGATGCCACCGTCGGCGCGTGGGCGGAGCTCCTCGCGGCGATCGCGGTGCGCACGCTCGCCTCGGGTCGGAGCGCGATCCTCGTCGTGCCCGACCATCGCGACCAGGCGCAGCTCGAGGCGGCGCTCGCCGGCCGCGTGCCGGCCGACGCCGTGATCCGCAGCGACGCCCGTCAGAGCTCACCCGCCCGCTACGCCGCCTACCTGCGGATGCTCGCCGCGGCGCCGTGCATCGTCGTGGGCAACCGGTCGTCCGTCTACGCCCCGGTGCACGCCCTCGGCGTGATCGCGATGTGGGACGACGGGGATCCGCTGCTGGCCGAGCCTCTCAGCCCCGGCGTGCACGCCCGCGACGCCGCACTCATCCGACAGGAGCTCGACGACTGCGCCGTCGTGTTCGCCGGGCACACGCGCACCACGGATGTCGAGCGCCTCGTCGCGATCGGCTGGGTGCGCGACGTGTCGGCGGCACGGCGCGTGTCGCCGCGCGTGGTGCTGAGCGCGACGAAGGAGGGGGAGTCGCGCGGCGCCCGCGTGCCGTCGGCGGCCTTCGCCGCGGCGCGTGAGGCCCTGGCCACAGGACCCGTGCTCGTGCAGGTCTCGCGGCCCGGCTACGCTCCGGTCCTCGTGTGCGCCGACTGCCGCACGCCCGCCCGATGCGCGACCTGCGGCGGCCCCCTGCACGCCGCACGGCGCGGTGCCGTGCCGGAATGCGGGTGGTGCGGGCGGCAGGCTCACTCCTGGTCCTGCCCGAAATGCGCGTCAGCGCGCGTCCGGATGGCATCATCGGGCAGCGAGCGCACGGCCGACGAGCTCGGACGCGCGTTCCCCGGCATCCGGGTCATCGTCGCCGACGGTGATCACCCGGTGCGGCACGTCGACGCGCGCCCCGCCCTGGTCGTCGCCACCCGCGGTGCCGAGCCCATCGCCGAGGGCGGATACCGCGCCGTCGTCCTGCTGGACGGAGATCGGATGCTGCTCGCCGACGAGCTCCGCATCGGCGAGTCGTGCCTGCGATGGTGGTCGAATGCCGCCGCGCTGGCGGCGCCGCGCGCTCCCGTGCACCTCGTGGGGGTCACGGGCGCGGTCGCCCGCGCCCTCGCCACCTGGACGCAGCCCGCGTACGCGCGCGCGGAGCTCGCCGACCGCGCCCCGCTGCGCATGCCGCCGACCGTGCGCGTCGCCGCCCTGGAGGGCTCCCTGGCCGCGGTGGACGGCGCGATCGCGACCCTGCGCGCGGACGTGCCCTCCCTCGACGCGGAGGCGGTGCTGGGGCCCGTGGCCACGGCATCCGGCGTCCGCGCCCTCGTGCGCTTCGACTACGCGCACGGCCAGGCGGTCGCCGAGAGCCTGCGCGGATCCGTCGTGGCCGACGCGTTGCGCGCCCGGAAGGATCTCCGCGCCCGCGCGGCGGCTGCGCGCGCCTCGCAGGGCTCCGCTCCACCCCCGAGGCTCGCGAATGCGGGCCATACACTCAGAGTGCGGGTCGACGTGCCCGATCTCGATCTGTGAGGAACGTCATGCGCCTCGTCTTCGCCGGCACACCCGATGCCGCACTCCCGTCGCTGCGTCTGCTCGCCGCGTCCCCTCACGACGTCGCGGCCGTCGTGACGCGCCGAGACGCGCCTCTCGGACGCAAGCGCGTGCTGACGCCGTCGCCGGTCGCCGCCGTCGCCGAGGAGCTCGCGATCCCGACGATCCGGACCGATCGCCTGGATGCCGAGGCGACGGACCGGATCGCGGCGCTCGAACCGGACCTCGGCGTGATCGTCGCCTACGGCGGGCTCGTGCGCGAGCCTCTGCTCTCCGCGCCTCGGTACGGCTGGATCAACCTGCACTTCTCCCTCCTGCCGCGCTGGCGGGGCGCCGCGCCCGTGCAGCGCGCGCTCATGGCCGGAGACCGCGTGACCGGCGCGGCCGTCTTCCAGCTCGTGCCGGAGCTCGATGCCGGCGACGTGTACGGGCAGCTCGAGTACGCCGTCCCGCGCGGGGCGACCGCGGGCGAGGTCCTCGCCGATCTCGCCGAGCAGGGCGCCGCGCTCCTCGCCGATGTCGTCGACCGCATCGCCGCGGGCACCGCGCAGGCGGCGCCGCAAAGGGGTGAACCGACGCTCGCCCCCAAGCTGACGGACGACGACGGCCGGATCCGCTGGGACGAGAGTCGGGAGCAGGTGCTCGCACGCGTGCGCGGTGTGACACCGGAACCCGGAGCGCACACGACGACCGATGGAGCACGTATGAAGATCCTCGCGGCCCGTGCGGCCTCGCTCGACGCGCCGAGGCCGGATGCCGGAACGGTGATCCTGCACGGGCGCGAGGTCATCGTCGGCACATCGACCGACCCGATCACCCTGGAGCGCGTGCAGCCCGCGGGCAAGGGCGCGATGGCGGCGCCGGACTGGTGGCGCGGCCGGCGCGAGGAGACGACGAGGTTCGGATCGTGAGCTCGGCCCACACGTCACGTCGTGTCGCGTTCGAGACGATCCGCGCGGTCAACGAGTCCGACGCGTACGCCAACCTCCTGCTGCCGAAGGCGATCGCGCGCGCGGGACTCGACACCGCGGACGCGGGGCTGGCCACCGAGCTCACGTACGGCACACTCCGTCGTCAGGGCACGTACGACGCGGTGATCCGCATCGCCGCCGACCGCAGCATCCAGGAGATCGATCCCGCCGTCCTCGACGCGCTGCGTCTGGGTGCCCACCAGCTGCTCTCCACGCGCGTCGCGTCGCACGCGGCGGTCAACGAGTCGGTCGAGCTCGCGCGCAGTGCCGGCAGCCGCGGCGCGGCGGGCTTCGCGAACGCGGTCCTGCGACGTATCTCGCGCGACACGCCGGGGGAGTGGATGGCGCGGATCGCGGCGGGTGCGCGCTCGGACGACGAGCGCCTCGGCCTGCTCTTCTCACACCCCGTCTGGATCGTCCGCGCCTTCCGTCGCGCTCTGGCCGCCGAGGGTCGCGCGGACGAGCTCGAAGCGCTGCTGACGGCCGACAACGCGTCGCCACGCGTGACGATGGCCGCGCTCCCCGGCCTCGCCGACGTGCCCGACGATGCGAGGCGGACGCCGTACTCGCCGTTCGGCTTCCGCCTCGGCGGTGGCGACCCCGAACGTCTCGTGCGCGAATCGGGGGGCCGGCTGCGGGTGCAGGACGAGGGATCGCAGCTCGCCGCGCTCGCGCTCACCCGCGCGGTGCCGGTGCGGCCCGGCGAGCGCTGGCTCGATCTGTGCGCCGGCCCGGGCGGGAAGACCGCCGTGCTGGCCTCCGAAGCGCTGCAGCACGGCGCCCGCCTCGAGGCGAACGAAGTATCGCCGGCACGCGCCGGTCTCGTCCGCCAGGCGATCGCGGGCGTTCCGCTCGAGGTTCCGGTCTCGGAGGAGGACGGTCGCGTCCGTGCGGGCGCCGAGGCGTACGACCGCATCCTCGTCGACGCCCCGTGCACGGGGCTGGGTGCGCTGCGCCGACGGCCGGAGGCGCGCTGGCGCAAATCGCCCGCCGACGTCGCCGAGCTCACCCAGCTGCAGGCGGAGCTGCTCACCGCGGCCATCGAAGGTCTGCGTCCGGGAGGGATCGTCGCATACGTGACATGCTCGCCGCATCTCGGCGAGACCGCGGGCGTGGTGGGCGATGTCCTCCGCGAGCTGGGCGGCACCGTCGAGGAGCTCGACGCGCGCGAGGTGCTGCGCGCCCTGTCGGGTGCGGATCCGGAGCTGCCGGCCCAGAACGACGGCTCGGGACGGGCGCAGCTGTGGCCGCACCGCCACAACACCGACGCCATGTCGATCACGCTGCTGCGGCGCAGCTGACCTACGACGTATCCGGTACGGCCTCGCGTCCGGGCCTCACTCGACCAGGCGGAACCTCGAGGGGAACGCGTCCATCTCCGCGCGGAGCACCGTGACGGCGGCGGGATGCGAGCGCGCGAGCGCGGCGGCGTCCACCGTGACCGTCGCACCCTCGGGTGCGGACACGGCGATCTCCCTCAGCATCGACAGCACGCGTTCGGCCCCCGCGAAGCCCAGTTCGCCGCCGAGCGCGATGGTCGGCCCGTCGGCACCCTGCGTCACGGAGATCCCGGGCGCCGCGATGCTCTCATGCGGCTCGAGCAGATGCATCCCGAACCGATCCGAGAGGATCTCGACGATCATGCTCGCGCGCACGCTGTTGCCGTGGTCATCCAGCCGCGGGCTGAAGGCCGCGACACCGAACTGCGACGGCGCCACCGCCATG
The DNA here is from genome assembly GCA_964406225.1 of uncultured Microbacterium sp. Classification (GTDB taxonomy): domain Bacteria; phylum Actinomycetota; class Actinomycetes; order Actinomycetales; family Microbacteriaceae; genus Microbacterium. The sequence continues at coordinate 10,635 of CAYOQY010000044.1, forward strand.
ACCCCGCCGCTCACACCGCTCTTGGCGGGGAGACCGACCCGCAGCATCCATTCGCCGGAGAAGTCGTACATCCCACAGCTGGCCATGATCGAGGTGACATCGCGCGCGACGCGCTCCGAGACGACCCGCGTCCGGGTCACCGGATTGACGCCGCCGAACGCGAGTGTCGCCGACATCACCGCGAGGTCTCGCACGGTGACGAGCACCGAGCACTGACGGAAGTACGTCTCGACCGCGTCCTGCACGGATCCCTCGATGATCCCGTACGACTTCAGCAGATGGGCCAGCGCCCGGTTGCGATCACCGGTCGCCGACTCGGACTCGTACACGGACTCGTCGACCCACAGCGAACGCCCCGCGAAGGCCGACATCGTCTGCACGATGCGGGCGGTCCGGGCATCGATGTCGTCGCCGGGCACGAGCGAGGTCGTCGCGATCGCCCCGGCGTTGACCATCGGATTGGCGGGCCGCCCCGTGCCGTCCTCCAGGCTGATCGCGTTGAACGGCTCGCCGCTCGGCTCCGCTCCGACCTTCGCGAGGACCGCGTCGCGCCCGAGATCCTGGAGCGCGAGGGCGAGGACGAACGGCTTCGACATCGACTGGATCGTGAACTCCGCGTCATCGTCGCCGACCGTCATGATCCGACCGCGCGGCCCCACGACGCCGAAGGCCAGCAACTCCGTGTCGGCCCTGGCCAGTTCGGGGATGTAGGCGGCGGGCGCACCGGCATCACGCGGCCGCACCTCGGTGAGCACCTTCTCGAGCAGTGCGGTGATGGGATCCACGGCTCGACCATAATGGACGCGTGCACAGCCGCGACGAGAGCCGGAACCCTGTCCACGTGACCCGCGACCCGGGCCGAGACCAGCGCAGCGGGGGCGAGTCGGACGGAGTGCGCGTCAATCCCAGCATCCTCGCGGCCGACTTCGTGAACATGCAGTCCGAGCTCGCGCGCATCGCCGGGGCCGACTTCGTCCATGTCGACGTCATGGACAACCACTTCGTGCCGAACCTGACGTTCGGACCGCAGATGGTGGGCCGGATCCAGGACACGAGCCCCGTTCCGCTGGATGTGCACCTCATGATCGATCAGCCCGAACGGTGGGCTCCCGAGTACGCCGAGCTCGGCGCCGCGTCGGTCACGTTCCACCTCGAGGCCGCGACCGAGCCGGTCGCACTCGCCCGCCGTCTGCGCGCGATCGGTGCCCGCGCCGGCGTCGCCGTGAAGCCCGACACGCCCGTCGAGGGGCTCTTCGACGTGCTCGACGAGTTCGACCAGATCCTCGTCATGACGGTCGAGCCCGGTTTCGGCGGCCAATCGTTCATGCCCGAGACCATGCCCAAGCTGCGGCTGCTCGCCGACGAGGCCCGTCGGCGGGGCTCGTCCGTGTGGCTGCAGGTCGACGGCGGCATCGGCGAGTCCACGATCGCCCAGGCGGCCGAGGCGGGCGCCGACACGTTCGTCGCGGGCTCCGCCGTGTTCGGCGCGGCGGACCCGGATTCCGCGATCAGCGCGCTGCGCAGCACCGCGGCACGCCACCATCACGGGGCGGCGCGCGCGTGACGGCGCCGGCGGGAGGGCGTGACGCGCCGCGCGGTGTGCGGCACCATGCCCGCCGCTTCATCGGCGCGTACACCGGCGAGCACGGTGTGTACGGACTCGTCCTCGTGACCGCCCTGATCGCGATCGGCGAGGACTACGACAACGATGCCGAGGTCCTCGGCTATGTCGTGGGCACGATGATCGTCTTCTGGCTCGCACACGTGTACGCGGGGCTCGTCGCTTCCGGCTCGCACCCCGAGCTCGGCGCCCAGTCCTTCTCCCGCCGGCTCGCGCACTCGGCCCGGCACTCGATCGGGATGCTGGTCGCGATGCTGCCGCCGGCCTTCCTGCTCCTGCTGGGGGTGATCGGCCTGCTCGGCGAGGATGCGGCGTACGACGCGGCCCTGCTGACCGGCCTGCTCGTCCTGGGCCTGATCGGCTGGGCCAACGCGCGGCGGAACGGGAGGCGCTGGCCTCTGCAGATCCTCGGGGCGCTGTCGACCATCAGCCTCGGCGCGCTCGTGATGCTCCTGAGCGTCCTGGTGCACTGACGTGCTCGCCGCCGCAGCGGCCCCCGGCGACGGCGCGTGACCGGCGGCGGCCCGCGGTTCGCTACCCTGGGAAGGTGAAGACGTTCGACGCCCTGTTCGATGAGCTCGCCGCGAAGGCGGCTGAGCGGCCCGAGGGTTCGGGCACCGTCGCACAGCTGGATGCCGGCGTGCACGCGATCGGCAAGAAGATCGTCGAAGAGGCCGCCGAAGTGTGGATGGCCGCCGAGTACGAGTCGTCGGAGGCGGCCGCCGAGGAGATCTCGCAGCTGCTCTACCACCTGCAGGTGATGATGCTCGCGAAGGGCCTGCGCCTCGAGGATGTCTACCGACATCTCTGAGCCCGCGCCCGCCGCCGTCCTCGAACCCGAAAGTCACGAACCCGCCATGCTGCGAATCGCTGTGCCGAACAAGGGGTCGCTCGCCGACACCGCCTCCGAGATGCTGCAGGAGGCCGGGTACACCGGCCGCCGCGATCCGAAGGATCTGCACGTCATCGACCCCGCCAACGAGGTCGAGTTCTTCTACCTGCGACCGAAGGACATCGCGACCTACGTCGGTTCCGGTGCGCTGGACGTCGGCATCACGGGCCGCGACCTGCTCCTGGACGCACGGATGCCGGGGGCGCGCGAGATCGAGAAGCTCGGGTTCGCGGGCTCCACGTTCCGCTTCGCCGCGCCGCCCGGAAGGTTCTCCGAGCTCGCCGACCTCGACGGCGTGCGCATCGCGACGTCGTACCCCGGACTCGTCGACGCGTTCCTGGACCGTCACGGCGTCGCGGTCGACCTCGTGCCGCTCGACGGCGCGGTCGAGAGCGCCGTGCGTCTGGGGGTCGCCGACGCGATCGCCGACGTCGTCGAGACCGGTACGACGCTGCGTCAGGCCGGTCTCGAGGTCTTCGGACCGGCGATCCTCGAGTCCGAGGCGGTCCTGATCAGCGGGCCGACGGACGCCGAGGGCACCGAGACGCTGCTGCGGCGCCTGCGCGGCGTGCTGGTCGCCCGGCGGTACGTGCTCATCGACTACGACCTTCCTGCCGACCTGATCGACACCGCCGTGGCGATCGCGCCCGGCATCGAATCGCCGACGATCTCGCCGCTGCGGGACCCCGCCTGGGTCGCGGTGCGCGTCATGAGCCCGCGCAAGGAAGTCAATCAGGTGATGGACGCGCTCTACGCGATCGGAGCCCGCGCGATCCTCGTCACCGCGATCCACAACGCGAGGCTCTAGCCGTGGCCCTCGTGTGCCGGGTGATCCCGTGCCTCGACGTCGCCGGCGGCCGCGTCGTGAAGGGCGTCAACTTCGAGAACCTGCGCGACATGGGCGACCCGGTCGAGCTCGCCCGCGAGTACTTCGCGCAGGGGGCGGACGAACTGACGTTCCTCGATGTGACCGCGACGGTCGACGAGCGCTCGACGACCTACGACGTCGTGCGGCGCACAGCCGAAGAGGTCTTCATCCCGCTGACGGTCGGCGGAGGGGTCCGCAGCGCCGAGGACGTCGCACGCCTGCTCGGCGTCGGCGCCGACAAGGTGGGTGTGAACTCGGCCGCGATCGCGCGCCCCGACCTGATCGACGAGATCGCGGACCGGTTCGGCGCGCAGGTGCTCGTCCTCTCGCTCGACGTCAAGCGCGCACCCGGCACGCACTCGGGATTCGTCGTCACGACGCACGGAGGCCGCACGCTCACCTCCCTCGACGCGCTGGACTGGGCCCGTGAGGCGATCGAGCGCGGCGCGGGGGAACTGCTGGTGAACTCGATCGACGCCGACGGCACGAAGGAGGGCTTCGACCTCGAGCTGGTGTCGCTCATGCGGGAAGTCTCCAGCGTCCCGGTGATCGCCTCGGGCGGGGCCGGGCGGCTCGAGCACTTCGCGCCGGCCATCTCCGCGGGCGCCGACGCCGTGCTGGCCGCCAGCGTCTTCCACTCCGGCCTGCTGACGATCGGTCAGGTCAAGGCGGCCATGCACGACGAGGGGATCGAGGTGCGGTCATGAGCGACACCGTGGAGGAGCGGATCGCCCGCGTCGCATTCAACGACGCCGGCCTCGTCGCGGCGATCGTGCAGCAGTGGGACACGCAGGAAGTGCTCATGCTCGGCTGGATGGATGCCGAAGCCCTGCGTCGCACCCTGACGAGCGGCCGTGTGACCTTCTGGTCGCGATCCCGACAGGAGTACTGGCGCAAGGGCGACACATCGGGGAACGTCCAGCACGTCCGCGGCGCGCGGCTCGACTGCGACGGCGACGCGATCCTGCTCCAGGTCGACCAGATCGGCCCCGCATGCCATACCGGCACGCGCACGTGTTTCGACGCCGACGACCTGCACCCCGTCGTGTAGCGTGAGCGGACCGCGGCGAGGTCGCGGGTCGACGCGCAGGAGCGGCACATGAACCGTACGCGGAACCGGATACTCACCGTCTGGGTCGTCAGCATCCTCTGGGTCGCGGGATTGGTCGCGACGGGCTCGCCCGCCGCGGCCGCGAGTGCCGTGGTGGAGCGCTGGTCCGGTCCGGATCGCTATTCGACATCTGCGGCGATCAGCGCGCAGTCGTTTCCGTCCGGCGCTCCGGTCGCGTTCCTCGCGAACGGTCTCGTCTTCGCCGACGCGCTCGCCGGTGCGCCGGTCGCCGGACGCCTGGGCGGGCCCGTACTCCTCACTCAGGCCGGTGGCATGCCGACTTCGGTGGCAGACGAGTTGCGACGCCTCGCCCCGGCGAAAGTCGTCATCCTGGGTGGCGAGGCCTCCGTGAGCGTCGCCGTGGAGGATGAGGTCCGCGCGCTCGTCCCGGCCGAGATCGCGCGATGGTCCGGTGCGGACAGATACGTCACCGCCGCGGCGATCAGCGCGGAATCGTTCGTTCCCGGTGCCCCCGTCGCGTTCGTCGCGAACGGGCAGGTGTTCGCCGACGCGCTCGCCGGCGCGCCGGTGGCGGGACGGCAGGGAGGGCCCGTACTGCTCACGCAACCCGACGCGTTGCCTGCGGCGACGATCGAGGAACTCGTCCGGCTCCGCCCGACGAAGATCGTCATCCTCGGAGGTGAGTCGTCCGTGAGTGATCCCGTGCGTACCCAGCTCGCTGCGTTGACCACGGGGGAGGTCACGCGATCGGCCGGACCGGATCGATACGCGACGGCGACCGCGATCAGCGCCCAGTCGTTCGCGTCCGGAACCCCGGTGGCCTTCCTGGCCAACGGACTCGTCTTCGCCGACGCGCTCGCCGGCGCTCCGATTGCTGCGCTGCTCGGTGGCCCGGTGCTCCTGACCCAGGCGGGAGGGCTTCCGACGACCGTCGCGAATGAGCTCCGGAGGCTGAAGCCCGCCAGAATCATCGTCCTCGGTGGCGACGCTTCCGTCTCCCCGGCGGTCGCCGAACTGGTGACCTTCATCGGAAGCGACGTGCCTCAGGCATCCGGTGGTCGCCTCACCCGGACGACAGAGGTCCGGGCGGGGACATGCCTGGGGTCTGCGGATGGGAGCCATCAGCTGTGCGTGGGTGTCGATGGACGGTTCGGGGTGTACCGCGGCGCGACCGCGCTGTGGACGTCCGGGACCTCGAATCCGTCGGTGCGGGCTCTCCGGATCCGTGGCGACGGCAACGCCGTGCTGTTCGGGATCGACGGCCAGGTCATCTGGGAGTCCAGTACGGCTGGTACAGGCGCGAGCGAGCTCGTCGTGCAGAACGACGGCGACCTCATGCTCACCGGCCCCGGCGGCGCCATCGCATGGTCCAGCATGTCGAGCGCCACTGCGCCGCGCTGGCGCCTGCCCTTCGCCTCCGGAGCGAGCTGGAGCGCGGGCGCTCCGCACGCGAACTCCGGGAACACGGCCGGCGCGCGCGGGTCGCTCGACTTCGGCCCGCGCGCCGGCGGCGATCGACGCGTGCTCGCGATCGCCGACGGCACGGTCTACCGCATCCAGTGCGGATCGGCCTCCTACCTCGGGATCAATCATGCGAACGGGTGGCAGTCCACCTACTACCACCTCGTCAACTACCAGGATCACCTGGTCGGCCAGTTCGTGACTGCGGGCACCTACCTGGGCGACGTCGGTCGCACCGTCCCCTGCGGCGGCGGCGCCACGTTCGACCATGTCCACCTCACGATCCGCCGCGCCGGGGTACCGGTCTCGGTCGAAGGCGTGCGCTTCGGGGGCTACACCGTGCGCAGCGACGGGAGGGACTACTGGGGCTTCTGGACGAACGCCGCGGAAACGCGCGTCCTGACCGCACCGGGCGGCGCGGCGTGCTGCCTCACGGCACCCTGACCGCCGTCAGCGCGACCTCGACGACGTGACATACGGTGGAGGGGTGATCCGCCGCGCCCGCGTGCTCTCCGTCCTGACCGCCCTCGCGGTGGGGGCGATCAGCCTGATCTCCTCGACGCAGACGTGGCTCGTCGCCGTCCTGGACGACGGAGGGCAGCACGAACTGGCCGTCAGCGGGGCGGCGGCGGTGCCCGTCCTCGCCCCCCTCAGCCTGGCGGTGCTCGCGCTCGGCGGTGCGCTTTCGATCGTCGGCCCGATCCTGCGCCACGTCTTCGGCGCGCTGACGGTCGCCATCGCCGCCGTCCTGGGACTGCTCAGCGCGCAGGTGGCGTTTCTCTCGCCGGTGTCCGCGACCGCCTCGACCGTCACCACCGCGACCGGCATCACGGGCGAGGAAGCGGTGGCGTCCCTCGTCGCGTCGGTCACGGCGACGCCCTGGCCGGCGATCACGCTCATCGCCTCGATCGTCCTGCTGGCGACCGGCATCTTCATCCTCGTCACGGCACGGGCGTGGGGGCGGAGCGGTCGGCGCTACGACGCGGAACCGCCCGCCGGCGAGGCGGCGGCACCGGAATCCCGGCCTTTCGACGCGATCGATTCGTGGGACGACCTGTCGCGCGGCACGGACCCGACGAGCGACCAGACGGCGGGACCCCGCTAGACTGAGGGCCACGCGCTATCCCGGAGGAATTCAATGAGCAACCCCATCGGCGACCCCGGCCACGGACACTCGCCCGCCGCTTGGACCGCCGTCATCATCATGCTCGTCGCGATCGCGATCGGTACCCTCGCGTACTGGTTCGACATGCCGTGGCTGGTGTGGACGTCGGCGGGACTCGTCGTCGTGGGTGCGCTCGTCGGCTGGGGCATGGCGAAGGCCGGCTACGGCGTCGGCGGCTCGAAGTACACACCGAAAGAGCATTGAACACCCGAGCCGAGCGCGCGACGGTGAGTCGGGGCCTGCTCGCCGACCTCACGGCCGGCGCGGTGCAGGATGCCGAGGAACGGGCCACCGCCCGCCCGTCCGCCGTCGTCGAACGGGACGCCCTCGCGCAGCCCGCCGCGCGCGACGCGCTCGCGGCTCTCGCGCCCGCTGACCGCGTCAAGATCATCGCCGAGGTCAAGCGCGCGAGCCCATCGCGCGGCGACCTCGCGTCGATCCCCGATCCGGCCCACCAGGCGCGGCTCTACCAGCAGGGCGGGGCGTCCACGATCTCGGTGCTCACCGAGGGTCGTCGGTTCAAGGGCAGCCTCGCCGATCTCGAGGCCGTCCGCGCGGCGGTCGAGCTGCCGGTGCTGCGGAAGGATTTCATCGCGACCGAGTATCAGGTCCTCGAGGCGCGGGCCTCGGGCGCGGATCTGGTGCTCCTCATCGTGGCGGCTCTCGAACAGGATCGCCTCGCGCGCCTGCACGCCCTCACGATCGAGCTCGGGATGACCCCACTCGTCGAGACCCATTCCGCAGACGAGGTCGACCGCGCCGCCGAACTCGGCGCCCGGCTCATCGGCGTCAACGCCCGTGATCTGTCGACGTTCGAACTTGATCGCGACCTGTTCGCACGACTCGCCGACCGGATCCCCTCCGGCGCGATCCGGATCGCCGAATCCGCTGTCCTGACGCCCGCCGACGTCGCCCATTACCGGGCGGCCGGCGCCGACGTCGTCCTGATCGGCGAGGCGCTCGTGACGGGCGACCCCGTGGCGACCCTCGCCGCTTTCCTGGAGGCCGGAGCATGACCATCACCGATCGGCCCGGCAGCACGCCGGCGACCCTGCGCGAGGCGCCGGGGCCTTTCTTCGGCGAGTTCGGCGGCCGCTACATGCCCGAATCCCTCATCGCGGCGATCGACGAGCTGACCGCGGTGTACGAGGACGCCATGGCGGACCCCGCCTTCGACGCCGAGCTGCGGGCTCTCCTGCACTCCTACGCCGGCAGGCCCTCCGTCCTGACCGAGGTTCCGCGGTTCGCCGAGCACGCGGGCGGCGCGCGGATCTTCCTCAAGCGGGAGGACCTCAACCACACCGGTTCGCACAAGATCAACAACGTCCTCGGCCAGGCGCTGCTGACGAAGCGGCTCGGCAAGACGCGCGTGATCGCCGAGACCGGCGC
>CAYOQY010000045.1:0-18574 GCA_964406225.1 uncultured Microbacterium sp.
GAGCTTGCCGTCGACCATGCGGACGTAGGTCACGACACCCCGGTAGGAGTCGTACACCGAGTCGAAGATCATCGCGCGTGCCGGCGCGTCCGCGTCCCCCTTGGGTGCGGGGATCTTCTCGACGATGAGGTCGAGCAGGCTCTCGACGCCCATGCCGGTCTTGCCGCTCACGCGAAGGACGTCCTCGGGGTCGCCGCCGATGAGGCCTGCCAGCTCGGCGGCGTACTTCTCCGGGTCGGCGGCCGGCAGGTCGATCTTGTTGAGCACCGGGATGATGTGCAGATCGTTCTCGAGGGCGAGGTACAGGTTCGCGAGCGTCTGCGCCTCGATGCCCTGCGCCGCATCGACGAGAAGGATGGCCCCCTCGCAGGCCGCGAGCGAGCGGCTCACCTCGTACGTGAAGTCGACGTGACCGGGGGTGTCGATCATGTTCAGCGCATACGTCGCGCCGTCGAGCTGCCAGGGCATCCGCACCGCCTGGCTCTTGATCGTGATGCCGCGCTCACGCTCGATGTCCATCCGGTCGAGGTACTGCGCGCGCATGTCGCGGTCGGAGACGACGCCGGTGATCTGCAACATGCGGTCGGCCAGCGTCGACTTGCCGTGGTCGATGTGGGCGATGATGCAGAAGTTGCGGATCAGCTCCGGCGGGGTCGCGGACGGCTCGAGGGGCTTCAGGGCGCGCGGTGACATATCCGCCCGATTCTACCCGTCAGCGGCCGAGGGCTCCGGCCCATGAGAGACCGCGGCCCCGCGGGCGTTCGTGATGCCTACCCTGGGAGCATGGTCGTCCAGGTGGTCCTCGTGCACGGCATCCGCACGTCGGCGACCATGTGGCGTGCGCAGGTGGATTACCTCGCCGCACGGGGCAACCCCGTCGTCGCGCTGGACCTGCCCGCGCACGGAGCGCGGATGGACGAGGCGTTCACGCTCGACGGCGCGTTCGCGACGATCGACGACGCGGTGCGGGATGCCGCGACGCGGGGACCCGTGCTCCTCGTCGGCCACTCCATGGGCGGGCTGCTCTGCCTCGAGTACACGGGGCGCGAGGACGCGCCGCCCGTGGCGGGGCTCATCGCAGCCTCCTGCACGGCGGTGCCGCGCGGTGCGGGACTCGCGGCGTACCGCCTGCTCGCCCGCGGCTTCGATTCGCTGCCGGATCGGGGGATGTGGCTCACGGACCGGATGCTCGACCGCATCCTCCCCGAGGAGACGCGCGCGGACTTCGGTGCCGGCGGATACGCGCTCGACGCGCAGGACGCCGCGCTGCGGAGTCTCTCGGTGCTCGATCTGCTCGCCGCGGTGGATCGGATCGAGCTGCCGCTCTGGTTCGTCAACGGACAGTACGACCAGCTCCGCGTCAACGAGCGGCTGTTCCTTCGCCTCGCCGATCACGCCGAGCTGATCGTCGTCCCGCGTACGACCCACCACGTGACCGTGATGCGTCCGCGGGTGTTCGATGCCGTCCTGCACCTCGCGATCACGACTCTCGAACAGACCTGATAGACTCGGTGATCGGCTTGCGTGTGGGTTTCATCCCTCACGACCGCCGTGCGGCACCCCTCTCCTGCCACTCGGCACTTCACATCGAAAACTCCGAACGAAAGACCGTCTACCAACGTGGCAAACATCAAGTCGCAGATCAAGCGCAACAAGACCAACGAGAAGGCGCACGAGCGCAACAAGGCCGTCAAGAGCGAGCTTCGCACCGAGGTGCGCCGCACGCGCGAGGCTGTCGCCGCCGGCGACAAGGCCGCGGCCGAGAAGGCCCTCGTGAAGGCGACCAAGAAGCTCGACAAGGCCGCCAGCAAGGGTGTCATCCACGCGAACCAGGCCGCGAACCGCAAGTCGGCCATCGCCAAGCAGGTCGCCGCTCTCTGAGCCCGATACACACGAGAGCCCGTCCCCGAGGGGGGCGGGCTTCGTCGTTCGCGGGGCGTCTGCGGAGAGCCGCGGGAGCTGCGCGCCAGGTCAGGAACCGTACGGGGCGCGTGTCGCGATCACGGTGATGAGCCGCTCGAGCGCGAACACGCTGTCGCGGGAGGCGCCCTTGACCTCGGCATCCGCGCGCGCGGCAGCCTGGATCGCCATCCCGAGCGTCGCGTCGGACCATCCCGAGAGGTCACGCCGGGCGCGGTCGACCTGCCAGTCCTTCAGGCCCAGGCGCGCGGCGAGGGCAGAGGACGATTCCCGGTGTCCGGCGACACGGGCCATCGTCCGCAGTTTCGAGGCGATGGCGGCCACGAGAGGCACCGGGTCGGCCCCTGACGCGAGCGCGTGGCGGAGCGAGACGAGGGCCTCGCCGTAGCGCCCGGCGATCGCGGTGTCGGCGACCGCGAACGCCGAGATCTCCACGCGCCCGCCGTAGTAGCGCTCGACGATCTCCTCGGTCACGTCGCCCGGAACGTCGGCGATGAGCTGCTGGCACGCTGCGGCGAGTTCGGTGAGGTCATCGGCGAAGGCGGAGACGAGCGTGCGCAGGGCGATCGGGGCGATGCGCTTGTGGGCGGCCGTGAATTCACCCGCGGCGAAGTCGAAGCGGTCTGATTCGCGCTTGACGGCGGGGCACGCGATCTCGACACCCCGCCCCTCCCCCGCCCGGATCGCATCGAGCAGCTTCCTGCCGCGCACGGACGCCCCCGTGTGTCGCAACACGACGGTGGCGCCCTCCTGCGGCATCGCGAGATAGGACAGCGCTTCGGAGAGGAACGCGTCCGAGCACTTCTCGACCCCGGTCACGCGCACGAGACGCGGTTCGCCGAAGAGGGAGGGCGAGGACACACCCAGAAGGGTTCCCGGTGCGTAGTCGTCGGCGCGCACGTCGGTCACTTCGAGGCTGGGGTCTTCGGCGCGGAGATAATCGCGGATCCCGCCGATGGCGCGCTCCGCGCACACCTCTTCCGGACCCGACACGAGCACGACGGACGCGGGCTGCGGCGCCCGCCAGGACACCTGCGGAATCGCGGTGCGCGGCGACCGGCCGGCCGGTGAGCGACGCGCGGTGGTGGCCATCCGTCCAGCCTACCCAGCGGCTCCGACCTCGCCCTCGCGTTCCCGCCACAGCCGCATCGCACTGGCGTCCCGCCAGAGCGCGACCAGCCCGTGTCGGTCGGTGCGTGCGATCGCGACACCCTGCCCCGCGAGGGCGTCGAGGATCTCCACACGGGGATGTCCGAAGGTGTTCTCCGTGCCGACGGTGATGAGCCCCACCGCGGGGTCCAGGAGCTCGTAGAGTCCGACGTTCTGGTCGGCGCTGCCGTGGTGCGCCACCTTGACGAGGTCGTACGGCGGGCGCAGCGCTCCGGATGCCGCCAGCGCCGCCTGCGGCGTCGCGGAGAGGTCGCCGAGGAACAGCGACCGCGGCACGGCACCACCGCTCACATCGACGACCTCGATCACGACGCTCGCGTCGTTGACGGACGGGAACGCGCGGCTCTCGGCGGGCGGCCACAGCACACGCCAGGTCGCCGTCCCCAACGCGCCGCGCTGGCCCGCGTGCGCGGGCACCGTGCGGGCGCCGCCCTCCCGCAGTGCCGCGAGGAGCGCGTCGTCGACGGCCGACGCGGGCGGCCCATGCACGACGGTCCCGACCCGCTGCGCGAGGATCGGCGCGCCGCCGGCGTGATCCCGGTCGAAGTGCGTGAGGACCAGCAGGTCGATGTGGTGCACTCCCGCACGCGCGAGGCACCTGTCCAATGCCTCGGGTTCGGGGCCGGTGTCGATGAGCGCGACGGTGTGCGCGGACCGCAGCAGCACGGCATCGCCCTGGCCGATGTCGCACGCGAGCACGCTCCACTCCCGCGGGATCGTCCAGCGCCCCGCGAGCGAGCCGAGCGCCGCACCGCCGGTCTGCGCGCCGACGATCACGGCGACCAGCACGAGCGATGCCGTCCGGGCTCCGCGCCGGAGACGTCCGGTCGAGCGCGGCACGGCGATGAGCACACCGACCGCCCCGCCCACGAGCGCCAGCGCCGCCGCGCCCTGCCACGCCTCGAGCCAGGGCATCTGGGCGGCGGGGAGGGCGCTCACGACGTGCGCGGTGCCGGCGATCCAGGATGCCGGCACCCAGGCCACTGCGGCGAGGCCCGACTGCACCCACGGAAGCGGCGCGGACAGGCAGGCCGCCAGTCCCACGATCGTCGCGACGGGCGCGGCGGGAGCGGCGAGGAGATTCGCAGCCACGCCGTACAACGGCACGGTCGGGGTGATGAGCACGAGCAGCGGACCGCAGGCCAGCTGTGCGGCCAGGGGCACCGACAGGGCGAGGGCGAGGGGACGCGGCATCCACCGGCCCAATCCGTGCGCGAGCGGTCGCGCCCACACGAGAAGCGAGGCGGTCGCCACCGCGGACAGCGCGAACCCCAGGGAACCGGCCAGCCACGGGTCGGCGATCAAGAGCACGGTCACGGCGAGGGACAAGAGGGACAGCCCGGCGCCGGCGCGGCCGAGCAGCAACGCCCCCATCGCGATCGCCGCCATCGCCCCGGCACGTACGACACTGGGCTCGGGCGTGACCAGCACGACGAACCCCACGAGCGCCACGAGGCCGCCGAACACCCGCGCGCGGCGCGAGCCGCCGGCCAGCGCGATGGCGCCGAAAGCGAGGCCGACCACGATCGCGCAGTTCGCACCCGAGACCGCGGTCAGGTGCGACAGCGACGACTCCTTCATCGCCGCGTCGAGGGCTGACGACACGGCGGAGGTGTCGCCGACCGCGAGACCCGCGATGAGTCCGGCGCCGGGTTCGGGAAGGCCCGACGTCGCCTCGATCAGGCCGCGCCGCAGGTCCGAGGCGACGGCCGCGACGCCCTCCGGCGGGTTCTGCACGTGCACCTCACGCGCGCTCACCGCGAGCACGGCGCGGTCGCCGGGCGACGTCGCGCGAGCCGTCCCGCGCAGCGACACGGTCGCACCCACATCGAGTGACGGCGCATCGTCGACGTCGGCCGGATCGACCCGCACGGTGACATCGAACGCGACACGCTCGGCGCGGCTTCCCACCGTCACCGCGGTGGCGCGCGCGTCGAACGACCGGACGCCACCCGCCCGCTGCTCGACCTTGCCGATCACGACCGCCTCGACCTCGAGCGCACGTCCGCCGTCCAGCGCGAAGTCGCGGACCTGCTCGCGCGCGGGCTGGGCCATGGCCGTGTGGGAGGCGACGACCGCCGCGCACACGAGCGCGAGCAGCACGACGATCGCCGCAGGGCGGCGGACGGGATGCCGTAGCCGGGCGGCACGGACCATGACGGTCGTGAGGGCGATCATCGCACCCGTCCACAGTGCGAGCGCGAGCGCGGGTGCCGTCTCCGGGAGGAGCGTCACCAGAAGGGCCGTGCCCCAGGCGCCCGCCGCAACCGGCACGAGTCGGAGCGACGTGCGCTGCGATGCCCTCGTGCTCGGATCGTCGCGGACGACGGCCGACACGCTCACACCGTCACGAGGTCGCGGAGCGCGGCGAGCATCTTCTCGCCGATGCCGGGAACCGCGAGCAGGTCTTCGACGCTCGTGAACCTGCCGTTGGCGTCGCGCCACCCGATGATGCGTTCGGCCATGGCCGGACCGATACGCGGCAGTGTGTCGAGCTGGGTCGCGTCGGCCGTGTTGAGGTTGATCCTCCCATCGCCGGCGCCACCGGCCCCCACGCCCGGTCCGGCCGCGCCCGCCGCACCGACGGCGGGCACGTGCAGCTGCTCGCCGTCACTGACCTGTCGTGCGAGATTCACCGCCGTCTCGTCCGCGCCGTCGGCGAAGCCGCCCGCTGCGGCGACGGCGTCCACGACGCGTGCGCCTTCGTCGAGGACGTAGAGACCCGGTGCGGCGACCGCGCCCGACACGTGGACGAAAACGGATGCCGGCGCCGTCGACTCCGCGACGACGGACTCCCCCACCGGCACCACCTCGACGGGAGAGGCCGTGCCGCGGACGATCCCGATCGCGACCGTGATCGCCAGCGCCAGCAGAGCGAGGACGATGCCGGCGCCGAGCCCCAGCCGGGCACGCGGACTTCCGCGCTCCGTGCGGTGATCTGCGGCCGACGACACACGGTCGAACCTAGGCCTGCGCGTCCGTCTGCGCGCGACGGCATCAGCCGTCGGTGGACGGGCGCGCTCGCTCGCCTCCTGGGGAGGAGCCTCAGCTGGTGCTGAAGCTCACGACCTTGGGAGCACGCACGATCGCACGGGTGATCTCGCGGTCCGCGAGCGCGCGCTGCACCCGTGCATCCGCCCGTGCGAGCGCCTCGAGCTCCGCGGCGTCGATCCGCGCGGGCACCTCGAGGGTGGCACGCACCTTCCCGTCGACCTGCACGACCGTCGTGACGGTGTCCTCGACGAGCAGGGTGGGGTCGGCCTGCCGCCAGGGGACGAGCCCGACGAACGGCTGGTAGCCGAGCATCTCCCACATCTCCTCGGCGGTGTGCGGGGCGAACAGGTCGAGCACCATCGCGGTGACTTCGGCGGCTTCGCGGACGGCGGGGTCCGCAGGACCCGCACCGCTGTCGATCACCTTGCGGGTCGCGTTCACGAGCTCCATGAGGCGGGCCACCACGACGTTGAACTTGTTCTGCTCGACGAGCCCGGGCGCATCGGCCAGCAGCCGGTGCGTCACGCGGCGGAGGGACGCGTCCCCCTCGGCCCAGACGACGTCGGGGCTGCTGGTGACGTCCTGCGCCACGCGCCAGGCGCGCGCGAGGAACTTCTGCGCACCGGTCGTCGAGACGTCCTCCCAGTTGATGTCGTCCTCCACCGGCCCGGCGAAGGCGATCGCGACGCGGACGGCATCCGCCCCGGGGTCCACCATGCTCGAGGCGAACTCGACGAGGTTGCCCTTGCTCTTGGACATCTTCGAGCCGCCGAGGAGGACCATGCCCTGGTTGATGAGGCTCGAGAAGGGCTCCGTGAAGTCGATGAGCCCCATGTCGAACAGGACCTTCGTGATGAACCGCGCGTACAGCAGGTGCAGGATCGCGTGTTCGACGCCGCCGATGTAGGAGTCGACCGGAGCCCACTTGTCGGCTTCCGCGCTCGAGAAGGCCTGCGTCGCATCATTCGGAGCGAAGAAGCGCAGGAAGTACCACGAGCTGTCCACGAAGGTGTCCATCGTGTCGGGGTCGCGGAGCGCCTCCTCGCCCGTCGCCGGATCGACGGTGCGCATCCACTCGGTCGCACCGCCGAGGGGGGACGTGCCCTTGGGTGCCAGATCGAGACCGTGCGCATCGGGGAGGGTGAGCGGCAGCTGGTCGTCCGGCACCGGCACGATGCGACCGTCCGCCGTGTGGATCATCGGGATGGGCGTGCCCCAGAAGCGCTGGCGGGAGATCAGCCAGTCGCGCAGACGGTAGGACTTCGCGGCACGGCCCGTCCCGGCCGCTTCGAGCTGCTCGATCATCCGGGCGATCGCGTTGCGCTTGGACAGCCCGTCGAGTGCGCCGGAGTTGATCATGCGGCCCTCGCCGGTGAGGGCGATGCCGGTCCGTGCCGGATCGAGATCGTCGAGTGCGGCCTCGCCCGCGCCGGGGTCGATCGGGATGCCGTGCTCGTCGACGTCGATCACGGGGATCGCGCCGGTGATGGGCGCGGTCGTGTCGACGACGACCTTCACGGGCAGGTCGAACGCGCGGGCGAAATCGAGGTCGCGCTGGTCGTGCGCGGGGACGGCCATCACGGCGCCGTGGCCGTAGTCGGCCAGGACGTAGTCGGCGGCCCAGATCGGGAGCCGCTCGCCGTTGACCGGGTTGATCGCGTAGCGCTCCAGGAAGACGCCCGTCTTGGGGCGGTCGGTGCTCTGGCGGGCGATGTCGGTCTCGCGCTGGACGGTCTCCAGGTAGTCCTGGAACCGCATCCGGACCTCCACCGACGAGCCGGCGGCCAGTTCCGACGCGAGGTCGCTGTCGGGTGCGACGACGAAGAACGTCGCGCCGTGCAGCGTGTCGGGGCGCGTCGAGAAGACGGTGACCTTCTCTGCGCGGCCCTCGATCTCGAAGTCGATGTCGGCGCCCACCGAACGGCCGATCCAGTTGCGCTGCATCCGGATGACCTTGCTCGGCCAGAACCCCTCGAGCTGGTTCAGGTCGTCGAGCAGCCGGTCCGCGTAGTCGGTGATCTTGAAGTACCACTGCGTGAGCTTCTTCTTGACGACCTCGGCGCCGCATCGCTCGCAGTGGCCGTCCACGACCTGCTCGTTCGCCAGCACGGTCTGGTCGTTCGGGCACCAGTTGACCGGGCTGTCCTTGCGGTACGCGAGGCCGCGCTCGTACAGGCGCTGGAACAGCCACTGGTTCCAGCGGTAGTACTCCGGATCGCTCGTGTGCAGGATCCGCGACCAGTCGTACGACGAGCCGTACTCGCGGAAGCTGCGCTTGTGCTGCTCGATGTTGGCGTAGGTCCACTCGCGCGGGTCGGCGCCGCGCTGGATCGCCGCGTTCTCGGCGGGCAGCCCGAAGGAGTCCCAGCCGATCGGATTGAGCACGTTGTAGCCGCGGTGCCGCCAGAAGCGCGCGACGACGTCGACGTACGCGTAGTTCTCGGCGTGCCCCATGTGCAGATCGCCCGACGGGTACGGGAACATGCCCAGCACGTACTTGCGCGGACGCCGGTCCTCGTCGCCTCCGGCGCGGAACGGATCTGCGGCCGCCCACCGGGCCTGCCATTTCTCCTGGATCGCGTGCGCGTCGTACGCGGCGCCGTCGGCGGGCGCGGAGGTGTCGGGCGGGAAGGTCTGTGACACGTGACGGAACCAATCGTGGAATGGCGGGGGGCGCTGGACGCGTCCTCCAGGCTACCGGACCGTCGCCGTCACCATCCGGGAGGCAGCTCGGCACCGATCGCGGCGAGCGGACCGCGCGCCTTGACGCCCACTTCGGCGACCTCGGACGCGGCATCCGATCGCCAGGTGATGCCGCCGCCCGCACCGACGTACGCACCGCCCGGGTGGAGCACGATCGATCGGATCACCATGGCCAGATCGAGCGCGCCGTCGTCGCCGACCCAGCCGAAGCAGCCGGCGAAGAGCCCGCGCGGAGCCTGCTCGAGGTCGTGGAGGATCGTCATCGCGGAGAGCTTCGGCGCGCCCGTCATGCTCCCCGCGGGAAAGGCCGCCCCGAGAAGGTCGCCCACCGTGACATCGCTGCGCAGGCTGCCCGACACCGTGCTCACGAGTTGGTGGACCGCCGGGTAGGACTCGACCTCCAGGAGTCGGTCGACACCCACCGATCCCGGCTCGCACACCCGCGACAGGTCGTTGCGCATCAGATCGACGATCATGACGTTCTCGGCGCGCTCCTTCTCGCTCGCCCGCAGTTCTGCCGCGAGCGCGGCATCCGCGGCGAGATCATCGCCACGCGGGCGGGTGCCTTTGATCGGGCGCGTGCGGACCATGCCGTCGGCCACCTCGAGGAACCGCTCCGGGCTCGCGCTCACGAGCGCGATGTCGTCGGACTCCACGAACCCGGAGTGATGCGCGGGCGTCGCGGCCCGCAGGCGCGCGAAAGCGGTGGCCGGGTCGACGCTCGCCGCGACCGAGAAGCGGGTCGTGAGGCACAGCTGGTAGGCATCGCCCTCGCGGATCGACGCGCGGCAGCGTCCGATGAGCGCGGCGTACCGCTCCGGCGTGTCGCGTGCCACGGCGGACACAGGCGGCGCCAGGGGAGCCTCCGGGGCGGCGTCGAGGAGCACGGATGCCGCGGCGACCCGCGCGGCGAAGGCGCGGGATTCCTCCGGAGGTGCGATCGCCCAGACCCGGCGCGCGCCGTGGTCGAACGCGACGAACCGGTCGACGCGCAACCACCGCTCCGCCGGAATGCCCGCATCGGGTGCGCTGTGCGGCGCCCCGGCGCGGCCCGCTGCGTCGTCGTAGCCGATCCACCCGACCCAGCCGCCGCGGAACGGCCCGGACGGATGATCCGGGGCGGCCCCTCGCTCCGATCCCGCCCGGGGATCCGCGCTCGAGATCCTCGACGCGAGCCGCACGTGGTGCACCCGAGCGGGATCTTCCTCGACGTCGCCGACCCCGACCCAGCTCCAGCCGGTCTGCGCGTGCGGGCCGGCATCCAGCCAGAAGCGGTGCGCCGCACCGGCGGTGATCTCGGCGAAGACGGATGCCGGCTCCCGCCAGTCCTCCAGCGCGACGGCGATGAGCGGATCGAGCATGGTACCCAGGGTAGGGGCGTCCGCTTCGACGGAGATCTCGATGCGGCGCTGACGCGCCTTACTCGATCTAGAGTCGCAGCCGCGTCAACGCGGCCTCCGGCCGCATTGACCCGGCTCGACTCTAGGCTCGGAGTGTGAACGAGTACCTCTCGTGGCTGCTGGACGCGGTGCAGAGCGTCGATCCCGTGTTGCGCACGATGCTCGCCGGCCTCGCGATCATGCTCGAGACGAGCGTGCTCATCGGACTCGTGGTCCCCGGCGACACGATCGTCATCATCGCGGGCACCGCGGTGGCCACGCCCTTGGAGGGCGTCGTGCTCGTGGTCGCGGTCGTCGTCGGGGCGCTCGTCGGCGAGAGCATCGGCTACGGCCTGGGCCGTTTCCTCGGGCCGAGGATCCGTCATTCCCGTCTCGGTCAGCGCATCGGCGAAGACAACTGGGAGCGGTCCGAGCGGTATCTCCGACGCCGCGGTGGCCCCGCGATCTTCGTGTCGCGGTTCCTTCCCGTGCTGCACTCCCTCGTTCCCCTCACGGTCGGGATGAGCGGCTACCCCTACCGGCGGTTCCTCGCGTGGACCGTTCCGGCGTGCATCATCTGGTCTACCCTGTACGTCACCGTCGCCGCAGTGGCGGCCGGGACATACCGCGAACTGGCGGACCGTCTGCACGTGGCCGGGTACATCTTCGTCGGGATCATCGTGCTCTTCCTCCTGCTCGTCTTCGCGAGCAAGAAGGTCATCGAGCGCATGGAGCGCAAGCACTTCCAGCCCGACCTCGGGGGTCCTGATGGAGCCGCGGGGTCGAGGCGCCCGACGGATGACGTGGAAGACTGAAGGGATGTCCCCCTCCGCGACGAAGCCCGCTCGCCGCAAAGTGCTCTGGCTCGCCAGACTCGAATACCGGTTCCATTCCTGGCGTGAACGCCGTGCCCGTGCACGCGGTCTGACGCCGACCGTGACGCCCTTCCCCGGCTACGGGAGCCCGGACTGGGTGCGCGTCCTCGGACGCGTCCTGATCGTCCCGCCGGTGCCGCCGATCGGCCCCGGCGAGTACGAGAAGGTCCGGGGCTGGCGCAGCTTCGCCTCCGTCCCGGTCGGGTTCGCGCAGGTGCGCGTGACGATCGGCGACACGACCCACGAAGTCGTCGCGGACCGCGGCGGGGTGATCGACCGCGAGATCCCCGCCCGCCTCGAACCGGGCTGGCAGACCCTCACGATGTCGGTCGAGGGCGGTGAGCCGGTCGAGACCCGCGTGTTCGTGGTCGGCTCGGACGTGCGATTCGGCATCGTCTCCGACGTCGACGACACGGTCATGGTGACGGCGCTCCCCCGGCCGCTGCTCGCGGCGTGGAACTCCTTCGTCGTGAACGAGCACGCGCGTCAGCCGGTTGCCGGGATGGCCGTCCTCATGGAGCGTCTCGTGCGCGATGCGCCGGGCACGCCCGTCATCTACCTCTCCACCGGGGCCTGGAACGTCGCCCCCACGCTGCTGCGCTTCCTCCACCGCCACCTCTTCCCCTCGGGATCCGTACTCCTGACGGACTGGGGACCCACCCACGACCGGTGGTTCCGCAGCGGACAGGCGCACAAGCTCTCGAACCTGCGCCGGCTCGCGGCCGAATTCCCCCACGTCAAGTGGCTCCTGATCGGCGACGACGGCCAGCACGACGACGCGATCTACACGACGTTCGCGGGAGAGCACCCCGACAACGTCGCCGCCGTCGCCATCCGGCGCCTCTCCCCCGCCGAGGCCGTCCTGGCCGGCGGCCGGACCGTTGTGGACCATCACTCCGCCCCCGAGGTGCCGTGGGTGACCGCGCCCGACGGCGCCGGTATGGTCGAGCGGCTCGAAGAGGTCGGCGTCCTCGAACGCTGACACGGGCCGTCGGAGGCTGCGCGTAGGCTCGCACCCATGTGCGGACGTTTCGTCGTGGCCCGTGTCGCTTCCGAGCTCGTGGGTGTGCTGCGTGTGGATCTGGAGGGAGACGACCTCCCGGAGCCCTCGTACAACGTCGCGCCCACCGCTCCGGTCGCGATCGTGCTCGACTCGGCGAAGACCGAGCCGCCGACGCGTCGACTCGAGACGGCCCGATGGGGACTCGTTCCCGGGTGGGCCAAGGACCCCTCGATCGGCGCGCGCGCATTCAACGCCCGCTCAGAAGAGCTCGAGAGCAAGCCGATGTTCCGCACCGCGCTGGAGAAGCGGCGCGCGGTGGTGCCGGCATCCGGGTATTACGAATGGAAGACCGTCGACGGCGCCAAGGTTCCGCACTACATCCACCCCGCGGACGACGAGCCGCTCTTCCTGGCGGGACTCTACGAATGGTGGAAGGACCCCGCCGTCGCCGAGGACGACCCGGCCCGGTGGATGCTGAGCTTCACGATCCTGACCCGCGATTCGATCGGACACCTCGGGTCCATCCACGATCGGATGCCGCTGTTCCTCGACCCCGACCACGCCGACGCCTGGCTCGACCCCACGACCGACAACGTGCGCGACGTCCTCGACGCCGCGATCGACGCCGCCCCGATGGTCGCCGAGACCCTCGATGACCACGTCGTGTCGAAAGCTGTGGGCAACGTGAGGAACAACTCGCCCGAGCTGATCGAACCCGTCGGCGACTAGAAGCGCGGTCCGGTCATCCGGCGGGCGCGCAGTCTGCGCACGGCACGAGGCCCCGCCCCTGCGCGGCGAGTGCCAGTCGCGCCGCCGTCACCCGCTGCACCGCTTCATCGAGTCTCGCCTGCGGAAGCGCGCCGGACTCGACGGCCGCGACGATGCCGTCGACGATGCGGCCCGCGGACTCGGGCGTCGAGAACATGACACCGAGGACCATGTCGTTCCCCGCCGCCACCGCGGCGACCGCGTTCGCGACCGGATCCTGGTACGCCGGGATGCCGGATGCCTGCAGCATGCCGAGGTCGTCCGTGATCGCCACCCCGGTGAAGCCGAGCTCCTCGCGGGCGATCCGGTGCCATTCCGCGGAGAGGGTCGCGGGAGCCGCGTCCACGGCCGTGTACGACAGATGACCGAACATCAGCAACGGCGCCCCGGCGTCGATGCCGGCCCGGAACGGCACACCGTCCGCGGCCGCCCACTCGTCCTTCGACATCGCGGTCGACGGGATGCCGACGTGGGAGTCCCCAGGCGCGGCGCCGTGTCCCGGGAAGTGCTTGAGCGTCGTCATCGCCTGCGTGTCCTCACCGGCGACCGCTGCGGCGACGCGATCCGCTCCCTGCACAGGATCCGTTCCGAGCGCACGACGGTGGATGAACATCGTGCGGTCGCCGGTCACATCCGCGACGACGCCGAAGTTGACGCCGATGCCGGCACGCAGGAGCAGCGCAGCCCGAGCCGCGAACGCGTCGGCGGTGGCCGGCGCCGGCTCGTTCTTGAGCGTCACGGCCGAGGGGAACGAGTCCCACGGAAGACGCGACACGTCACCGCCCTCCTGGTCGATCGCGATCAGCGGAGGCAGCGCGGGATCCGTGGTGAGGGCGGCCGTGATCTCCCGCAGCTCCGCTTCGGTGCCCGGGATGTTGGCACCCATGAGGATGAACCCGCCGACCCCGCTGTCCGTCATGTACGAGGACAGCGCGGCGGGGTCCGTCGTGGGGATGTGGCCCATGACGACTCCCGCGGCCTTATCCCGGAGCGACATCGCGGTCACCCGGGCGGCTGCGACCGCGTCGAGGTCGTCAGCGGCGATGACGCGGACGGTCCCCGGCTCATCCGCCGGAGACGTTTCCGGGAGGTCGGCGGCGACGGCGGCATCCACCCCCGCCGTCAGGCCCAGGGCGAGCGCGAGGACGCAGAGACCCGCCCCGGCACGGAGGGATCGATGCACGGACGCCATCGCACCAGCCTACGTTCGCCGCGGCGCGTGCGGGTGGGGTCGCCGTGTCAGTGGCGGGCGACGATCGCCGCGGCATCCGCTCGTCGAGGGAGGACGCCGTACTGCAGCCCGCGGTCGGCGCCGAGCCGGGCGCCGATGAAGGCTTCGGCATCGAGCGACGGCGCGTGGCGCAGCATGAGCGAGGCCTGCAGGGCGAGCGCGAGGTCTTCGCTCAGGCGGCGCGCCTGAGTCTCGGCGTCGTCACGATCCGCACCCGCGATCTCGTCCAACAGTGCGAGCGTCCGTCCGACGTGCGCGTCGAGGATGCCGGACGCCCCCGCAGTGGTCGACACCTCATCGGCGAAGGCGGCGGCCGAGTCCGGGTCGCGCGTCAGGGCTCGCAGGACGTCCAGGGCCATGACCGAGCCCGAGCCCTCCCAGATCGACATCACCGGCTGTTCCCGGTAGCGCCGGGCGAGGGGGAAGGACTCGGTGTAGCCGTTGCCGCCGAGGCACTCCATCGCCTCGTAGGCGTGCTGCGGTCCGCGTTTGGTGACCCAGTACTTCGACACGGGCGTCGCGAGTCGGCGGAGGGCGACATCGCGGGCGGAGGCCTCCGCCCCGAAGAGCTGGGCGAGCCGCAAACCCGTGAGCATCGCCGCCTCCGCCTCGAGCGCGAGGTCGGCGAGCACCGACGTCATGGCGGGCTGATCGACCAGCAGGCGACCGAAAGCTGCGCGTCCGCGCGCGTGCCAGACCGCTTCGGCGACGGCCTGCCGCATGCCGGCCGCCGTGCCGAGCACGCAGTCCAGCCGCGTCCGCTGCACCATCTCGATGATGCTCCGGACTCCGCGCCCCGGTTCTGCGACGATCATCCCGACCGTCCCGTCGAACTCCACCTCGGCCGAGGCGTTGGACCGGTTGCCGAGCTTGTCCTTCAGGCGCTGGATGCGGAACACGTTGCGCATGCCGCGCGGGAGCAGCCGCGGCACGAACAGGCACGAAAGCCCCTCGTCGACGTTGTCGCGGCGCGTCTGCGCCAGCACCAGGAAGCCGTCCGACATCGGCGCCGAGCAGAACCACTTGTGGCCGGCGATCTGGTAGGCGTGTCCGCCCATGTAGGTGCCGAGCGTCGTCCCGGCCCGCACGTCCGAGCCGCCCTGCTTCTCGGTCATCGCCATGCCGATCAGCGCACTCGACTTCTCCTCGTTCGGCAGAAGGCGCGGTTCGTACTCGCGGGAGTAGAGCCGGGGCAGCCAGTCGTCGGCGATCCACGAGGACTCCTGGATCGACGCGACGGCGGCGTGGGTCATCGATACCGGACACGCATGCCCGGCCTCCACCTGGGCGAACAGCATGAACATCGCCGCCCGGGCGATCTCGGCCCCGGGCCGCGGCTGCGCCCAGGCGGACGTGTGCGCACCGGCCGCGATCGCCGCGCCCAGCACCCGATGGTAGGACGGGTCGTACTCGACCTCGTCGAGACGGAAACCCCACCGATCGTGCGCGTGTGCGACGGGACCATGGACGTTCGCGAGCGTGGCGTCGCGCTGGAACGACGACGAACCGACGAGGTGCCCCGCATCGTGCAGGGAATCGTTGGCCCAGTCCGCGCCGAACGCCGACACCGCCTCGCGCAGCGCCGTGTTGACCTCGTACTCGTCGAGATCCGTGCGCACGGGCGGCTGATTCTCCACGTAGTGCGTCGCCGCGCCGATGACGCGCTGTCCACGGGCGGTCGAGGTCACGTGCGCTCCACGTCCCAGGGTGCCGCCAGTGCCGCCTGCTGTTCGAGCGTCAGCGGCGCCTTGGTGACGATCTCGTGCATGAAGCTGAGCTTCTCGCGCACCGGCGCGACGATGTCGAACGGGTACAGGTCGCCGAAGCCCATCGAGCGGTTGATGCGGTTGAACCCCTGCGACATCCACTCCCAGTCGGCCAGCAGACGCTGGATCGGTTCGCTCTCGTACGACTCGAGCGGGACGACGTCGATGTCGCGCATGCTCGTGACAGCGGCATCCAGACGGATGCCGATCGCCGCGGCGGTCTGCAGGGTGCCCGTGATGTGCAGGTAGTGCGCGAACGTCTCCGCGAAGTCCTCCCACGGATGCATCGTGGCGTACTCCGAGATGAACGACGTGTGCCATCCCTCCGGTGCGCCGAAGCGGTAGTGCCGCGCGAGCGCATCCTTGTAACTCGCCTGCTCGTCACCGAACAGCGCCCGGCAGCGCGCCCAGCTCTCGTCGTCGGTCAGCAGGACGTTCTGGTAGTAGTGACCGACTTCGTGGCGCAGGTGGCCGAGGATCGTGCGGTAGGGCTCCCCCAGCCGCACGCGCATCGCCTCTCGGCGGTCGTCGAGGCTTTCGGCGAGGTCGATCGTGATGATGCCGTTCGCGTGGCCGATCATGACGGGCGTGCCGTCGCTGAGGCTCGAGATCAGGTCGAACCCCAGGCCGCCCTTCTCGATGTCCCAGCCCACGATCGGCAGACCGAGGCTCGCGAGCTGCAGAAGGAGGCGTCGCTTGGCCTCCTCGACGCTCGCGAGCTTCTCGAGCGCGACGGTGTCGTTCGCCGCGGGCCGGGTGCGGGTGAGCCGGCACGAGAAGCAGCGGCCCGCCGGGGCATCCTCGCGGACGAGCCAGTTGCACGCCCATTCGCGGTTGGAGCAGGTGTACCAGGTGATCCCGTCGATCAGCGTCTGGTTGCCGCGCAGGCCGTAGAACTGCCGCGAGAGCATGTGGTAGCCGAGGTCGGCCCCGCAGTTCGGACACGTCAGACGATCGAGGTACAGGAAGTGCCGGCAATGCGGGCAGCGCGGCTGTGAGCTCACGCTCTCACCGTATCGCCCTGTGGTCGGTCACCGGCCGAACGGGGCGCGCCGGTCGCTCACGGCACCTTCGACAGCGGGATGCGCAGGAGCACATCGTCCTCCGGCCGCGGCGATCCCCGGCCGTCGGTGTTGTTCGTGAGGACCCACAGCGATCCGTCCGGCGCGGCGACGGCATCCCTCAACCGTCCCTGCCCGTCCAGTCCGACGCGCGGCGCGGCTTCGACGGCGCCGTCCTCGCCGACGTCGACCATCCACAGGCGCTCCCCCCGCAGACCGGTCACGAACACCGTCTGCCCCACGGCGGCGATCCCGCTCGGGCTCGCTTCGTCGGTCCGCCACACCGCGACCGGATCCTCGAAGGCCGGATCGCCCGCGATGCCCTCGACATCCGGCCAGCCGTAATCGCGGCCGGCCACGATGCGATTGAGCTCGTCCCACGTGTTCTGACCGAACTCGCTCGCCCACAGCGCGCCGTCGGCCGTCCACGCCAGCCCCTGCACATTGCGATGTCCGAGCGACCAGACCACCGTGCCGAAGGGGTTTCCCGGGGCCGGCTCCCCCGTGGGTGTCAGGCGCAGGATCTTGCCCGCGAGCGAGTCCTCGTCCTGGGGGGCGTCGCGCTGCTGCGCATCCCCCGTCGTCACGTACAGCTGTCCGTCGGGACCGAACGCGATGCGTCCTCCGTTGTGCGTCCTCTGGCGGGGGATGCCGGTGAGCACGCTCTCCGGATCGCCCAGGGCGAGCGAGCCGGGCTCTCCGAGGAGTGGCATCCGCACCACACGGTTGTCGTCGGTCGCCCCGTGGTACGCGTAGAGCCACTCCGCGCCGTCCTCCGCCGTCCACACAGCCAGTCCGTGCAGTCCCGATTCTCCGCCGGAGACCACCCCGGGGACCACGCCCACGTCGCGCAGGGTGCCGTCGGAGACGAGTTCGCGCACGGTGCCGGTGTCGCGCTCCGAGATGAGCGCTCCCCCGGCGAGTGGGACGACTGACCACGGCGCGCGCAGGCCGGACGCGAGGGTCGTCGGCTCACCCGAAGGCTGCCACGAACCCTCTGGTGCGACGGCGGGGGTGGCCGGCGCCGGTATGCCGGTGGCGCGGGGAGGGACGCTTGAGGGCGGCGTGGGGGCGCAGGCCGCCACGGCGAGGACGGAGACCGTCACCGCACCGACCGCGATCCATCGGCGGAGTGCTCTCACGCGGCGCCGGCCGCCGCCTCGAGCGCGGCGATGTCGATGCGGGTCATCGCCAGCATCGCCTGCACCGCCCGGTGGGAGCGCTCAGGGTCGGGGTCGCGCATGAGCTCAGTGAGCCGATCAGGAATGATCTGCCAGGACAGACCCCAGCGGTCCTTGAGCCACCCGCACGGCTGCTCCTGCCCGCCGTCGGAGGTCAGCGCATCCCAGTAGCGGTCCACTTCGCTCTGGTCGCGGCAGGCGACGAACAGCGAGACCGCTTCGGTGAACGGGAACTTCGGTCCGGCATCCATCGCGTGGAAGTCACGTCCGCCGAGCCGGAAGTGCGCGTGCATGACCTTGCCGCCCATGCCGGGGACCTCATCCGGGTAGCGTGCGAGAGAGACCACTTCGGATCCGGGGATGAGTGCGGTGTAGAACCCGATCGCCGCTTCGGCGTCGTGGTCGAACCACAGGGACGGGATGACGGTGGTCACCGGCGTGGTCGTGCTCATCGGAGTACTCCTCGCATCGATCCAGGCTCCCCCGCCGGGACGGCACCGTCAAGACCGGGGGTTCGAGACAC
>CAYOQY010000046.1:0-18172 GCA_964406225.1 uncultured Microbacterium sp.
GATGCCCTCGCGCTCCAGCAGCTCCCGATAGGCCTGGCCCGTCGGACCGCCCACCGCATAGACGGCGACCGAGCGTCCGCCGAGGTTGCGCACGACGCGCGAGACGTTGATGCCCCCGCCGCCGGGGTCGAGGCGCGTCGGTCCGCACCGGAGCTTGTGCTCAGGAACCACCCGATCGACCGACGTGCTCACGTCGAGCGCCGGATTCGGCGTCACAGTGACAATCGGATCGTTGACGATCGGATCGTGGTGATCGGGATGCTGCGCGGGCGTCGTCGCCGCCATGCGCCCAGTGTAGGAGCTCATCGATCGTCGACGGGAGCCCTGTCGGCCGCGGGGTGGTCGGCCTCAGGGGCGCGCATCGTGGGCGCGGACCGCCCCGCCCGCCGGCGGCGGACGAGCCGCACGACGCCCCAGACGATCAGGGCGGCGACCCCGGCGACCGCGATCCACGGGATCAGGAATCCCAGGGCGATCACGATGCCGTTGAGGGTGGCGACCAGACCGTTCCATCCCGCCGCCAGGCCGTCCGCGAAGCCTGCGGGGTCGGCCTCGACCGTCTCCGTCGGCTCGACCAGCGTCACCGTCAGGGTCGACATCGCGATCTGCGACTCGTAGTACTCCAGCTGCTGCTGATACGACTCGAGCGTCGCCTGGCGCTCGGCCAGCGCGGATTCCGCCGCGATGAGGTCCGTCAGGCTTCCGGCTTGCGCCATGAGCTCTTCGAGGCGGTCGACGGAGGCCTGGGCCGCCTCGACGCGCGCCTCCAGGTCGATCGTGACTTCGGTCACGTCCTGCCGGTTGATCGAAGAGGCCGTGACTTCTCCGAGCCCTGCGAGCTGGTCGACGAGCGACTGCAGGCCGTCGGCGGGCACCCGCACCGTGATCCAGGCGCCGTCCGGCGGGTACGGGTAGGGCATCGACGTGTCGTCGACCATGCCGGTCATCGGGTCGATCGGCACGACCTCACCCGACCGGCCGATGCTCATCGACTCGACGTAGCCGTCGCGCGACGCCGCGGCATCCGCGATCATCGCCGCAGCTGCGCCGATGTCGTCCACGACGACCGTCGCGGAGGCCGTCGTGATCACCGCCCTGTCGCCGTCGGACGCGAGGTCTCCGCTGCGCGCGTCCTGGGTGCTCTCGGTCGCGCCCGCGCCGTCGCCCACGATGCCCGACTGCGCGGCGTCCGAACCTCCGACCGCGGAGTCCTCGGCTCCGCCGACCGTGGGATCGACGAGTGACGGCGCGGCGCCGGACTCAACGGAGGCGCCGCCGCCGCCGATCAGGCTGCCGACACCCGGCGCGATGACGGCCGCGACGACGATGACCGCCGCGGCCGCACTGCCGACGATCCACACGCCCGTGCGGCGCTTCCGTCGTACGACGCGGTCGCGCGAGATCTCGGCGAACAGCGACTGCTCGATGCGATCGACGCCCTCGTCGGTGAGGACGGGGAGGCCTGCCTCCCGGGCGGGCTCCGTCTTCGCCGCCGGCCCCGGATCAGCGGACTGTTCGAGGTTCATGTGCTCTCCTTCACAACGGTCCGCAGACGCGTGCGGATGCGGGAGAGACGGTTGCGGACCACTCCGTGGGCGACACCCAGCTGCTCGGCCGCCGCCTGGTAGGCGTAGCCCTCGGTGGCGCACAGGCGGAAGATGTCGCGATCGAGGGCGCTCAGGCCCGCGACTTCACGCAGGATGCGCTCGGCGAAGTCGGCGTCGATGACCTGCTGCTCGACGTCGACGGTCGACGGGATGCCGTCATCCACCGCGGATGCGGTGTGCACACGATCCCGCTTCTGCGCGCGCATGCGGTTCGCCGCCTGGAAGCGGCAGATCGTGACCAGCCACGGCAGCAGCGAATCACCGGCCAGCTCGAGGCCGGGGAGCTTCCGCCAGGCGACGAGGAACGTCTCCTGCGTCACGTCCTCGGCATCCGATGCGTCGCCCAGCAGGGCGTGCGCGAGCCAGTACACGGGTCGGACGTAGGCGCGGTACAGCGTGCGGAACGCGATCTCGCTCCCACCCGCCACCTGCGCCACGAGGGCGGCGTCATCCGTCGTCGCCGTCTCCGCCATCACCGGGTTCCCTTCCTCCGTCGACCGCGGTCGCCGAAACCTCTTTCGTCTCTCACCGGATAAGTGTCGTCGCAGGCCCCATCGTCTCAGGCTGTATCCTTGTCCGGCGAGAGGGAGTATCCCGTCATCGCGTGTTCGTCATCACGGGAGCCGTCGCCGCATCCCCGGGCACGCGCCTCGGCCAGGTCGCCGAGGGGGAGAGACTTTCGGGAATCGCTCGACCCCTCATCCCCTTCTGAAAGGCCGTGTCCCCTTTGGACCTGCAACTTCCGCTCTGGTTCGAGATCGGCTCGCTCGTCGTCCTGACGCTGATCCTCGCGGCCGACCTCCTCCTGATCCTCAAGCGTCCGCACATCCCATCGACGCGGGAGTCGACGCTGTGGGTGGTCTTCTACGTGACCCTCGCGCTCATCTTCGCCGGGCTCATGTGGATCTTCGCGGGCCCCGAGTACGCCGGCCAGTTCGTCGCCGGGTGGCTGACGGAGTACAGCCTGTCGATCGACAACCTGTTCGTGTTCGTGCTGATCATGAGCCAGTTCGCGGTTCCTCGGCGCTACCAGCAGGAAGTCCTGATGGTGGGCATCATCATCGCCTTGATCCTGCGCGGCGCGTTCATCCTCGTGGGCGCCGCCGTGATCGAGAACTTCAGCTGGGTGTTCTACATCTTCGGTGCGTTCCTGATCTGGACGGCGATCCGTCAGGCCTTCCCCGGGGGAGACCACGACGACGACGTGAAGCAGGAGAACTTCGTCGTCCGGCTCCTGCGCCGCACGATCGACATCAGCGACCACTACGACGGCGCCAAGATCCGCACGGTCGTGGACGGCAAGAAAATGTGGACGCCGATGATCATCGTCTTCGCGGCGATCGGCGTCACCGATCTGCTGTTCGCCATCGACTCGATCCCCGCGATCTTCGGCATCACGACGAGCCCGTTCATCGTGTTCACCGCGAACATCTTCGCCCTGATGGGGTTGCGCCAGCTCTACTTCCTGCTCGGCGACCTCCTGGACCGCCTGCGCTACCTGCACTACGGCATCGCGTTCATCCTCGCCTTCATCGGCGTGAAGCTCGTCTTCCACGCGATGCACGAGAACGAGCTGCCGTTCATCAACGGCGGCGAGCACATCGAGTGGGTCCCGGTGATCTCGACCTGGATGTCGCTCGGCGTCATCGTGCTCTCGATGGTGGTCGCGACGGTCGCCAGCCTGATCGCGTCCGCGCGCGACAAGAAGAAGGTCACGACACCGGATGCCGCGGCGGCGGTCGTCGCCGACGAGAAGGGCACGCCGCCCACCGTCGAGCAGCCGGCATCGCCGGCGGTGGAGCAGCCGACGCCTCCCGACGCACGTCGCTGAGGACACCCCACGCCGTCCTCGACTCAGCCGTGCCGGAGCGCGGTGGTAGTCTGAGCGGGTGCGGATCGCTCTCCTTCTCCTTAGCGGCCGCGGCGAGTTCTGATCCTCAGGCCTCCCTCGCCGCGGAGTTCGTCACGGGCCAGATCCCCGATGGGCGCAGCCCACTTCCTGGAGAACGAGACACATGACCACCCACATCCCCGATTCCCCGCGCACGCTGGCTGAGAAGGTCTGGGACGACCACCTCGTCGTCAAGGGCGAGAACGGCGAACCCGACCTCATCTACATCGATCTGCACCTCGTGCACGAGGTGACCAGCCCTCAGGCCTTCGACGGGCTGCGCGCCGAAGGGCGACCGCTTCGCCGCCTCGACCTGACGATCGCGACCGAAGACCACAACACCCCGACGCTCGACATCGACAAGCCGATCGCCGACCTGACGAGTCGCACCCAGATCGAGACACTCCGCCGCAACGCGGAGGAGTTCGGCGTGCGCCTGCACTCGCTGGGCGACAAAGAACAGGGCATCGTCCACGTGGTCGGGCCGCAGCTGGGCCTCACGATGCCGGGCATCACCGTCGTGTGCGGCGACTCGCACACGTCGACCCATGGCGCGTTCGGCGCGATGGCGTTCGGGATCGGCACGAGCGAGGTCGAGCACGTCATGGCGACCCAGACGCTCCCGCTCAAGCCGTTCAAGACCATGGCGATCACCGTCGAGGGCGAGCTGAAGCCGGGCGTGACCGCGAAGGACATCATCCTCGCCGTCATCGCGAAGATCGGCACCGGCGGCGGGCAGGGATACGTCCTCGAGTTCCGCGGCAGCGCGATCCGCGCCCTCTCGATGGAGGGCCGCATGACGATCTGCAACATGTCGATCGAAGCGGGCGCCCGCGCCGGCATGGTCGCGCCGGACGAGACGACGTTCGCCTACGTGAAAGACAAGCCGCACGCTCCGAAGGGCCAGGACTGGGAGGACGCCGTCGCGTATTGGCGCACGCTCCCGAGCGACGAGGGCGCCGTCTACGACGCCGAGGTGTACCTCGACGCGAACGAGCTGGAGCCGTTCGTGACGTGGGGGACCAACCCGGGTCAGGGCGTGTCGCTCAGCGACGTCGTCCCGTCGCCCGAGGACTTCGCGGACCCGAACGAGCGGGCCGCGGCCGAACGCGCCCTGGAGTACATGGACCTCGATCCCGGAACGCCGCTGAAGGACGTCGCAGTGGATGCCGTCTTCATGGGGTCGTGCACGAACAGCCGCATCGAGGACCTGCGCGCCTTCGCGTCGATCGTCCGGGGGCGCACCAAAGCCGACGGTGTGCGGGTGATGGTCGTTCCCGGCTCTGCGCGCGTGCGCCTCGAGGCCGAAGCGGAGGGGCTCGACAAGGTCTTCACCGACTTCGGCGCCGAATGGCGTTTCGCCGGCTGCTCCATGTGCCTCGGGATGAACCCCGACCAGCTCGCGCCGGGTGAACGCTGCGCGTCCACGAGCAACCGCAACTTCGAGGGCCGCCAGGGCAAGGGCGGTCGCACACACCTCGTCTCGCCGCTCGTGGCTGCCGCGACCGCGGTGCGGGGCACGCTGTCGAGCCCGAGCGATCTGGATGGCCTCGGCGATGCGGATGATCTGGGCGAGACGCCGATCTTCGCCCGCATGCAGGCGGGGGAGGCCTGATCATGGAGAAGTTCACCACCCACACCGGCATCGCGGCACCGCTGAAGCGGTCGAACGTCGACACCGACCAGATCATCCCGGCGGTCTACCTCAAGCGCGTGACCAAGACCGGGTTCGACGACGCCCTTTTCGCCGCGTGGCGTCAGGACCCCGAGTTCGTGCTGAACCAGCCCGCCTTCCAGGGCGCCAGCATCCTCGTCGCCGGTCCCGACTTCGGCACCGGTTCGAGCCGCGAGCACGCCGTCTGGGCGCTGCGCGACTTCGGGTTCCATGTCGTGCTGAGCCCCAAGTTCGCCGACATCTTCCGCGGGAACTCCGGCAAACAGGGACTGCTCACGGGCGTGATCTCCGAAGCGGATCTCGAGCGCATCTGGGCGGCGATCGACGCCGATCCCGGCATCCGCATGACGGTCGACCTCGAGCGGCGCACGGCGTCGATCGGTGACTTCGAGGTGTCTTTCGACATCGACGATTACACTAGGTGGCGGCTTCTCGAAGGGCTCGACGACATCGGGCTCACCCTGCGCAACGAAGACAAGATCGCGCAGTTCGAGGCTCGCCGCGAGGCGTGGCGGCCGCGGACCCTTCCTGTTCCCTAGACTCAGGCGGTTCCGTAGATCCGGGCTTCCACCCCACGAAGGTGGACAGCCGACGGCCGTTCCCTCGATGACACAAGTGAGGTTCCACCGGATGAAGACACTCCTAGACGACGGTGCACGGCAGACCGCCGCGGCACAGGACAAGACGGGGGAGAAATTGTCCGGAGAGACGCTCGCGATCCGCGGCGGCCGGCCCCTCACCGGGCGGGTCGAGGTCAAGGGCGCCAAGAACCTCGCGACGAAGGCAATGGTTGCGGCGCTTCTCGGCGAGACCGCGAGCGTTCTGCGGGACGTCCCCGACATCAGCGATGTCCAGGTCGTCCGCTCGCTCCTCGAGGTGCACGGGGTGACGGTCGTCGAGGGTGATGAGGAGGGCTCGCTCGTATTCGATCCGAGCGGTGCCGTCTCGGCGCACTTCGAGGAGATCGACGCGCACGCCGGTGCTTCCCGCATCCCGATCCTGTTCTGCGGACCCCTGCTGCACCTCCTCGGCGAGGCCCTCATCCCCGATCTCGGGGGATGCCGCATCGGCGACCGTCCGATCAACTTCCACATGGACGCGCTCCGCGCGTTCGGCGCGATCGTCGACAAGACGTACGAGGGCATCCGGATCACCGCCCCGAACGGCCTGCACGGCGCGAACATCGAGCTGCCCTACCCGAGCGTCGGCGCCACCGAACAGGTCCTGCTGACCGCGGTGCGCGCGAAGGGCGTGACGGAGCTGCGCAACGCCGCGATCGAGCCGGAGATCATGGACCTGATCGCCGTGCTCCAGAAGATGGGCGCGATCATCTCCTACGAGCCCAATCGCGTGATCCTCATCGAGGGCGTCGATTCGCTCCGCGGGTACGACCACCGCTGCATCTTCGACCGCAACGAGGCCGCCTCCTGGGCGTGTGCCGCACTGGCCACCGACGGCGACATCTTCGTCGGCGGGGCCAAGCAGCAGGAGATGCTCACGTTCCTCAACGTGTACCGCAAGGCCGGCGGCGAGTTCGACGTCCACGAGGACGGGATCCGCTTCCGTCGCGGCGGTGACCTCAAGCCCGTCGTCGTCGAGACCGATGTGCATCCGGGGTTCATGACGGACTGGCAGCAGCCGCTCATCGTCGCGCTCACCCAGGCGCAGGGCCGCTCGATCGTGCACGAGACCGTGTACGAGAACCGGCTGGGCTTCACCGAGGCCCTCGTGCAGATGGGCGCCGACATCGTGGTCCACCCGGAGGGCATCGACAGTCCTGACCGCCGTGTCCCGCGTCGTGCGCTCGAACAGGCAGCCGTGATCAACGGCCCGACGCCGCTGCATGGAGCCGATGTGGTCGTACCCGACCTGCGCGGCGGCTACAGCTACCTCATCGCCGCGCTCGCGGCCGAGGGGGAGTCGATCGTGCGCAACGTCGGGATCATCCGTCGCGGCTACGAGAAGCTCTTCACCAAGCTCGACGCGCTGGGCGCCGACTTCGACGTGATCGGATAGTCCGTCGGTGGCTGCCTCCTCGCCCCGGCTCCCCGCCTCCGCCGAGAAGACGCGGCCGAGCGTCTTCTGGCCGCTCGCCGTCATCGTGGTCCCGCTGACGGGCCTGTTCGCGAAGATCGAGATCATCGACGGACACAAGCTGCCGCGAGAAGGCGCGTACGTCCTCGCCCCGAACCACTGCACGGAGTTCGATCCGCTCATCGTCTCGGTCGCCGTGTGGCGGATGGGTCGCGCGCCGCGGTTCATGGCGAAGGAGAGTCTGTTCACGGTGCCTGTTCTCGGGTGGGCGCTGCGCGCCACCGGCATGGTCCCCGTCGCACGCTCGTCGTCCGCGTCGGCCGCCCGCCAGACGATCGAGGCGTCCGAGACCCTCGTCGAGCACGGGCGCGGCGTGATCGTCTACCCCGAGGGGACGCTGACCCGCGACCCCGACCTGTGGCCCATGCGGGGGAAGACCGGGGCCGTGCGGCTCGCGCTCGCCGACGGCATCCCCCTCATCCCGCTCGCCCACTGGGGAGCGCAGGACATCCTCCCGCGCTACGGAAAGCTGAGCTTCTGGCCGCTGCGTCGTCCGGTGAAGGTGATCGTCGGCGACCCCGTCGACCTCTCGGACTTCGCCGACCGCGCTGCGCAGCCGGCGGCGCTCACCGCGGGAACCGAGCGGCTCATGAACGCGATGGCGCAGCTGCTCTCGGTGCTGCGCGGCGAGCCCGCCCCCGAGAAGCGCTGGAACCCTGCCGAGCACGGGCAGAGAGAGACGGGTCGCCTTGAGCCGTAGGCAGGATGCCGGTCTGCCGCGGGTCGCCGTGATCGGCGCCGGCAGCTGGGGCACGACGTTCGGCAAGATCCTCGCCGACGGCGGTGCCCACGTGACGATGTGGGCGCGCCGCCCCGAGCTGGCGCACGAGATCAACGAGGCCAAGCGCAACAGCGAATACCTCCCGGGGATCAACCTCCCGCGCGAGATGTACGCGACCCATCACCTGTCGGAAGCGCTCGAAGGAGCGGAGCAGGTCTACCTGTCGATCCCGAGTCAGGCCGTCCGCCAGAACCTCAAGGGCGTGCGACCGCTCGTGATGAAGTCCGATGCGCCGATCGTGTCGCTCATGAAGGGTGTGGAGCGGCGCACCGGACTGCGGATGAGTCAGGTGATCGAGCAGGAGCTGCACTGCGATCCCGCTCGCATCGCCGTGGCCTCCGGTCCGAACCTCGCGCTCGAGATCGCCCGCGAACAGCCCACCGCGGCCGTGATCTCCTCGCCGAGCCAGGAGACCGCCGAGGCCGTCGCCCGTCGCGCGCGCAACCGCTACTTCCGCACCTTCGTGAACACCGACGTGATCGGCACGGAGTTCGGCGGTGTGCTGAAGAACCTGATCGCGGTGGCGATCGGCATCGTGGACGGCGTCGGATACGGCGAGAACACCAAAGCGTCGATCATCACGCGCGGCCTGGTCGAGATGACGGACTTCGCCGTCGCCCAAGGCGCCCAGGCCGAGACGCTGCAAGGTCTCGCGGGACTCGGCGACCTCATCGCGACGTGCCAGTCGCCGCTCAGCCGCAACAACACGGCGGGCCGCCTGCTCGGTCAGGGCTACAGCTTCCAGGACGTCGTGAAGCAGATGAACCAGACCGCCGAGGGACTCGCGTCCGTCGCGCCGGTGCTGCAGCTCGCCCGCGAGGCCGGCATCCAGATGCCGATCGTCGAGCAGGTGAAGATGGTTCTGGACGGAACGATGAACCCGCGTGAGATCGCACCACACCTCACGACGGACGACGATGTGCCCCAGGGCGAGAGGACGCAGAATGGACAGGCCGGCGGTGGTGGTGCTCTTTGGAGGTCGCTCCAGCGAACACTCGATCAGTTCCGCCACGGCGGGCGGCGTTCTCCGCGCGATCAGTCGTGACCGCTACCGGGTGATCCCGGTCGGCATCACGCGCGACGGCGTGTTCGTCCTCGAAGACGACGACCCCGACAAGTTCGCCCTCGACGCCGACCGGCTGCCCGAAGTCGTCGACAACGGCACGCGCATCCTGTGGCCGGAGGGCGGCGGCGACCGCGCCCTGCGCGTGCGCCGCGCCGACGGATCGATCGGCGACCTCGGCGTCGTGGACGTCGTGCTGCCGATCCTGCACGGCGTGCACGGCGAAGACGGCACGGTGCAGGGCTTCCTCGACACGCTCGAGCTGCCGTACGCCGGCGGTGGCGTCCTGGATTCGGCGCTGTGCATGGACAAGCACTTCATGAAGATCGTCCTTCAGGCGGCGGGCGTGCCGGTCTCTCCCTGGGTGACCGTGACACGCTCGCGCTGGAGTCGCGAGGAGGAACGCGTGCGGGCGGATGCCGCAGGCCTCGGTCTCCCCGTGTTCGTCAAGCCCGCCCGCGCCGGGTCGAGCGTGGGGGTCTCGAAGGTCACGGAACCCGCCGAGCTCGCCGCGGCGCTCGAGGTCGCATTCGCCGAGGACGACAAGGTGCTGATCGAGACCGCGATCGTCGGCCGCGAGGTCGAGGTGGCGATCCTCGAGGGGCGTAAGGGAGCGGGGGCTCGCGCGTCCCTGCCCGGCGAGATCGTGCTCACGACCCGCGAGTTCTACGACTTCGAGGGCAAGTACCTCGGCGGGGACGGGGCTGAGGTCGTCTGCCCGGCCGACCTGACCGACGAGGAGATCGCGCGGATCCAGGATCTCGGCATCCGCGCGTTCGACGCGGTGGACGGCCGCGGACTCGCCCGCGTCGACTTCTTCCTCGCCGCCGACGCGCTCTACGTGAACGAACTGAACACGATGCCGGGCTTCACCCCGATCTCGATGTTCCCCAAGTGCTGGATCGCGTCCGGCATGTCCTACCCCGAGCTGATCTCCGAGCTGATCGACACGGCCCTGGAGCGCGCCGCCGCGTAGGCGTCAGCCCTCCGCGGCGGACCCGTCGTCCGATCCGGCGTCGGGTCCGCCATCGCGCGATGTGCAGGCGGAACCGTTCTGCGGGAGCACCGACACGACCTGCGAGAGGGTGTCCAGCACCTGCGCGCTCGAGACGCGCTCGTTGTCGAGGTAGAGCTCGACGGCGGGCACGCGGTCGAACGTCGTCACGCGGTAGCGCGGCGCCTCGGATTCGTCGATGACCCAGTCCACGCCGTTGACGCTCTGGCA
Organism: uncultured Microbacterium sp.; assembly: GCA_964406225.1. Taxonomy (GTDB): domain Bacteria; phylum Actinomycetota; class Actinomycetes; order Actinomycetales; family Microbacteriaceae; genus Microbacterium. Next base: position 10,337 of record CAYOQY010000046.1, read on the forward strand.
GGGGAGCGTCGTCGGGCCGAGTTCGGGCACGCCGCACGTGAGGAAGACCGAGGCGGGGTCTCCCCATGCGCCGGTGGCCTGTGCGTCGGTCCACCGGCGGGACTCGCCGTCGACGGCATCCGGAAGTCGCACACTGAGATCGGCGCACGCGGGGTCGTTCGCGTCCGCGGCGGGCTCGAGCGAGACGGTCGAGCTGCAGCCCGCGAGCAGCGTGCCCGTGAACACGAGGGTCACGCAGGCGACGAGGGCGGTTCGGCGGGACACCCCTCCAGGCTACCCGCGGGCCTGACCCGGTCCGCACGGCGCGGAGGGCGGCGGCGATACCGTGGAGGCGTGACGACACCGCATATCGAGCCCACGGTGGGGGACCTCTCCGAGAGGGCGCTGCTGGCGCTCATCCTCGAGGCGCTCGGTCCCTCCCGCGCCCCGGTGGGCCCCGGCGACGACGCCGCCGTCCTCGTCGCGCCGGACGGCCGCGTGGTCGCCACGACCGACACCCTGGTGCACGGTCCCGATTTCCGCCTGGCGTGGTCGGACGGATACGACCTCGGCTGGAAGGCGGCCGCGGTCAACCTCGCCGACATCGCCGCGATGGGCGCGCGTCCGACCGCGCTGCTGGTCGCACTGACGATCCCGAACGACACGCTCGCATCGTTCATCGTGGACGTCGCGCGGGGCCTGCGTGCGGCGTGCGAAGCCCTCGCTCCGGGCTGCGCAGTGGAGGGCGGCGATCTGACGGTCTCGGACACGCTCACGGTCGCGGTCACGGCGCTCGGCTCGCTCGACGGGCGTGCACCGGTGCTGCGCAGCGGTGCACGCGCCGGTGACGTGATCGCCGTCGCAGGGACGGTAGGGGCCGCGGGGCGCGGACTCGCGGTGCTGTTCGAACGGTTCCGTGACGCCGCGGGCGATCCCGTGGCCTGGGAGCCGGAGTCGCTCAGCCCGGAAGAGGCGGCCGTCGTCGCCGCGCAGCTGCGGCCGGCGCCTCCGGTGCCGCTCGGGCCCGTGGCCGCCCAGGCCGGCGCGACGGCGCTCATGGACGTCTCGGACGGACTCGTGCTGGACGCCACCCGGATGGCGGAAGCGTCGGGAGTGACGATCGACCTCGATTCGGCGTCGCTCGGTCCCGACGCGGGAGTGTCCCTGACGGGTGGCGAGGACCACGCGCTCCTCGCGGCCTTCGGGAGCGGGACACCGCTTCCGGACGGGTTCCGTCCGATCGGCCGGGTCCTCGAGCGCGACGCCGCCGGTGCGGTCCTCGTGGACGGCGCACCGCACGCCGGACGGGGTGGGTGGGATCCCTACCGCGACTGGGACGCGCACACGGGCTGACTACTCGTCAGCGTCTACTCGTGAGCGGACCCGCCCCGTGCGCGCGCCCACCACAGCACCGTGTCGCCGTACTTCTTGTCCCGCGTGTGCTCGAGTCCGTGCGGCAGTGTCGGGCGCGGAGAACGCGCGGCCCGTTCGATGATCACGATCGCGTCGTCCGCGAGCGACTCCCCGAGGAGCGCGAGCGTCTCGGTCAGCTCGACCTCGCCGAGATCGTAGGGCGGATCGAGGAAGGCGAGATCGTACGGCCCGTGACGCGTCGTGAGGAAGCCCCCGGCGGATGTCCGATGCACACGGATCGCGGCATCCCGCCCGATCGACCGGCCGACCTTCTCAGCGTTGCGCTCCACGACCGTCGCGGCACGGGACGACTTCTCGACCAGATCGACCGCCACCGCGCCGCGGCTCACGGCTTCGAGCCCGAGCGCGCCCGACCCCGCGTACAGATCGAGGACGGATGCTCCGCGGATCGCGTCGGCCGACTCCAGTGCGCCGAACAGGGACTCGCGCACGCGGTCGCTCGTGGGGCGGGTCCCCGCGTCCGGCACGTCGAGGACGATCGAGCCGGCGCGCCCGGCGATGATCCGTGTCACACGATCACGATAGCCGCGTCGCGCGGGGCTCCCCTCTATGCTCGGGACCGGGGGAACACTCGAGAGATTCGGAACAGTCGATGAGCCGTACACGCACACGCACCCTCTCCACCGTCTTCACCACCGTCGTGGGTACCGCCGCACTGGCCGTCGTGCTCAGCGCGTGCGCCGGAGGCGACGCGGGTCCGAGCACTTCGCCGACGACATCGGCATCGGCGTCGAGCACGCCGTCGGCGTCGCCGTCTCCGACGCCCACCGAGACCACCGCGCCCGCGGTGCTTCCGACGGACTGCAACGAACTGGGGACAGCCGAGTCGCGACAGGAGGCGGTCGGGGACATGACCCTGCAGAGCGACGGGGTGGACTTCGTGCGGCCCGCGCCCGAGAACGCGGCGCTCGCGCTCGGCTGCGACTGGATCGTCGGCGACGCGACCGGGATGCTGCTGCTCATCAGCACAGCGACACCCGATGAGGTCGCCACCGCCGTGACCACCCTCCCGGGCCTCGGTTACACGTGCCAGGTTTCCGACGACTTCGGGGCGGACTTCTGCCAGCTGCCGGGGGCGAACGCCGACACGGAGGAGATGATCGTGGCGCGCGACGACGTGTGGATCTACCTGTCGACGGCGAACCGCAACGGTCGCGCGTTCCTCTCCGACATCGCCCAGCAGATCTGGGGATAGCGGGAGCGGCTACGAGCCGTCGTCGCCGGGCCGCGTCTCCTCTTCGCGGAGCCGCGGCTCGACGCGACGTTCGGGGTGGAACCCGGACTTGTCGGCGTAGAAGCCGCGGATCACGGTCATGTCGGCGTGCACGTCGCCGGTCAGGTCGATCGTGGGTCCCAGACCCGTGGTCATCGTCGTCCGGTCGACGTAGCCGAGTGTCACCGGGAGGCCGGCGTCCCTCGCGATGCGATAGAAGCCCGACTTCCAGTACTCCGTGCCGCCGCGCGTGCCCTCCGGCGTCACCACGAGGCCGAACACGTCACCGGCCCGGATGCGCGCCACGACGTCGTCCACGACGCCGGCCGCGTCGGACCTGTCGACCGGGATGCCCCCGATCGCGCGCATGATCGGGCCACGCCACCCGGCGAACAGACTCTTCTTGCCCAGCCATCGGAACTTCATTCCCAGCCGCCAGGCGATGCCGAGCATCAGCACGAAGTCCCAGTTCGCGGTGTGGGGTACGCCGAGCAGCACGGTCGGTCGCGTCGGCGCGGGCTCGGTGACGAGCGTCCAACGGCTGAAGGCCCAATAGAGGCGGGCGATGAGGCGACGCAGCATCCGACCAACCTACGCCGCCGAGGCGGGTCCTCGGCCGCGTGCAGGTCGGTGCTCCTGCCTAGACTCGGAGCATGTCCGCGCTCGCGCTCGAATCGCGTCTCGACGGCGCCGTCGGCGGCAAGACCGCGGGCGCGCTCGAGCGGGCCTTCGGGATGCGGACGGTGGGCGATCTGCTCGCGCACTACCCGCGGAGATACGCCAAGCGCGGCGAGTTGACGCCCATCTCCTCCCTGCCCGTCGGCGAGCCCGTCACGATCGTCGCCGAAGTGCGTCGTGCCAGTGAGCGACGGATGCAGAATCGCCGGGGCTCCCTGCTCGAGGTCGTCATCAGCGACGGGCAGGGGGAGCTCTCGCTGACGTTCTTCAACCAGTCGTGGCGACTCAAGGATCTGCAGCCGGGGCGCCGCGGGATCTTCGGCGGAAAAGTGGGGGAGTACCGGGGCGCGAAGCAGCTGACCCATCCCGACTACGAGTTGTTCGACGATGAGGAGACCGCGCGGCTCACCGCGGAGGCCACCGCGAACCTGCCGATCCCGATCTATCCCGCGACGAGCGCGATCACGAGCTTCCAGCTGAAGAAGATCATCGACCTCGTGCTCGACGGTCTCGGTGCGCTGGAGGACCCGCTGCCGGACGATCTGCGACGCCGGGAGGGGCTGCTCGACGCGCGCACGGCGATCGAGCGCATCCATCGCCCCGGCTCCATGGATCAGATCGAGCCGGCCCGCAGCACGCTGCGCATGCACGAAGCTTTCGTCCTGCAGGTCGCCCTTCTCCAGCAGCGGCAGTTCGTCCGGGCGCTGTCGGCGACCCGGCGGGAGGCGGGCGATCTGCTCCGCGCCTTCGACGAGACGCTGCCGTTCCCGCGCACCCCGGATCAGGTCTCGGTGGGCGACCAGATCGCAGCCGATCTCGTGGGGGACTGGCCCATGAACCGGCTCGTGCAGGGCGAGGTCGGATCCGGCAAGACGCTCGTCGCGCTGCGTGCCATGCTCCAGGTCGCCGAAAGCGGCGGCCAGTCGGCGCTCATCGCTCCGACCGAGGTCCTCGCGGGCCAGCACGTCCGCTCGATCGCCCGGATGCTCGGACCCCAGCTCGCGCCCGAGCTGATGCCCACACTGCTCACGGGTCAGATGGCCGCCGCCGAGCGGCGCAAGGCGGCGCTGCGCACCGCGTCCGGCCAGGCCCGGATCGTCGTGGGGACGCATGCGCTCCTGAGCGACTCGACGACGTTCGCCGATCTCGGGCTCGTCGTCGTGGACGAGCAGCACCGTTTCGGGGTGGAGCAGCGAGAGTCGCTGCGATCGAAGGGTGCCGCGCCGCACGCCCTCGTCCTCACGGCCACACCCATACCCCGCACCGTCGCGATGACGGTCTTCGGAGACCTCGACGTGTCCACGATCCGCACGATGCCGGAGGGGCGTGCCGGCATCCAGTCGTTCGTGGCCCCGCTCGCCGAGAAGCCGGGTTGGTTCGGCCGTGTGTGGGAGCGCATCGCCGAGGAGGTGGCGCAGGGCCACCAGGCGTTCGTCGTGTGCGCGGCGATCGACGCGGAGGCGTCGGTGAAGGATGACACGGCCGACGAGCCGGTCGCGGTGGTCGAGGGCGAAGCCGCCCGCACCCGCTGGGGCGTCGCCCAAGTCGTCGACCTGCTGTCGCGGCATCCCGCGTTCACCGCCCTGAGGGTCGCGCCGCTGCACGGCAAGATGCCCTCCGACGAGAAGGACTCGATCATGCAGTCTTTCGCGCGCGGCGAGATCGACGTCCTCGTCGCGACGACCGTCGTCGAGGTCGGCGTCGACGTGCCGAACGCCTCGACCATGGTGATCCTCGAAGCCGATCGGTTCGGCGTGTCGCAGCTGCACCAGCTGCGCGGGCGCGTCGGGCGCGGCGGTGTGGCGGGCCTGTGCCTCCTCGTCACCGAGGCACCGCTCGGCACGCCCGCGCGCGAACGCGTCGAGGCGGTCGCGAGCACGCTCGACGGATTCGTTCTGGCCGAGATCGATCTCGAGCTGCGCGGCGAGGGCGATGTGCTCGGCGACGCGCAGTCCGGGGTCCGCTCGTCGCTGCGACTGCTGCGCGTCGTGGCGGATGCCGATCTGATCGCCGAGGCGCGGATCGCCGCCGAGCAGGTCCTCGCCGCAGACCCGACGCTCGCCCGGCACCGCGGACTCAGTGCCGCCTTGGAGCGTCGTGTGGGCATGGAGGAGCGCGCGGCCCTGGCGAAGAACTGAACCGGGGCAGATCACGGGGTGTCCTGCACGGTGCTGGCTAGGCTGATGGTCATGAGCAGTCGGATCGCCGTCGTTCCCGGATCCTTCGACCCGCCGACGTTGGGGCACCTCGATGTGATCCGCCGTGCGGCGTCGCTGTACGACGAGCTTCACGTGCTCGTGGTGCACAATCCGGGCAAGGAGGCCATGCTGCCGATCGCGCAGCGCCTCGCGCTGCTCGAGCAGTCGATCGCCGAGGGCGACGTCGAGGGCAACGTCGTCGTCGCGTCCTGGAGCGTCGGTCTGCTGGTCGACTACGCGACCGATGTGGGAGCCGGGGTGCTCGTCAAAGGGATCCGCTCGCAGGTCGATGTGGCCTACGAGACGCCCATGGCGATCGTGAACCGTCATCTCGCCCATGTCGAGACCGTCTTCCTGCTTCCCGATCCCGCACACGCCCTCGTCTCGAGCTCGCTCGTCCGTCAGGTCTCGGCACTCGGTGGAGACGTCTCCGCCTTCGTGCCGCCCGCCGTGGCCCGCTTCCTCGACACCGGGGCGCGCGACATCTGAGCGGCCGCGCCGTTCTTGCGCGGCCGGCGTTCAGGCGCCGCGCATGATCCCGCGGGTAGCATGGACGACCGTGAGAACACACCGCCCCGGTCCCTTCGCGCTCCCCGTGCGCGACATCGTCCGCCATCCCGGCGAGATGCGCGAGTTCACGATCGACGTCCCCGCTCCCGAGAAATGGGGGGAGGGGCTGGTGAGCGTCGCCGAAGGTGAAGCGGTTTTCGTGGAGGCTCGTCTGGAGTCGGTGCACGAGGGGATCCTGGCGTCCGGTCACATCGAGACGGAGTACGCCGGAGTGTGCGGACGGTGTCTGACCGACATCGCCGAGCCTGTCGAAGTCGAGTTTCAGGAGCTTTTCGCGTATCCTGGAGAGGAAGCAACTGACTTCGAGGTTCAAGACGACCACGTGGATCTTGAAACTCTGGTCAGGGATGCGACAGTTTTGGCGCTTCCGTTTCAGCCGGTGTGTCAGCCGGATTGCCCCGGCCTCGATCCGGTCACGGGCGAGCGGCTGGCCGTGAGCACCGGATCAGAGCAGAGCATGCCCGTCGATTCACGCTGGGCTGCGCTCCAGCAGTACACCCCAGACCACGACGAAGACGGTCCGCGCGCGTAGCGGTCCGATCGCCGAGACAGAGAAGAGCTAGCCATGGCAGGTAACCCCCCGAAGCGGAAGGTCTCCCGCTCCAACACGCGTTCGCGCCGTGCCCAGTGGAAGGCGGCGCCCATCACGCTGACGACCACGATCGAGAACGGCAAGGTCGTCTACAGCCGCCCGCACCAGGCGAAGGTCGTCACCGACTCGCAGGGCACGGAGCTGTTCCTCGAGTACAAGGGCCGCAAGGTCGCTGACGTCTGACATCAGCCGTCTCACCGACAAGCTCGGCGTCGACATCGACGCCGAGCTTCTGTCGCTTGCCCTGACCCATCGCTCATGGGCGTACGAACACGGTCAGGGTCCGCACAACGAGCGCCTCGAGTTCCTCGGGGACTCGGTGCTCGGCCAGGCCGTCACCGTGAGGCTCTTCACGGCGAATCCCGACCTCGACGAGGGCGCGCTGGCCAAGCGGCGTGCGAGCGTCGTCTCCACCGTCGCCCTGGCGGAGGTGGCGCGCGGCATCGGACTCGGTGATCACGTGAAGCTCGGCCGCGGTGAGGAGCAGACCGGGGGGCGCGACAAGGACTCGATCCTCGCGGACACGATGGAGGCCGTGATCGGCGCCACGTATCTGTCTGTGGGGCCCGATGCCGCCACGGGCCTCGTGCTGCGACTCATCGACCCCCTGCTGGCGGATCCCGATCGCTACGGGGCCGCGGTCGATCCGAAGACGACTCTCCAGGAGCTGGCGTCGAAGTCCGGATCGCCGCCGCCGGTCTACGCGGTGACGTCGTCGGGTCCCGACCACAGCCGCGTCTTCACGGCGACGGTCACGGTCGCCGACTTCTCGGCCGACGGCACCGGGTCGAGCAAGAAGCAGGCGGAGATGGCGGCCGCCCTTCTGGCGTGGCGTGAGCTCAGCGGTCGCGCCTGACCGCGATGCCCGAGGTTCCGCGTGCCTGAACTGCCCGAGGTCGAAGTCGTCCGCGCCGGTCTCGCCCCCGCCGTGAGCGGAGCGACCATCCAGGCCGTGACCGTGTTCGATGATCGAGCGCTCACGCGATACGCCGGCTCGGCGGAGCAGTTCGAAGCCGCGCTCACAGGGCGCCGGATGCGCGCCGCTGCGCGACGCGGGAAGTTCCTGTGGATCCCGTTGGAGGGGACGCCGTCCGATCGCGCCATCGACGGGCACGAGCCGGTCGAGGCGCTCGTCGCCCATCTCGGGATGAGCGGACAGCTGCTGCTGCGGG
>CAYOQY010000047.1:0-4448 GCA_964406225.1 uncultured Microbacterium sp.
CGATCATGGAAGTGTCGAGAAGAAGCAACGGAGCTTGACCGCATCGACGTATCCGTGTTTCTGAAAGGCCCGACCATGTTCGTCCTCCTCGCCCTCTTCGCCGCCACCGCCGTCGCCGCCATCGCCGGTGCGATCAGCCTCACCGTCACCGACGGCTACGGTCGCATGCCGCAGCGTTCGTACGCCCGCGCCATCTGAGCCGCAGGGTCGCCCATCGGGGGCTCGAGCGCAACCCCCGTCCGGTGATCGGTCCCGCTCCGTAGCGTTGCGGTACCCGCACCCAGGACGGCGCGTTTTCCCGACGGAGGTCACGCCCATTCGGGCGTGCGGCCCCCGAAAAGGAGACGACATGTCGAAGGACCAGTACACCCTCGCTGACCCGGCGAAGCTCTACAGCGACATCGAGCCGCAGAAGCAGCACCAGCCCGAACCCGGACTCGACGCCGAGCTGACGCCGAAAGCCGACCTCGGTGAGGACACCTACCGCGGCACCGAGCGGCTGGCCGGACGCAAGGCGCTCATCACCGGCGCGGACTCAGGGATCGGCGCGGCCACGGCGATCGCGTTCGCGCGCGAAGGCGCCGACGTCGTGCTGTCGTACCTCCCGAGCGAGGAGCAGGATGCGCGGCGCATCGTCGGGCTGATCGAAGACGCCGGCCGCACCGCGATCGCCGTGCCCGGCGATCTGCGCGACCCCGCTTACTGCCGCGCGCTCGTCGCCCAGGCGGTCGAGGGTCTCGGCGGACTGGACATCGTCGTGAACAACGGCGGCAAGCAGATCTACAACGAAGACCTGACCACGCTGAGCGACGACCAGTTCGACGACACGTTCAAGACCAACGTGTACGCGATGTTCTGGATCACGAAGGCCGCGCTCCCGCACCTGCGGCCGGGCTCCGCCATCATCAACACGACGTCGATCCAGGCGTACTCACCGTCCGAGATCCTCGTCGATTACGCCTCGACCAAGGCCACGATCAACGCGTTCACGAAGGCCCTCGCCCAGCAGCTGGCGCCGAAGGGCATCCGCGTGAACGCCGTCGCGCCCGGACCGATCTGGACGCCCCTCCAGGTCACCGACGGTCAGCCGCCGGAGAAGATCGCGGAGTTCGGCGAGCAGACGCCGATCGGGCGCATGGGCCAGCCCGCCGAGCTCGCCCCCGCCTACGTCTTCCTCGCCTCGGCCGAGTCCAGCTACGTGCTCGGAGAGACGCTCAACGTCAACGGCGGGATGCCGACCCCGTAATCCGGGAGGGTGCCGCCCGCCGCGGGCGTCACCCTCCTGGTGGTCCCCGCGCGTGGCGCTGTCAAGTCACCCGCACCGGGTCGGTCCGCAGGCCATGATGGTGTCATGAAGCGCATCACGTTCGCCGACCGGACTGTCCTCGTGGACGATGAGACGTCCGATTGCCTGGTGGAGTACGCGGCCCTCCTCGGAGCCTCGCACACCGCCGACACCGTCCGCATCCGGGCCATCGGTCAGGACGGCGACGACGTGGACGTCGATCTCGTGCTGAACGCCGCGGCCAACATGGTCGCGGAGTCCACGCACTCCTCCACCGAGCCCCCGCCCAATACCGAGGCCTGCGCGTACATGCGCGAGAACATGGACCGGCTGCGCAACGGCGTGCCCGTCACACCTCAGCATCCCGAGGAGATCCCGCGCGGGATCGACGGGGTCGACGAGATCTGACCCCGCGCGCGGCGGCGCGGCGGTTGCCCGGCCGTGCGCCCTCTCAGGTCGTCGACGCGCACGGGCCGAAGCCCACGAGCCCGTTCTCGACGTCGAAGACCACCGTGTAGCGGAAGAACGGGATCAGCCCGAGGTTCACGAACGCGTCGCCGTCCGATTGCGTCAGCGAGACGAGGTCGGTGCCGGCGACGTTTCCGGTCGTGTACGCGAGATCGAAGTCGTTCGCGACGGTCGTCCCTTCTGCTGTCACCTGAAACCGCAGGTCGGAGCGCAAGCGGCGACCGTCGGTGCCGCGGAACGCGTCCGGCACCCTGATCGCGTCGCCGTGTTCATGCAGCGACGTCGTGGGACCGCCGGTGTCGAGGATCGACTGCGCCCCGAAGTCATAGACGTCCGTGGCGGAGGCGATGCGGTACCGCCCCGCCACGAGTCGCTGCGCATACGACGGTCGTCCCGAGAGCGGGTAGGCGGGCGCCTGGGGCTCGCGCAGCATCGGCACCCACGACGTGACCGCGTTTCGCACGGCGTCGTCGAGGCCGATCTGCAGCTGCGGCGTCGAACTCGGGTGGCCGTCGCACCCGAGGCGCAGCGCGAAGCCGCTCGAGAGGTTGCCCGGCAGCTGCGGCAGAACGGCGAAGAGCCCGTTCTTCTGGGTCAGACCAGAACCGAAGTCGCCGAAGAAGTGACCGAACAGCGGCGGACGACCGGCCGCGGTGTCTTTGCGCCAGGGCGAACTGCTCTTGGGCCCGAGCGCGCCGCCCCACGCGTCGTGGATCTGGCCCACCTCCGTCTCGACCTCGAGCTCCCCGTCTTCGGTCGGGATACCGATCGCGGTGCGCACGATCTTGGACTGGAAGGTCTCGTCGCTTCCATAGCTCTGCGAGATCTGCGGCCCGCCGACGCGTCGGTACGACGGCCACCAGTCTCGATTGAAGGCGGCGTAGAAGCCCGACGAGCCCGTATCGAACGTGTAGAGCCGTGGCTCGCCCCCGCCGAGGCGGATCTGGATGCCGACCTTCAGCTGACCGCCGCCGATGTCGACGATCTGCAGCGGCACGGTCGCGGTGTGCTGGTCGGTCCCTGCGGCGGGACGTCGCAGGGACGGGATGCCGGCGCGATCCAGTCCGAGTGCGGCGGTCCCGTAGCCCGCGATCTGCGCGGCCCCGAGCGCCGCCCCGGCACCGGCCAGCGAAGGAAAGTCCGTCGGTCCATGACCACCCACCCCTGCTCGAGCGCTCAGGTGTCCCGGGTCGGGTATGTGATCCTTCGGCCTGATCAGGTCAAGATACTGCTCGGGGCGCAACGCCGCCAGTGCCCGCCGGGCATCGGCCCGCCGGGGAGGTTCGGTGGTGTCGGGGGGTGGCGGGAGGATCGGATGACGACGCTGATTCCGGTGGCCTGGCGGGGCGAGGACGACCCGTCCCGACACGACCGCGCCGTGGTGAGGTTCGCCGCGGCGGGCATGACCGCGCACGGGGCGTCGGTCACCGATGACTATGCGCTGGCGTGGAGCCTCGACGCCCTCGACGGATGGTGCACCCGCGAGCTTCGTGTCAGCGTGCACGGCGACGGATGGTCCCGAACCCTCGTGCTCGCGCGAGCGGCGGATGCGACCTGGACGGCCGAGGCCGCGACGCGAGGCGCTCCGGCGCTGCCGGATGCGGGCATCGTCCGTCCGGACGAGCTCGCCGGCGCCGACGACTGCGATCTCGGGCTGTGTCCCGTGACGAACACGATGCCCATCCGCCGGCTGCGGCTGCAGCACGGGGAGGTCCCGCCGACGCCGCTCGTGATGGCCATGGTCGAGGTGCCCTGGCTGCGGGTGGTGCGCAGCGAACAGCTGTATCGATCGGTGTCGGCCGACGCCGTCGGCTTCCGCAGCGGCGGCTTCCATGCCGTTCTCGGAGTCGACGAGGACGGACTCGTCACCGACTATCCCTCCCTGGCGACACGTGTCCGCTGACGGCGACCGCGGTGCCCGACGAGGAGGTCAGGGCTGAAGGCGCTCGAGGCGCCACCCCGACGGCATCCCGTCGTCCCGCGTGAAGACGAGGCGGTCGTGCAGGCGTGACGACCTCCCCTGCCAGAACTCGATGCGCCGGGGCCGCACGCGGTAGCCGCCCCATCGCTCGGGGCGCGGGATGTCATCGTGAGGACCGAACGTCCGTTCCACCTCGTCGACATGCGCGTCGAGCTCCGCGCGAGACGCGATCGGCTGCGACTGGTGACTCGCCGTCCCGGCGATGCGCGAGCCGCGCGGTCGCGTCGCCCAATAGGCATCCGATTCCGCGTCGTCCACCCGGGTGACATCGCCGGTCACGATCACCTGCCGGTGCAGGGTGTACCAGGGGAACAGGAGCGTGGCGACGGGATGCGTCGCGAGGGCCCTTCCCTTCCTCGACGAGCGGTCGGTGTAGAAGACGAAGCCGTCGGCGTCGAGGCTCCGCAGCAGCACCGTCCGGCTGGACGGCGTGCCGTCGGCATCCAGGGTCGCGACGACCATCGCGTTCGGTTCGTAGACGCCCCGGTCGGCGGCGTCCGCCAGCCAGCGGGCGACCTGTTCGAGCGGGTCAGCTGCGACGTCGCCCTCGTCGAGTCGCTCGACGCCGTAGTCGGTGTGACGAGTCAGCGCGGAGTCCGGGTCGGTCATGCTCCGACACTAATCCGCACCCTCCCACGTAGGCTCGATGCCTATGGCAGTCGGAGCGACGATCCACACCTTCGCGGTGCAGCTGGCCGATGTCGATCGCGGGGT
>CAYOQY010000047.1:4548-18095 GCA_964406225.1 uncultured Microbacterium sp.
TCGGAGCGACGATCCACACCTTCGCGGTGCAGCTGGCCGATGTCGATCGCGGGGTCTACGAGGACGTCACTCTCCGTATGGCCCGCCATCCCTCCGAGACCGACGCCTTCATGGTCACGCGGCTGCTCGCGTACTGCCTCGAGTACGAGGACGGCATCGCGTTCAGCGAGGGCATCTCGTCGACCGACGAGCCCGCGGTGCTCGTTCGCGACGCCACCGGGCGACTCACCGCCTGGATCGAAGTCGGCGCGCCCGACGCGGCGCGTCTGCACCACGGCAGCAAGCTCGCCGATCGCACCGTCGTCTACACGCACCGCGACCCGGCGAAAGTGCGCGCCGCGTGGTCGGGCAAGCGCATCCACGACGCATCGTCGATCGTGCTCCACAGCTTCGATCCGGGGTTCGTCGACGCGGCGGTGGGTGCCTTGGAGCGGCGGAACACCGTCACGCTCTCGGTCACCGAGCGCCGCGTGTACCTGGATCTCAACGACGTCTCATTGAGCTCGGCGATCCACGACGAGCCCGTCGACTGAGCGTCGCCCGTCCTGCGGGCCGGACCGCGTGGGCGTGGGATTCCGCGACGGCGGGGGCGTCGTGCCACCCTGGATGGGTGCAGCGGTGGGAACGGATATGAGGCCGCGCGCGGTGGTCGTCGGCGCGGGCAGCGCCGGGTGCGTGGTCGCGGCGCGGCTCGCGGATCGCTACGACGTCGTCCTCGTCGAGGCCGGTCGGTCGGACGCCTCGTCCGACACCTTCTCCGCGCGGGGCGTCCAAGAGGTCGCGCACCCGTCGACGTGGTCGCTCCCGGCGACGCTCACGCCGACGCGAACCTGGCACGCGACGCCGGGGCGCGCGGTCGGCGGTTCGTCGGTCGTGAACGGCGGATACTTCGAGGCGCCGCATCCCTCTGACCTCGACGCGTGGCACGAGCTCGGAGGTCCGGCGTGGGAGCCCGACCGCGTGCTCGGCCACGTCGACGAGCTCGCCGCGCAGCTCGGCGTGCATCCATCTCCGCAGACGCACCCGATCGCGCGGGCCTTCGCCGCCGCGGCCGAGGAGACCGGCCGCGGTGGACAGCTCCTCCCTCTGCACACGTCGTTCGCCGCGGGGACTCCCCGCAACGTCGCCGACGCCGTCCTCCCCTCCGGCTCCGTCGAGATGCGCGCCGACTGCCGCGCGCTGCGCGTCGTCGTCGAGGACGGGCGCGCGGTCGGCGTCGAGATCGCCGACGCCGGCGGTGAGCGTGAAGTGCTCCGCGCCGATGAGATCGTGCTGTGCGCCGGCGGCTTCGGCAGCGCCCGCCTGCTGCTCGCGTCCGGGATCGGCCCCGCGGACCGGCTGCGCGCGGCGGGCATCGACCCTCTCGTCGACCTGCCCGGCGTCGGCGCGGCCTTCAGCGACCACCCCACCGTCTGGGTCGAGTGGATGCCCACCCCGGCGCTCACCGCCCGGCCGCTGCCTCCCGAAGCAGAGGACGGGGCGTTCCCGCTCGCCCTCGTCGCGGACCTCGACGGCGGCCCGGGAGGGGGGCTCGAGATCCTCGCGTGCATCCTGCCGCCCGAGGTCTCCACGGCTGCAGACACCGAACCGGAGACCTTCGGACTGATCGTCGGGCTGCAGAGGCCCCGGGCGCGCGGCACGGTGGTGCCGGCATCCGCCCACCCGCTCGCGCCGCCTCGGATCTCGTACGGCTACCTCATGGACGAACAGGATCGCGCCGCCCTCCGCGACGGCGTGCGGCTGGCCGCAACGCTGCTCGCGTCGCCGTCCTTCTCCAGCCTCGTGGACCACCTGGTCGACCTCGACGACACGGTGCTCGCGGACGACGGTGCCCTCGACGAGTGGATCGCCGCCCGGCTCGGGAGCGCGGCGCACACGTGCGGCACCCTGCCCATGGGGGCGCCCGCCGATGCCGGGGCCGTGGTCGACGGCGCGGGTCGCGTGCGCGGGATCGCGGGGCTCACCGTTGCGGACACCTCGATCCTTCCGCGCGTGCCGCTTCGCGGGCCGGCGGCCGCCGCGATGGCGGTCGGCGCGATCATCGCCGACCAGCTCTGACGAGAGCGGCCGGGGCCGGCATCCGGACGCGAGAACGGCCGGGATCCAGGGATCCCGGCCGTTCCACGACGACGTGTCAGCGGAAGGCGTCCTTGACGTCTTCGCCCGCCTGCTTCAGGTTCGCTTCGGCCTGGTCGCGGTGACCCTCCGCCTCGAGGCGCTCGTTGTCGGTCGCCTTTCCGACGGCTTCCTTGCCCTTGCCGGTCATCTCCTGCGCGGCGTTCTTGATCTTGTCGTCCATACCCATGGCGACCTCCTTCCGACGGGTCGCGCCACTTGTGGTCTGCGCGACGTGGAGTTCCATCTCACGCGCTGCCCGGCCGGCGGTACAGGGGGTTGACTTGTCGCGCGCGCCGTGCGCACGCGCCGTGCGCACGCGATGTGCCCGTGCGGTCAGGACCGGTCGTGGTCGTACGTCACGTCGGCGTCGGGATCGACCGCGACGTCTCGCGGGTCGGATGCCGGAGGGCGGGGAACCGCGACGGCGGGGCGGATGAGCTCGGTGCGCTGCACGATGTCGTCGATGACGCGCTGATCGCGGCCGAGTTCTTCGTCCGCGACGACGGGGGTGGCCAGCAGTTGACTCGCGGGTCCCAGGAGGAACTCGGCCGGGGCCGTCTCGCCCGTGTCGGAGACGACCGGCACCACGAGCACGTCCGACCCCTGGATCGCCGCGAGGGCGCGGGCGTACTCCAGGAGCGCCCCGCACACGTCGTCGGCCATCAGGACAGCGCCGCTGGCGTAGTGCAAGGTCATCATGAGTCCATCCTGTGGCACATGCACCCACGGACGAGGGGGTTGTGCCCCTCCGCGCGCTGTGCATATCCTGCCTCGGCCCCCGGCCTGTCAACCCCCCTGCGGTCTCCGACGCGATCCTGCTGAATGGACGGACATCCATTCCCGATCAGTGAGGAGCACCGACATGGTGCAGATCATCGAGACCATCGACGTCGACGTGCCCGTGCGCACCGCGTACAACCAGTGGACCCAGTTCGAGACCTTTCCGCGGTTCCTCGACGAGGTCGAGTCGATCACCCAGATCGACGACACGCACAACCACTGGAAGGTGAAGGTCGGCGGTGCCGAGCGCGAGTTCGACGCCGAGATCACGGAGCAGCACCCCGACGAGCGCGTCGCATGGCGGAGCACCGGAGGAGAGACCGAACATGCGGGCGTCGTCACGTTCCACAAGTTGAGCGACACCACGAGCCGCGTCACGGTTCAGATCGACTGGGAGCCCGAGGGGCTGCTCGAGAAGGCCGGAGCGCTCGTCGGCGCGGGCTCGCACGCCGTGAAGAAGGACCTCAAGAACTTCAAGGAGTTCATCGAGAAGCAGGGCGTCGAGACCGGCGCCTGGCGAGGCGACGTCCCCGCCTGAGTCTGTTGCTCCCGCCCCCGCCGGTCACCCGCGCGGGGGCGGGAAGTGCGGGATCGGGATCGGCTTGGTCGACCCGCGTCGGCCCCGCGACCACGTCTCGAGGCTCGACACCGCGTCCTCCGGGCTGGCGTACACCGCCGGCAGCGGCAGCGGGCTCGCCCAGACGACCTCGAAGTCGTCGTCTTCGACCAGGGTGATGTGCGCCACCGGTCGGGCGACGTCGGTCATGTGGGCGTCCCTGATCACCCACCGGCTCTCGGCGATCCGGTGCAGCGCGAAGCGCCGGCCTTGCGTGTCGTTCATCGGACGCCCCTGGGGCGGCTGTCTCGGTCTCTCATCCGTGCCTCCGTCATCATCGGCGAGGAGTGAAGTCCCTTCGAGTCTGTGCGCGGATCGCCCGATCGATCCGGGGTTGACAAGAACGGCCGTCCGTGAGCCGTGCCTCCTCCGCAATCCGCGGTGTCAACCCCGGTCGCATCCGGCCGCAGGGGCTCTATCGTCAGGAGCGGGGTCGATCCGTCCCCGATGCCGAGCAGAAGAGAAGAGCCGTCGATGACCTCGCAGATCGCCGTCGTCTGGAACCCGTCCAAGACCGAGAAGGAGACCCTCGAAGCGGGTCTGCAGGCTGCCCTCGCCGAAGGTTCCGCTCCGGAGATCGTCTGGTTCGAGACCACGAAGGAGGACCCGGGTCGCGGTGCGGCGAAGGACGCCCTCGACGCGGGCGCCGACCTCATCATCGTCGCCGGCGGCGACGGCACCGTACGGGCGGTGGCCGAGTACCTGGCCGACTCATCGGGCGGAGCGGACCTGGGCATCATCCCGCTCGGGACGGGCAACCTCCTCGCCCGCAATCTCGACGTGCCCATCAACGACGTGCCGGGAGCCTTCGTCCGGGCCCTGGACGAAGAGACCAGGACGATCGACGTCGGCTGGGTCGAGGTCGACCTCGCAGCCGGTACGGAACGCCACGCATTCCTGGTGATGGTGGGCTTCGGCATCGACGCGCACATGATCGTCGAGACCGACGAGGACCTCAAGGACAAGGCCGGCTGGCTCGCATACGTCGAATCGCTCGGTCGTGCGCTCGCGGCGAGCGATGTCGTCCCGTTCCACATCACGAAGGACGACGAACCCGCCCGCGACGAGCAGGGCCACACCCTCCTCATCGCGAACTGTGGAACGATCCAGGGCGGCATCACGCTGCTGCCGGACGCCGCGCCCGACGATGGGGAACTCGACTACCTCGTGCTGAGCGCGGAAGGCGTCGGCGAGTGGCTCGGCACTCTCAAGACGATGATGTGGGACAACGGACTCAAGCGTCTCGTCACCAAGAGCGACGAGGTCACCAGCACGGATGCCGTCAACCACGGCCGTGCGAAGACCCTTGAGGTCACGCTGCCCGAAGTGCGGGCATTCGAGATCGACGGCGAGGAGATCGGCGAGACGAAGTCGTTCACCGTCTCGATCCAGCCGGGAGCGGTCCGGGTGCGCTGACCTCCGCATACGGATTCCGGCGCAACTGCATCCGAATCCGTCGAGGTGACGGAACAACCTCGTGAAGGCGTGCGATGCGGCCGTGTTCGGCGACCGCTCGCACGACCGTCACCAGCGATCGAGGGGACGTCACCGACATGGCGAAGAGGCCGGAACAGACGATGGTCGTGGAATACGACCGTGCGGGCGATGTCGAGGTGCTGGAGCTGCGACAGAGAGCCCTGCCCGCCCCCGGGCCGGATGAGGTCACCGTCGAGGTGATCTGCGCAGGGATCAGTCACATCGACGGCTTCATCCGCAGCGGGCAGGAGACCGAGTGGCCCGACGAGCCCTGGCCGCGACGGTCGGGGAGCGACTTCGCGGGTGTCGTGGTCTCGGGTGATCGCAGCAGCAGGTTCCCACCCGGCACCGAAGTGATCGGGCACGTGCCGTCCGGTGCCCACGCGACGTATCTCAACGTCCCGATCGGCGCGCTCGTCGTGAAGCCCAAGGGCGTCACCTGGGAG
Source organism: uncultured Microbacterium sp. (assembly GCA_964406225.1). Taxonomy (GTDB): domain Bacteria; phylum Actinomycetota; class Actinomycetes; order Actinomycetales; family Microbacteriaceae; genus Microbacterium. The sequence continues at coordinate 9,985 of CAYOQY010000047.1, forward strand.
ACGGCCGGTGGCCTGTTCCTCGCCGGCGCGACGGCGCTGGACACCCTCGACGCGCTCAAGATCGGTGCGGAGGACACCGTCGTGATCTCGGCGGCCGCCGGCGCTGTCGGAAGCATCGAGGCCCAGCTCGCGAAGCACCGCGGCGCGCGCGTGATCGGGACGTGCGGCGACCGCAACTTCGACTATCTGCGCCAGCTCGGCATCAAGCCCGTGCGATACGGCGACGGGATCGCCGACCGCATCCGCCAGGCGGCGGGAGGACCGGTCACCGCGCTGATCGACAACTTCGGGCAGGACGGCCGACACCTCGCCGACGAGCTCGGCGTGCCCGCGAACCGCTATCGCTCCAGTGCGGACCGCCGGGACACCGAGCTTCGGCTGCTCCGCGACGACCCCGAGTCGCTCGCGTACGGCACGAAGCTCCTGTCGCGTCTGGCCGAACTCGCTCAGACGCGCGCGTTCACCCTGTTGATCTCGGGCCTGTATCCGTTGGAGGAGGCCCGGGACGCGTACCTCGACCTGCAGAAGCTCCACTCGCGCGGCAAAGTCCTGATCGGCACGCACATGGTCACGACCTTCCGCACGCTCAAGGCGCGCGACGTGCACGAGGCGGCCGGCTGACCGGTCGGGTACGGCGAGATCGGATGCCGGACCGCGCGCCTCACCCGATGCGGGTGTCGCCGGGAGGCGAGACCCGCAGCCAGCGGAATCCGTATGGCGGCAGTTCCAGCTCGAGGCGTCCGTTCGCCTCGAGCGGTATCCTCTCCGGTCCATGGAGGTCGAGCAGCGCGGTGCCCTCCTCGACGCGCCCGAGCTCGACGCGCAGCCGCACCGGCACCTCTGTGAAGTTGTGCAGGGCGACCATGCGGCCCACGTCCGCGTGGACGTCGTGCGACAGGACTCCGGTGGCATCGTTCTCGAGGATGTTCAGCGTGCCCCAGCCGATCTCGGGAGAGACGCGGTAGCGGCCGATCAGGCGGCGGATGAACTGCAGCAGAGAGTCGTCGTCGTTGCGCTGCTGCTGCGCGTTCACGTGAGCGGGGGCGTAGCCGTCGCCGGGCAGGGGAGCGACGAGTCGGCTCTTCGGAGCGTGGGAGAATCCGCCGTTCTTCCCGTCGGTCCACTGCATCGGCGTGCGCACGGACTGCCGGCCCGCGACGTCGGGATTCTCGCCCATGCCGATCTCCTCCCCGTAGAACAGCACGGGGGTGCCGGGGAGGGAGAACAGGAGGCTGTAGACCATCCGGATGCGCCGCGGGTCGCCCGAGAGCATCGTCGGGAGGCGACGCGTGATGCCGCGTCCGTAGATCCGCTGCGACTCCTCGGGGGCGAACGCGTCGAAGACCTCCTCCCGCTCGGCGTCGCTCAGCTTGTCGAGGGTCAGTTCGTCGTGGTTGCGGACGAAATTGGCCCAGCCGGCTTCGGGGGGCAGCGCGGGGCGCGATCGGAGGGCGGTGATGAGGGGCGCCGGATCGTTGCGCGCGAGCGAGAGGTACAGCGCCTGCATCCCCACGAAGTCGAACTGCAGATCGAGCTCCCCGCCCTGCTCGCCGCCGAAGAACGCCAGCTGCTCGTCATAGGGCAGGTTCACTTCGCCGAGCATCGCGGCGTGGCCCGTACGGCGCTGGAGGAACCGCTTGAGGTCGCGGAGCAGGTCGTGCGGGTCGCCGAAGTCGACCCCGTCGGGAGGCTCGATGAAGAACGGCACGGCGTCGAGCCGGAAGCCCGAGACGCCCAGCGCCAGCCAGAAGCCGATCGTCTTGGCGATCTCGTCGCGCACACGCGGGTTGGCGACGTTCAGGTCGGGCTGATGCTTGTAGAACACGTGCTGGAAGTACTGCTCGGTGCGCTCGTCGTACTCCCACACACTCGCCTCCTCACCGGGGAAGACGGTCGGCTGCTCGTTCGCCGGCGGCTCGTCCCGCCAGACGTAGAAGTCACGGTAGGGGTTCGTGCGACTGCGGCGCGAGGCGACGAACCACGGATGCTTGTCGGAGGTGTGGTTGACCACGAGATCGACGATCACGCGCATCCCGCGGTCTTCGGCGGTGCGGATCATCTCCACGAAATCGCCGTGATTGCCCAGGCGGGGATCGATGCCGTAGAAATCGCTGACGTCGTAGCCGTCGTCACGATCGGGCGACGGGTAGAAGGGCATGAGCCAGAGACAGGTGACACCGAGGTCGGCGAGGTAGTCGATGCGTCGCGCGAGCCCCTCGAAGTCGCCGACGCCGTCGTCGTTCCCATCCATGTATGTCTCGACGTCGAGGCAGTAGATGACGGCGGACTTCCACCACAGGTCGCTCGTGTCGGTGATCTTCATCGCGGCCTCCTCTCGCGCACTCCGACCCTCATGAGGTCGCCTTGCGCAGCGCCGGGAGCAGGTCTCGTTCGGCACGCTCGAGGAATGCGGCCTGATCGGTGCCGATGTAGTGGATGTACACGCGGTCGAAGCCCAGCGCGGCCAGCGCGGCGATGCGGTCGGCGAGTTCCGCCGCGTCGTCAGCGAGGAGGGCGCCCTGCTTCAGCTGGTCATCGGTGGGGTCGCCCGCCAGCTCGTCGAAGTCCTCGGGCTGCTCGATGTCCCACAGCGACACCCCGTCGATCGCCGCGTGACGCCACTGCTCGCGGGCGACGTCGAGGGCGGTCGCCTGCGTCTCCTCCAGAGCGACGTGCACCTGCAGCACGCGGGGTCCCCGGCCACCGGCATCCGTGTAGGCGTCCACCGTGCGCTTGAGCACCGCGGGCGGCTGCGCCACCGTGGCGAGGCCGTCCGCCCAGCCGGCGACCCACGCAGCCGTCTCCGAAGTCACGGCTGCTCCGAGGAGTGGCGGTGGGGTGGCCGGGCGGCTCCAGACGCGGGCGCGGTGCACCTCGACCTCGCCGCTGTGACTCACCTCCTCGCCGGCCAGCAGCGCCCGGATGACCTGGACCGTTTCGGCGAGACGCGCATTGCGGCGCTCCTTCGGGGGCCAGGGGTCGCCGGTGACGTGCTCGTTCACGGCTTCACCGCTGCCGAGCGCCGCCCAGAAGCGGCCGGGGAACATCGCCTCGAGCGTCGCGATCTTCTGGGCGCTGATGACCGGGTGGTAGCGCTGTCCCGGTGCGGTGACGACGCCGAGGGAGAACGACGTCGAGGCGAGCGCGGCGCCGAGCCAGCTCCAGGCGTACCCCGACTCGCCCTGGCGTACGCCCCACGGCGCGAGGTGATCCGAGCACATGGCGCCGTCGAAGCCGACGGCTTCCGCCCGCACGACGGCGGTGAGCAGTCGACTCGGGGGGAGCTGTTCGTGGGAGGCGTGGAAGCCGAGGAAGACCATTCACCGAGTCTTCGTTCCGGTTCGGGTGACCGCAAGGCCTTGCCAGATCGGACCGATCCCGTTTATGTGGCGGTCCCCATCGCGCGTCCTATGACGCATAATTGCCCTGAACAGCGGTGAAGGCGTCGGTGACGCGGAAGCAGGAGTGCGGCGATGCCGTTTCGGACGAAGGACACGCTTCAGTCCTGGCTGGACGAGTTCACGTCGATGGGATATCCCGTCGACGGACGGCTGAAGGTGCTCGACCGCGACGACGAAGACGGTGGAGACACGGGTCTCGTCTCGATCCGGCTGGCACGCGCGAGCACCGTCATGTACATGGAGCCCGAGATGGGCGGCTCCTACCGGTGGTTGGTGACCATGGAGCCTCGCGAGACACCCATCCAACTGGACGCCGCCGCCGTGCTGAGGCTGGCGGAAGAGCTGACGATCGTGTCCACGCTGTGCGCGTTCCTGCAGGTCAAGTCACGGGCATTCATCGCCGAGTACGAGAAGGGCCTGTCGCAGGCTTAGCGCAAGGCGGCCGCCGCCGACTCGGTCAACGCGTCCAGGGCCGCGGCGAACCGTTCGGTCTCTGTGACGTCGGCACCGGATGTGGCCGCCGAGAAAGCATCGTCGAACTTCGTGAGAGCCGACCAGGGGTCGGTGGCGAGGTCGATCGTGAGCACCAGGTGGTTCACCCGTCGGTCGTCATCGTCGACGTCGCGCCGCACAGCGCCGCGCTCCACCAGACGGTCCACCAGGGTCGTCACGCCGGCGGAGGTGATGCCGAGGTATTCACGCAGCTGTCCCGGTCGTGCGCCGGGGTTGTCGGCGATGAAAAGGAGCGCGCGGGCGTCGAGCTCGTTGACCTGGAGCTCGCGGCGCGCTGCGAGAAGTGCCGCCGAGCGCGCCTCGACATATCGCTGCAACGCGAGGGTCAGTGCGGGCTTGTTCCGGGCCGGGCGGCTCATCCTGTCATCCTCCTCACGCGGGTGGTCTCACACAGGGTAGCAGATTCACTCATGAGGCTAACTTCTCGTCTACTTATCTAAATTTGCGTAGTAAATCTGCTACGGTTGCCGCAAGAGCCCCACACCCTGACTCGGAGGGGACGGTGGCACCGATGTCAGCCGTTGTAGGTATGACCCACACGAGGAGCCAGCCATGGGCCGCCTGTTCTACGGAAACACGAACGACCCGATCGACATCCCCGACCGCCTGCTGGCGCACGTCAAGGTGGTCGCGGCGACGAAGCTGCGCCGGAGCGAGAGCTTCACGCTGTCATGGCAGCATCCGCGCGGATCGGCGCCGGGTCGCACCACTCTGTGGATGCAGCCGTCGATTCCGCTGCGCTTCGTCTTCGACGTGGCCGAGAGCGAGACTCTCGATCCCGAGATCCTCAAGCGTCTGGCCTCGGCCGCGAACACGTCCGCCGGCCTCACGATCGACTTCGAAGAGCTCGCCGAGGACGCGCGCATGACCCTGGTCTCCGCGGCCTGACGGACGCGGTCGCCGCGGCACGGGCGTGGGGGAGGCCCCGCGTACCGTGTGCGCATGGCGGAGCGGATCGAGGCGTGGTGGGCCCGGCGGCGGTTCTCGCGCGGTGTGGACGTGCCCTACCCGGTCGGGACCTACCGTGAGGCGTGGGCGCCGTTCCCCGCACTGATCCGCCAGTACCATCCCGAACTCAACGCGGGCATCACGCTCACCCAGATCCCGCCGGCCGCCGATGTGCTCCTGCTCTGGCAGTGCGACGGCGGACACCTGTTCGTCGCGACGCCGGCCGAGCAGCGTGCACGTCCGGGGCGTGAGCGTCGGCGGTCAGCGTGGTGCCCGGACTGCGCGGAACTCGCGAAGCCGCCGCGCGTGCGACCCGCGGGCCGCGAACGGGCAGCCCCGCGTCCTGCGCCCGCCCTCTGCGCGAAGACCCCCGCGCTCGCGATCGGTGAGCCGTTCCTCAGCGAATGCGCGCCGCGCCCGGCATCCGCCGTCGAAGCCCATCTGCGTGCCGACCTCTTCGCACGGCTGGGGGTGACCGAAGGGCTGAACGCCGTGCGGATCGCCCGGCCGTTCTTCTCGCACCTCGAGGTGTGGCCCGACATCCTCCTGCCCGAACTGCGCATCGCGGTGGAGTACGACAGTCCTGGGAAGCACGGTCTCGAACACGTCGGCCGGCGGGAGGATGCCGATCGCCGCAAGGACCGCGCGCTGCGGGCCGCGCGGTGGGAGGTCGTGCGCGTGCGCACCGGAAAGCTCGAGAAGCTCGGTCCCCATGACGTGCAGCTCTCGTCGACCGGCCCCCGGGGGATCGGCCGACTGCTCGATGCCTTTCGAGACATCCGCGGCCCGCTCCTGGTCGACGCCTATCTGCGCTGAAAGTCTGCCTGAACCGGGGCGGGCCATGCCGAGGGAGGTTTGTCAAGGCCGCTCCCGCGGGTTCGCCCCCGACATAGCCTCCAGACAGGAGGCCCCACATGACTCTCACCTCGCGCACGATCACGCGCGCCCCGCTCCCGCACGTCGGACGACCGGCGGCGTCGCAGCCCGACCGCCCCCTCGGCGCGACGGCATCGGTCAGCCCGCTCCTCGACTGGGCGCTCGAGACCGCCCGCCGGACCGACGGATTCGGTGTCGACGCGTCGTCGACACTCGCATGGTGCGTCGACGTCGGCCGCCGCGCTCCCCGCGTGGGTGAGGGGCGCACCCGCGAACTGTGGGCGTTGCTGGGCGCTGTCGCCGAACTCGACGTGTCGGCGGCGAGAATGCTCGAGCCGCACCTCGACGCTCTGAGCATCCTCGACCAGGCCGGCCGCGCCCCCGGCGGGAGGCACTTGTCCACCGACCTCGAGCGCATGCGCGTCCGCGACGGGTCGACGTGGGGTGTGTTCGCCGCCGAAGCCGCCGGGCTGACGCTCGACGCCGTGCTCGAGGCCGGCGGCTGGCGGCTGAGCGGCACCAAGCCGTGGTGCTCGCTGGCCGCCGACCTTTCGCACGCGCTCGTGACGGCATCCCTCGCGGATGGCACGCGGCGACTCTTCGCCGTCGACCTGCGCGATTCGCGCGTGCACTCGCACGACGGACCCTGGTACGCGCGGGGGCTCCGCGACGTCGTGAGCACGCCGGTGGACTTCGATGCTGCGCCCGCGGTCGCCGTGGGTGAGCCCGGCTGGTACCTGGAGCGTCCCGGATTCGCCTGGGGCGGGATATCCGTCGCGGCGTGCTGGTGGGGAGCGGCGGTCGGCGTCGCCGCGCCCCTTGCGGACGCTGCGCGATCCGCACGGGCCGATCAGCTCTCGCTCGTGCACCTGGGTCGTGCGGACGGCGCGCTGTGGGCGGCGCGCGCCGTGCTCGCCGAAGCGGCGGACCTCATCGACGGGGCCGCATCCTCGCGCGTGGGCGAACGGCTGCTCGCCGAACGCGTGCGCGGTGCGGTCGTCGACGCGGCCACCCTCGTCCTCGCCGAGACGGATGCCGCGCTCGGGCCGGCCCCCCTCGTGGCCGACGCGGCGCACGCCCGGCGCGTCGCCGACCTGCACCTGTACCTGCGCCAGCACCACGGCGCGCGCGACACCGCCCGCATCGGACGCGAGCTCGTCGCGGAGAGGAGCGCGTGATGGTGATGTTCAGCCACCTCGAGGAGGGGACGTCGGAGGACGTCTGGCGCGCGGAGGACCGCATCCGATCCACGCCGCTGCTGGATGCCGACATCGACGAACTCGTCGTCGTCGCGGCCCACCCCGACGACGAGACGCTCGGAGCGGCCGGGCTCATCAGACGCGTCCACTCGCTCGGGGGCCGGATCACGGTCGTCGTCGCGACCGACGGCGAGGCGTCGCACCCGAACTCGATGTCGCACACGCGCACCGATCTGCGTGCGATCCGGCGGGACGAGGTGTCACGTGCGGTGCACGCGCTCGCGCCATGCGCGGATGTGCGGTTCCTCGGACTGCCGGACGGTGCGCTCCGCGAGAACGTTCCGACGCTCGAGGAAAGCCTCGCGACCGTGCTCGATGTCGTCTCCGCCTGCGCGCTCGTCGTCGCACCCTGGTCGGGCGACGGCCATCGCGACCACCGCGTCACCGCGGAAGCGGTCGCGCGCCTCGCCGCGCACCGGGCTCTGCGCCACCTCGGCTATCCGATCTGGCTGTGGCATTGGGGACTGCCGGCCGACGTGCCGTGGGACTCGGGCGTCGCGCTGGCCCTCTCGCCCGGCGAGCGATCGATCAAGGCGCGGGCGCTGCGCACGCATGCATCCCAGACCCGTCCGCTGTCGGACGCGCCCGGCGATGAGGCGATCGTCAGCCCGTCGATGCAGGCGCACTTCGAACGAGACACCGAGCTGTTCTTCGTCGAGGCCCCCGCGTGCGGAGGCACCCAGGTGCCGGCGCCGGCGCAGACGATGCCCGCCGCGTTCTTCGACGACTTCTACGCGCGCCACGACGACCCCTGGGGTTTTGAGACGCGCTGGTACGAGGAGCGCAAGCGCGCCCTGCTCATGGCGAGCCTGCCGTCGAAGGCGCTCGGACGCGTGCTCGAGATCGGCTGTGCCACCGGACGCATCACCGTGGAGCTCGCCGCGCGCGCCGAGGAGGTGATCGCGCTCGACGTGTCGCAGGCGGCGCTGGAGGCGGCGCGCCGACGCCTGGCCGACGACCCGCGGGTGACGTTCCGCCAGGGCGCAGTGCCGGACGATCAGCCGTCCGGCGTGTTCGAGACCATCGTGTTCTCGGAAGTCGGCTACTACCTCTCGCCTGGCGACCTCGACCTGACGATCGCACGGATCGACGCCGCGCTCGCGGACGACGGCTG
>CAYOQY010000048.1:0-18060 GCA_964406225.1 uncultured Microbacterium sp.
CGACGGCGTCGCCGACCTTGACGACCTCGTTGGGGTCGACGTCGTGCTTGATGGAGAGTTCGCGCGAGGGGATGACGCCCTCGGTCTTGTAGCCGACGTCGAGGAGGACCTCGTCGCGGTCGATCTTCACGACGGTTCCTTCGATGAGGTCGCCGTCGTTGAAGAACTTCAGGGTCAGTTCGACCGCGGCCAGGAAGTCCTCAGCAGATCCGATGTCATTGATGGCGACCTGCTTGGTGGCCGGGGCGGTCGTTGCGATAGTCATGTAGTGGGTTGTCCTTGTTGGGTTGGGGTGTCGGGCTTCGGCTCTCGGGCACGGATGTGCCGTGTGCCTCTGCGGTGGGTGTGATCGTGAGTGTCACGCGCGCACGTCAATAGAGCGCCACGAGTGACATTTCAGAGTATCAGAACACCGCGACGGCCCGCATCATTCCGATCGGGGTCCAGGCTTCCGCGCGAACGACGGCGCGCGCTAAGTTCACTCTCGATGGGGATGATTCATCCCGAGGCTTGGGGGCCTCCGCAGAGGAGACAACTGTGAACCGTCGCATCACCCGAGCAGGCGCGCTCGCCACCACCGCGATCGTGTGCGTGAGCCTCACGCTCGCCGTCGTTCCCGCCACCGCAGCGATCCCGGTCGACACGACCGAACTGAGGGCCGCGATCACGCAAGAAGGCCTGGAGACACACCTCGAGGCCCTTCAGGCCATCGCAGATGCCAACGGCGGCACCCGCGCGGCCGGCACGCCGGGGTACGCGGCATCCGTGGACTATGTCGACGACCTGCTCACCGCGGCCGGCTACACGACGGCGCGGCAGCCCTTCACCTACGAGCTGCTCTCGTACGACGGCTCGATCCTCTCCAGGGTCACGCCCGATCCCGAGTCCTTTGCGCTGATCGACAACTTCTACCCCATGGAGTTCTCCGTGGACGGCGACGTCACGGCACCGGTGACCGCCGTCGACATCAACCTCGACCCGAGCAACGGCGACCGCGCATCCACGAGCGGATGCGACGCGGCCGACTTCGCCGGCTTCCCGGCGGGTCACATCGCACTGATCCAGCGCGGCACGTGCGACTTCCGGGTGAAGGCGCTCAATGCCGAGGCGGCCGGCGCATCGGCCGTGATCATCTTCAACCAGGGAAACGACTTCCCGAACCCGGAGCGCTTCGAGACGGTGTTCGGGTCACTGATCTCCACCGGAGTCACGATCCCCGTGGTCGGCACGGAGTTCACGCTCGGCGCCGAGGCGGCCGGCCTCCCCGGCGTCGTGATGCAGGTGAAGATCGTGTCCGAAGTCCAGACCGTCGAGACCGAGAATCTGATCGCCGACTCCCCCGGCGGCCGCGTGGATCGCACCGTACTGGTGGGTGCGCACCTGGACTCGGTGCCCGAGGGTCCCGGCATCAACGACAACGGCACGGGGACGGCCGCGCTCCTGGAGATCGCGCTGCAGATGAAGGCGCTGGACATCGAGCCGCGCAACCACGTCCGGTTCGCGTTCTGGGGCGGCGAGGAAGACGGTCTGATCGGCTCGGACTTCTACGTGTCGCAGCTGTCGAAGGCGCAGATCAAGCAGATCGCCGTGAACCTCAACTTCGACATGCTGGGATCGCCCAACCCGGTCACGTTCGTCTACGACGGGGACGGCGACGCCTTCGGAGCCGCCGGACCCAACGGCTCGGACATCGTGGAGGACGTCTTCGAGGACTACTTCACCTCGCAGAAGCTGCCGTTCGAGCCGACCGAGTTCGACGGACGCAGCGACTACTTCGCGTTCATCACCGCCGGCATCCCCGCCGGTGGGTTGTTCTCCGGCGCGGAGGGCATCAAGACGCCGGAACAGGCGGAGGACTTCGGCGGCACGGCGGGAGTCGCATACGACCCCTGCTACCACTCCGCGTGCGACACGGTGGACAACGTCGACGGTCCCGGATTCGCGCAGATGGCGGATGCCGCGGCCCACGCGACGCTCGTCTTCGCCGAGACGACCTCGGCGGTGAACGGCACGAGCAAGGGCAAGGCGAAGGGCCAGATCTCCTGGAAGTACAAGGGCAACACGGCTCTCCGCTGAGCTAGCCCGCGCGCAACCCCGCGACCAGGCGTTCGAGCCCGTATTCGAACGCCTGGTCGAGGTCGCCGTCGAAACGGAACGACCCCGAGAGCTCCATGTTCACGAACCCGGTCGCCCACGCCGTGACCAGTCGCGCGGCGTCGAGCGCGGCATCCGGCCCGACGATCTCGCGCGTCGCGCTCAGGATCGGCACGCTGGCGCGCGCCATTGACTCGGCGGCGCCGTCGACCGTGAACATGAGACGGAATCCCTCGGGCCGCTGCTGCGCGAACGCACGATAGATGTGCGCGAGCGCACTCAACGATCCGTCGGACGCTTCGAGCCGGGTCGCCAGGTCCTGCGCGCTCGCCTGGGCGACAAGCGTCAGGAGCGCGTCGCGATCGCGCACGCGCTTGTACAGCGACGGCGCCCGCACCCCGACGCGTGCGGCTACGGCCTGCATGGTCAGCCTGGCCGGGCCCCCCTCCTCGAGGATGCCGCGGCCGGCGTCGACGATTTCGGCGAGTGATGTGCGATCCGGCGTGGGCATGGGCGGTCTCCGTTCACGATCAGCGATGGAAGGAGCTCGCCGCGATGGGCAGATCGCTCGACGACATCAAGGGCGTCGTCCTCACGCACGGCGACAGCGACCACCTCGGCTTCGCCGAGCGACTGCGCAAGGAGCACGGCGTGCCCGTCTACGTGCACGCCGCCGACGCGGATCGCGCGAAGGGCGGCGACAAGCCGAAGCTCGCGATGGGTCCGATGCGGTGGGGGGCGACCGCGCGCTTCTTCGCCTACGCGCTGCGGAAGAACGGTCTGCGGACGCACCACCTCAGCGAGGTCATCGAAGTCGGCGACGGCGACGTGCTGCCGCTGCCCGGTTCGCCGGTCGTGATCGGCATGCCGGGACACTCCCCCGGCAGCATCGCGATCCACGTGCCTTCGGTGCGCGCGGTCTTCGTCGGCGACGCCCTGACGACACGGCACGTCCTGACCGGTGGCGAGGGCCTCCAGCCCGCGCCGTTCACGGACGAGCCGGACGTCGCACTCGACTCGCTCGGAAGACTGACCGGGCTGGATGCCGAGTGGGTGCTCCCGGGACACGGGGCGCCCTGGCGCGGTGACATCGCACAGGTCGCCGACACGGTCCGTCGCGCGGCGTGATCGTCAGCCGCGGAAGTCGTCCGGGTCGACGTCGTCGAGGAACCTCTTGAACTCGTCGAGACGCTCCTCGGTCGCCGCCTCGGAGTCCGCGTCGGTGACGGAGTCGGGCACGCCCGCGTCGTCCATGACCTCCTCGGCCACCCAGACGGGGGCACCCACCCGCGATGCGAGGGCGACGGCGTCCGAGGGGCGCGCGTCGACCGTGCGCTCACCGGCGGGGCCGTCCAGGGTGATCTCGGCGTAGAACGTCCCCTCCTCGATGCGGCTCACGGCGACGCCGCGCGCACTCGCGTCCAGGGCCTCCAGAAGCGAACGCATCAGATCGTGCGCGAGCGGCCGGGGGACTTCGGCGCCCTCCACGGCGACGAGGATCGACGTCGCCTCCTGCGCGCCGATCCAGATCGGGAGGATGAGACCCTCCCCCGGCAGCTCGTCGATCGGCTTCAGGAGGATGACGTGCTGACCCGTCGGGTCGAGCGCGACTCCGGCGACACGGACCTGGATCATGCGGTCCTCCTCACCTGACGCGACGGCTCACTCTCATGGTAGGCGTCCCGCATCCCGGAGGTCAGGGGGGTCCTCACGCCGATCGCGAGACCTCGTCGGGCAGGCTGAGCGGAAGCTCCCTCGTCCGGTCCCACGGCTCGGTCCAGCCGAGTCGGTCGAACAGTCCGTCCAGGAGCATCGCGGTGAATCCCCACACGAGATGCTCGCGCTCGCCGTCCCCTCCCTCAGACAGGCGCGGCACGAGGAAGCCGGGTCCGCGCCACTCCTGTCCGCCGCGGCGGATGACCGTCACCCCGCGACGGTCGGGGTCCAGCAGGTCGGCGACCGGGGCACGGAAGACGTCGGCGGATTCCGCTTCGTCCACGACCCGGACCGGCGAGGGGCGACGCCACCACCCGAGCACGGGAGTCACGACGTGGCGGGTGAAGGCCAGCGGTACGGTCTCCAAGGTCCCGAGGACCTCGACGCCGTCGGGATCGAGGCCGGTCTCCTCCTCCGCCTCACGCAGCGCCGCCGCGACGATGCCGTCGTCGTCGGGATCCACGCGCCCGCCGGGGAACGCGACCTGACCGGGATTCGCACGCAGCGTCATCGCCCGCTGCAGCAGAAGCACATCGAGGTCGCGGGAGACCGCACCCGTCCGCGCATCGTGATCGCTGCGGATCCCGTCGAGGACGCCGAACAGCATGAGGACGGCCGCCCGACGGGAATCGGGCGCCGTCGGCTGATTGCGGAACGCGTCGAAGACGCGCCCTCCGCGGCCGGCGTCGGCGTCCGCGGCCAGCCCGGCCAGTTGCGCCCTCGCGAGTTCGGAGCGCGGGTCGAGGAGCACGGATTCAGGCTACGCCGATTCGGCCGACGCGCGCCGCTTGCGCATCTGGGCGAGCGGCAGCGCCAGCCGCGGATTGCCCGCGAGCGCGTCCTCGTGCTGCTCGAGGAAGCGCCAGTACGCGCTCGTGAACTCCGAGTCGCGCGCGTCGGCGGCACTCCCCCACCATGAGCCCATCTTCTGCAGGTACGCGCCGCCCGAGATGTACGGCTTCGTGGCGACGCGGCCGCCGTCCGCGAACTGGCTCATGCCCTGGACGTTGGGGACCATGACCCACTCGTACGCGTCGACGAACAGCGCGCAGTACCAGTCGTACACCTCGCGCGGGTCGTACCCCTGCAGCAGGAACCAGTTGCCGAGCACCATGAGCCGCTCGATGTGGTGCGCGTAGCCCCAGCGGTGCACGCGCGAGAGCACGGTCCGGACCGGGACGGGCAGGTCGTCCGGGATGCCGCGCCCGGTGTACCACCACGATTCGAGGCGCCTGTTCAGCCCGAAGTGGTTCGCGTCGATCAGCGCGGGCATCGCGCGGTACGCGCCGCGCATGTACTCCCGCCAGCCGATCACCTGGCGGAGGAAGCCCTCCAGCGCGGCGAGCGGCACGTCCTCCCGCGCGCCGAGCGCGGCATCCACCACCTCGTCCACCGTGAGGAGGCCGATGTTCAGCAGGGGGCTGATGAGCGAGTGGAAGAGGAACGGCTCGTCGGCGGACATGGCGTCCTCGTAGCGGCCGAAGAGGGCGAGCCGTCGCGAGACGAAGTCGTCGAGCCACGCCCGGGCCGCCTCGGGAGTGACCGGCAGCCAGAATCCGGCCGGGTCCCCCGGCGCGTCGGGAAAGCGTGCGGCGGCCTCCGCGATCACCTGCCGCGTGATCTCGTCGGGTTCAGGCACCGGCGGCGGCGGCACGTCGATGCCGCCCTTCGGGAGCGGCTCCCGGTTGTCGGCGTCGAAGTTCCACCTCCGTCCGGCGGGTTGGGAACCGTCCATCAGGATGCCGGTCCGGCGACGCTGCCACCGGTAGAAGTCCTCCATGCGCGCGCTCGTGTGTCCCGCGAACCACTCGTCGACGTCGCGCGAGGGCGTGAGGAACAGCCCGTCGGGGTACACCCGGGTACGCAGCGCCTCCTGCTCGCAGAACCGGAGCAGCCGTCGATCGATGCCGCGATCCGTGGCGCTCATCCACGCGAGCGCGTCGACGTGGTGACGACGGACGAGTCGCCGGAGGCCGTCGAGGAATCCCGCGTCACCGTCGAGCGGCACGCGATCCACTGCTGTGCCTGCGCGTTCGAGCCGCTCGGCGGTGTGCCGCATCGCCGACAGCAGCAGGACGATCTTGTGCGCGTGGTACGGACGCCGGCGGAAGGCGGCATCCGACTCGACGAGGAAGACGATGTCGATCTCGGGGTCATCGAAGGCGGGGTGCTTCTCGAACTGCTGCGTGGCGAGGACGAGCGCAGCCTTCATGACCGCCATGATGCCATCCCCCTGGCACGCCGGCTCCGGACGGTCAGGAGACCTCTTCGATCAGGTGCAGCTGGGTTCCGTCGGGGTCGATGAGGTAGCCGGCCCGCTGACCCCACTCCTGCAGCGCCGCCGCCACGAGCCGGGGGATGCCGGTGGTGCGCTCGGGGACACCGCTGGCACGGACCGCCTCGTACAGCCCGTCCAGATCCCGCACGCGCACGCTCGCCATGAACCAGCTCGAGTACGGATCGTGCTCGGGAGCGAGGAAGTACTCCAGCTCGATCCCCTCGCGGCGGATGATGAGCCATCCGCCGTCGCGGTAGACCTCCGTGAACCCGAAGGCGCCGTAGAAGGCGACGGTGACGTCGAAGTCACGCGAGGGCAGATTCGGCACGGCACGGTCGGGCATGCGTCGAACCTACGGCGCGCGTCCGTCGAGCGGAAGTGTGCAAGCGTGCGCGTCGCGGTGCAGAAGTCGGAAGCATCCCGTCAGTCGCGGTCCGGGATGCGCTGAGCGCGCAGGTGGCTCCGATTGCGGCGCACGATGCGCGGCACCGCCTGAGCGAGGTCGATGCCCGTCAACGGGTACCAACCCCGCATGTCGGCGGCCCGATCGGCGGAACCCGCGCCGCGCGTGCCGAACAGGGCGTCCGCCTCGTCGAAGAGAACCAGGACGCGGCGCTGCTCGGCATCCGCGAGCAACCTCGCGAGGTTCTTCTCGGTCTCTCCGATGTATCTGCTGAACACCTGCCCGACGCCCACGGAGCCCGACGGAAGCCCGAGTGCCGCGCCGACCTCATCCGGCAGGACGAAGGCGGCACCGTCGCCGGCCGACTCCTGCGCACGGCGGAGTCGGCGCCAGGCGTCCGTGTCGGGCCGCACGACGATGACCGGAAGCGAAGCCATTGCCGTCTCCCTCCTTCGTGTCGTCCCTCACGCTACAAGAGCCACCCCGCCGCGTCGGCGGAGCGTCGTACGATCCGGGTGTGCAGTGCGTCGCCTTCCTCCGCAACGTCAACCAGGGTCAACGCGGCCATCCCTCGACGGACGACGTCGTCGCCTCCTTCCTGCTCACGGGGGCACACGACGTGCGGACGTTCCGGAGCAACGGCACCGTGCTCTTCTCCTCGACCGACGCGGACGGGGTCGTCGCGGATGCCCTGCACGCGCTCGCCGTGCGCTCCGGTGCCGAACGGGACGGCTTCTGGATGCCGTGGCTCGAGGTCGTCAACATCGTCGGCCGACACGCCGCGCGCAACGATGCGCAACGATGCGAACTGACCCTGCACCACGGCGGAATCATCGATGTGGAAGACGCGGAGAGCTCGCGCACGGCCGCGCATCGCCGGTGCCGGATCGTGGAGGTCGGCCCCGGGTGGATCGTCACGACGAACGAACGGGATGCCGAAAGCAACGCGACCCCGGTCGCCGAGCGGCTGAGCGGTGGTCCCGCGACGTCCCGCGGCCTACCGACCCTCCTCCGGCTCATCGAGCGCGAGCGCGCGGCGGGATGAGGGGTCCGCGGCGGGGTGAGGGTGGGCGTCGCAGGATCAGGCGGGCTGCGGCGCTCTGAGGATCTTTGCCATCGCCTTCCCGCGGGCGAGTTCGTCCACCAGAAGGTCGAGGTAGCGGATCTTCTGCATCAGAGGGTCTTCCACTTCCTGCACGCGGACGCCGCACACGGTGCCGGTGATCAGCTCGGCGTGCGGATTCAGACGGGCATCCGCGAAGAACTCCTCGAACGTCGTCCCCGCGTCGAGGTGGCGGGCCAGGTCCGCGTCGTCGAATCCGGTGAGCCATTCGATCACTTCGTCGAGCTCCGCCTTCGTGCGCCCTTTGCGCTCCACCTTCGCGATGTACAGCGGGTACACCGACGCGAAGCTCATCCCGAAGATCCTGCTCATGCCGTGATGCTACGCCGGGTCGCGGAAACCGACCAGGCGCGCGGCCTCGTCGGCTAGCATTCCCGGGTGGCGAATCCGACTCCGATCGACGACGTCTCCATCGGCGGCGACATGATCCGCCTGGGACAGTTCCTGAAGTTCGCGGGGCTTCTCGACTCCGGTGGAGACGTGAAGGAAGCGATCATCGACGGCTTCGTCACGGTCAACGGCGAGGTCGATCGCCGTCGCGGCCGCCAGCTGCAGATCGACGATGTCGTCGGCTTCGAGGGGCGCCGCGTCCGCGTCCGTCCCTGAGGCGCGCAGGCCCCTCACAGCCCGGCCTGCTAGTGTGGTGATCACCCACTCGGGTCTTGCGTCGTCACCCACTCCGCACAGATGCAGAGCTTGGACCACTGACAACACGACGCCCGGATCGTCTCCGAGACGTTCTCCCCTCGACTCCGCGCATGAGCGTCGCCCCACGATCGATCGAATCCGATCCACGGCCGCCGTCGCGCATCCTCTGAAAGTTCTTTTGACCTCCGTCACCATCCCCACCCCCGCAGCACGACACGCCTTGCAGTGGCGCTCCGCCGACGACCACGTCTTCGTGGCCACGTCGGCCGGAGAGTACGCCGGCTTCGTCTCGCTGACCGCGCTCGGGCACGAAGCCCACGGCGCCCGCGGCGAAAACCTCGGCGTGCACGCCACGGCCGATCTCGCGCGCGCCGCCGTCGCGGCATCCGCCACGCACGTCGCCCCCACCCCCGCGGGTCCCCCGCGCCTCAATCGTCCGCTCCGCACACTGCGGCGCGGAACCCCTGGTCGCTCACGCGGCCCGAAAAGTAAAAGGAATGACACGATGGCCACTGGCACCGTGAAATGGTTCAACTCCGAGAAGGGCTTTGGATTCATCGCCCCCGACGACGGTGGAGCCGACCTGTTCGCGCACTACACCGCGATCGCCGCGAGCGGCTACAAGGAGCTCACCGAGAACCAGAAGGTCGAATTCGACGCCGAGCGTGGCCCCAAGGGCATGCAGGCTGCGAACATCCGCCCCCTCTGATCTCTCGCTTGTCGGGGCGGGTCCGCTCGCCCCGACAGACCACGACGGATGCCGCCGACCCCTGGTCGCGGCATCCGTTCGTCGTTTCGCCGAGCCTCTGATCTGGCCTTTTCCGGCCGGCGCTCCCATGTAACGCTCAGGTAACGCCCAGGTGGCCCCGGGACACTCGAAGAACCCTGTGTCCGTTCCGCGGATGCGCTGCGCCTGTCCCGACGGCGCTGATCCCCCATACGGAACCGGTTTTCATGCGCACGAACACGAGCACGTCCTCCACGATCGCCCCCGCCCGCCGCAACCGCCGCGCCGCCGAACGTCGCTCCCGTCGACGTCCCGCGATCATCGCGGCTGGTCTCGCCTTCGGTCTGGTCGCCGCCGCCGGTGCGGCCGTGACCGTTCCCGGGGCACCGGCCCAGGCCGCCGCCGCCTCCGAGGGCTTCGCGCTCGCGTCGTACTCGACTCCCCTGCCCTCCGTGGTCGCCGATCCGGCCGACGACGCGACCGCGTCCGAGACGGACGCCGCACTCGAGGCCGCGACCGAAGCGCTGACCGCCGCCGAGACCGTCGCCGCCGACATCGCGGCGTCGGGGCTCGACGTGGGCGTGCCGGACACCACGGTCGACACCGACGAGCTCGAGAGTGCTGTGGATCGGCTCGAGCTGGCCGACCGGCTGCCCGCCGAACTCGTCCCGGCGTTCGTCGACGAGGTGACCGAGCAGGTCGCCGCCGTCGAGGTGGACGTCAACAGCCTGCGCGGAAGCCTCGACGCCGCGATCGCGCTGAAGGCCGAGCAGGAGGCCGCCGCGAAGGCGAAGGCCGAAGCCGAGGCCGCGGCCGCAGCTGCCGCCGCGGAGGCCGCGGCTTCTGCCGCGAAGAGCTCCGGCCCGTCCGTCGGCAGCAGCGCCCCCGTCTTCGCCGGTCCCGGCACGAGCGCGGGCGAGGCGCAGGCGATCGCGCGCGGCATGATCGGCGGCTACGGCTGGGGCGACGACCAGTTCAACTGCCTCGTCTCTCTCTGGAACAAGGAGTCGGGCTGGAACTCCCAGGCCTACAACGCCTCCAGCGGGGCGTTCGGCATCCCGCAGGCGCTCCCGGGCAGCAAGATGGCCACGGCCGGTGCCGACTGGCAGACGAACGCCGCCACGCAGATCTCGTGGGGTCTGGGCTACATCAGCGGCCGCTACGGATCGCCGTGCGGCGCATGGGGCCACTCGCAGTCCGTCGGCTGGTACTGATCTCGGGCTGCGGGGCCACCGCGCTCCGCGAGTGACCCGGCCCGGGATCCGCCGGTCCCGGCTGTGTGCGCCGTACGATGGAACATGGCGCACACGATGAACACCGGGACCATCGTCGCGATCGTCGGCGATCAGTCCGAAGAAGCCCTGGCCACCCTCGACGGCATCCGCGGGGTCGAGGTGCTCGCTCTCCGCGACACCGAACCTGCTCTCGCCACCCGGCGGATCGCCGCCTCCGGCACCCCCTGGGTCGTGCACGACGCGGATCCCCTCGAGCACGTCGCCGCGGCGTGGGTGGAGCTCTTCGAGGAGCGCTCCACGCTCGGCGCCCTCGAGATCGAGGTCGACACCGCGCTCGCGAGCTTCACCGCGGGCGCGGCGCTCATGCCCGACTACTACATCGTCCTCGAGCCCGAGGCGGCGCCGGACACGTGGCGCCATTGGTGGTGCGGCGCGCTCGGGCACCGCGCTCCGCAGCGCATCCTCGCCTCTCCCGCACCCGTGAACGCACGGGATGCCGCCCTCCGCCGCCTCCTCGGAAACCTGCCGTCGTCGAGGGCATGGCCCGACCCGTCGTCCTGGCTCCCGCACCTGCCGTTCGAGATCCCCGATCGGATCGGCCTGCGCGACTGACGGCATCCGACGCCGACGACGGTTGCCGTCAGGGCACGCGGCGGGAGAACCAGCCGGCGAGCAGCGCGTGGCCGAGCGGAACGACGGATGCGACGAGCACGACCGTGCCCAGCACGGCGTCGTCCGCCCGCAGGATGATCCCGCCGATGAAGAGCGCGGCGAAGATCACGGCGGAGATCACACGCCGGGTCGTGCGTTCCAGACTGCGCAGCCGACGCTCGACCCGGGGGTTCTGCACCGTGAGCCGACCCTCCTCCAGGCGCGTGGAGAGGTCGTCGAGGCGCTGCGGCAACCGGGCGGCCGTGCCGGCGAGGGTGACCGCCTTCTTGGCGAAGTCCTGCACGACGTTGCCGCCCTCCTGGCGGATCAACTCGGCGGAGTAGGGCTCCACGGCATCCCAGATGTTGAAGGCCGGGTCCAGCGAACTGCACATCCCCGATGTCAGCGACATCGCGCGCACGATCAGCAGGAAGTTCTCCGGCAGCTGGAACGGCAGCGAGCGCACGACGTCGCCGAACTCGATCGCGAACGCACGGAACTCACGGGGGTCCACTTCCGCGAGCTCGGCGAAGCCCATGCCGCCGAAGCGCGCGAAGAGCTTCGTCATCGCCCGCTCGAGTTCGACGGTGTCGGCCGTGGGCAGCAGGACGCCCACATCGCGGATGCCGTCGACCATCCCCTTGCCGTCGCGGGATGCCGCCGCGATGAGAAGCTGACGCAGACCGCGCCGGAGCGTCGCGGGGACCTCGCCCATCATGCCGAAGTCGATGAACGTGAATCTCCACGTCCGGCCGTCGGGCGACGGTTCCGGGTACGGCGTCACGAAGATGTTGCCGGGGTGCGGGTCGGCGTGGAAGAAGCCGTTGCGGAAGAGCTGGTCGAACATGACCGACGCGAAGTCGATCGCGACGTCGTGCGGATCGATGCCGGCGGCACGCAGCCCGTCGAGATCCGTGATCTTGATCGCCGTCACGTCCTGCAGCGTGAGCACCCGTCGAGTGGTGCGCTCCCAGACGACCTCGGGGACGCTCATCCGGGCATCCCCCGCGAAGTCCTCGGCGAAGCGCTCCGCCGAGACCGCCTCGTGCAGGTAGTCGATCTCCTCGAGGCTCGTGTACGCGAACTCCTCGACGAGAGCGGGCATGTCGACCCGATCCGAGACGAGCCGCACTTTGCTGAGCCACACGGCCACGCGCCGCAGAGCCCGCAGATCGACGTCCACGATCTGGTCGATGCCCGGGCGCTGGATCTTGACGACCACATCGCGCAGCCCGGTCTCGTCCGCATCGGCATCCGCCAGTCGCGCCCGATGGGCTTGACCGAGGGATGCCGCTGCCAGCGGAGTCGGATCGACGAAGGTGAACGCCCGGTCGAGCGGCACCCCGAGCTCGGCCTCCGCGAGTTCACGGATCGCGGGGAACGGCACCGGCGGCACCTCGTCCTGCAGACCCTCGAGCTCTTTCGTGATCTCGGGCGGCAGCACGTCGAGGCGCGACGACATGAACTGGCCGACCTTGATCATGAGGCCGCCGAGTTCCACCGCGAGCCGATGGAAGTGCTGCGCGATGCGCTGCAGGCGCTCGGCGCGATTGCGCGCCGAGATGCGCGAGAGTCCCAGGCGTGGCAGGAACAGCTCGTACCACCACGCCTGCACGAGGTAGCGCGCCGCGAAGCGCGTGATCTTGCGATAGCGCGCGCGCATGCTACGAACGTCGGACATCGGATCTCCTTGACGCCGACGTGCCGCGGGCACCTCGTCGTTCTTCGGTGCGGGCGTCAGTCCTGAGCGAGGATGGTGAAGATCTTACGGCGCGCCTCGTCGAGGACGGCGACGGCCTCCTTCACCTGCTCTGCGCTCCCCGAGCGTCCGACCTGCGCGACGGCCTGCGCGAGGTCGATGCCCGCTTTCGGCAGCGCACTCATGCGCGAGGTGTCACGCGCGCCCATCGACTCCCACGGGGCGGAGCGATCGGTCTCGACGCCAGCCACCTCGCGGCCCTCCGGGGTGAGCGAGTACGTCTTGCGTCCGCCCGACTCCTCCGCCGTGATGAGGCCTTCATCGACGAGCAGCTGCAGCGTGGGGTAGACCGAGCCCGGGCTGGGCTTCCATGCGCCGCCGCTGCGATCCTCGATCTCGCGGATGATCTGGTAGCCGTGCATCGGGGCCTCCGCGAGCAGGGCGATGACGGCGGAACGCACATCGCCGCGTCCCATCCGCGGTCCGACCTTCTGCTCGAACTGCGAGCGCAGCTGCTCCATCGCCTCCCAGACGCCGCCCATCGGCCAGCCCTGGGATCCGCCACGTCCGCGGCTGCTGCCCATGCCGCTGCCCATTCCGCCGCCGCTGAACCAATCGCCCATGTTCGAACCGCTCATGATGACCTCCTCTGCGCCGACGCCCCCGATGAGCTCGACGATATATAACGATATATCGTTCAGAGGATGTGTGGGGTGGCTGTCGGCAGGTTCTCAGCCGGTCGCATCCTGTCGCACCAGGAGAGACCGGCTCAGCCGGCGGCGCGGGGGGCGAGGTCGGCGCTGAGGGCCTCCCGCCCGTCGAACACGAAGCACTCGCCCGTCCAGTGCGCGGATCCCGCCTCCTCGAAATAGCCCAGGATCCCGCCGTCCAGCTGGAATGCGTCGATGCCCTCCTCACGCAGATGCAGTGCCGCCTTCTCGCAGCGGATGCCGCCCGTGCAGTAGCTCACCACCGTCTTGCCCCGCAGCTGATCGCGGTGACGCTCGGCGGCATACGGAAACTGCGTGAAGCGCTCCAGACGCCAGTCGAGTGCGCCCTCGAACGCGCCGTAGTCGACCTCGAAGGCGTTGCGGGTGTCGAGCAGTACGACTTCACGCCCGTCGTCGTCGGCGCCCTGCTCGAGCCAGCGACGCAGCGTCGCGGGCTCGACGGCAGGTGCGCGGCCGCTCTCGGGTCTGATGGTCGGACGGTCCATGCGGATGATCTCGCGCTTGACCTTGACGAGCATCCTGCCGAACGGCTGCGTGTGCGACCAGCTCTCCTTCGCCGTGAGCGCCGCGAACCGCTCGTCGGTGCGCAACGCGTCGAGGAAGCCGCGCACGGCGTCCGCATCGCCGGCGAGGAACAGGTTGATCCCCTCCTCCGCGAGGAGGATCGTGCCGCGGAGCCCGGCGGCGACGGCACGCTCCCTCAGGGTCGGTCGGAGTTCCTGCGGATCTTCGATGCGCGTGAAGAGGTACGCCGAGACGTTGAGGACCGTGGACACCGATCCAGGGTACGACGGGCACAGCGTCCCACCGCGAACTACCCTCGGTGCATGAGCGACATCGAGCCCGGCCGCTACCGCCACTACAAGGGCGGGGAGTACGAGGTGATCGGGACGGCCCGACACAGTGAGACCGAGGAGGAACTCGTGGTGTACCGCGCCCTCTACGGTGAGCACGGACTCTGGGTGCGGCCGCGCGCGATGTGGGACGAGAACGTCCGGACCGACGCGTACGACGGGCCCCGATTCCTCCGGGTGACCTGACGGAGCGCACGCGCACGGCGGACACGTCCGGTCAGCGCCGCTCCGCGCACGGCACACAGTGCGTGGCCGACGGATGCAGCCGCAGACGCTCGACGCGGATGGGCCGCCCGCACTGCGCGCAGAATCCGTACGTGCCGTCCGAGAGGCGCGCCCGCGCGGCATCCAGCAATGCCATCTCCTGCAGTGCATCCGCGCGTTGCCCCGCGGCACGCGACCATTCCGTCGACAGCGTCTCGCCCTCGGGATCGTGCTCGTCGTCGTCGTTCGCCCCGCTGCGCTCCGCCCGGATCCGATCGAGGCGCTCGTCGATGAGCGCAAGCCGCGCCCGCACGTCGCGTGCGCGGTCCTCGAGCAGCTCTCGGAGTTCGCCCTCGTCCCGATCGGTCTCGGGATCGGTCACCCGATCGCCTCGACGATGGGCTGATCCCCCGCGTTGAAGCGGATGGTCCGGCCGATCGTGCGGTCCTCCGACAGCGCTGCGGCGATGACGGCCGCGACATCCGCCCGGCTCACCGACCCCGACTCGTCAGCGTCGACGTCGATCCGCCCGGTCGGAGCGTCCGTCGTGAGCGAGCTCGGGGCGAGGATCGTCCACGCCAGTCCGGATGCGCGCAGATGCTCGTCGGCGGCCGCCTTGGCCTCGGCGTAGGCGAAGAACGGATTCTCTGCCGGCACGCCGTGGTCGCGTGCCGCGCCGAAGTACGACACCATCACGTACCGGTCCACGCCCGCTACGGCGGACGCGTCCATCGAGCGGATCGCCGCGTCGCGGTCGACGGCATACGTGCGAGCGGCGTTCCCTCCGCCGGCACCGGCCGACCAGACCACCGCGTCCTGCCCCGACAGGAGCGAGGCCAGCTCGTCCACCGTGAGCTTCTCGACGTCGGCGACCAGCGCGGCCGCCCCGGTCGCCTCCACATCGGCGGCGTGCGCGGGATTGCGGATGACGGAGGTCACGTCGTCACCGCGCGCGACCAGGAGCGGCGCGAGCAGAAGGGCGATCTTTCCGTGGCCGCCGATGATCAGAATGCGCGACATGAGAACCTCCGGGGTGGGTGGTCTTCCACGCTACGCGCGACGCGCGCCTGCTGGATCCGTCTGGGGCGAACACGCGGCGACTTCGCGCGCGATGGCGCGGATCTCGTCGGGGCCGACGCGGCAGCATCCGCCCACCAGACGCGCACCCTCCGAGATCCACTCCCCGACCGAGGCGGCGATCACGGATGCCGCGCCCGACCATTCGCGTGATTCCGCGTTCCAGCGCTCGCCGCTGTTCGGGTAGACGACGCCGTACCCGTCGGCGAGGAGCGTCAGCGCCGGCCCGACATCGGCGGCGTCGCAGCAGTTCACACCGACCGCCACGACGTCGGGAACGGAGCGCGCGAGCTCGAACGCGTCGGCGATCGCGTCGCCGGACCGCAGCGCGCCGTCGGCGACGGTGACGCTCAGCCAGGTCGGGATGCCGATCCCGTCGACTTCGCGGCAGATCGCTTCGAGCTCCACAAGGGACGGCACGGTCTCCACCGCGATCGCGTCGGGCGCGGCCGCCGCGAGCGCGTGCAGGCGGGGACGATGCCACTCCCGCAGCGCGTCCAGGCCGAGGTCGTACGCGCCCGTGTACTCGCTGCCGTCGGCGCGTGAGGCACCGTACGGACCGACGGATGCCGCCACCCATGCCTCGTCCTCCGACAGACCCGCCCATTCGCGCGCCTCGCGGGCGATCTGCACGCTCCGCCTCAGCAGCGCGTCGACCTCTCCGCGGGTCAGGCCCACGGCATCCAACGCGCCGTAGCTCACCTGATACGAGGAGCTGATCGCGACGCGAGCTCCCGCGCGGTAGAACTCCGCGTGCGCGCGGCGGATCGCCGCCGGGTCTTCGAGCAGGAGCCGGGCGGACCACAGCGAGGACGACAGGTCGTGCCCGTGGGATTCGAGGAGCGTGCCGAGACCGCCGTCGAGGACGATCGGGCCGGCGGCGAGCGCGGACGTGAAAGAGGTCACCCGGCCAGTTTAGATTCGCGGCCGTCGCGCATTCCCGACCCACCGCGCCCGATCGCTGGTTGACTGGAGTCATGCCGGACGTCGCGATGTTCCCGCTCGGAACGGTGCTCTTCCCGCACACGCCGCTGGCGCTGCGGATCTTCGAAGAGCGCTACCTCGTCATGCTCGGCCGCCTGCTCGACGAGGAAGACCCGCAGTTCGGCGTCGTGCTGATCGAACGCGGCAGTGAGGCGGGCGGCGGCGACCAGCGGTTCGAGATCGGCACGATGGCGCGGATCACGAACGTGATGGCGGGCGAACGCGACATCCACCTGATCGCCGTGGGCGGCACCCGAGTGGAGGTCACGCAGTGGAGCGATGACGAGCCCTACCCCACCGCGACGGTGCGGGAGCTGCCCGCTCTCACGTGGGACGACGCGCTGACCCCGTTGCGCACCGAGGCCGAGCACATCGTGCGACGCGTGCTCTCGCGGGCCGCGGAGTACACCGAAGTGCAGTGGGACCCCAACATCGAGCTGTCCGACGATCCCCTCGAATCCAGCTGGCAGCTCGCGGCCATCGCCCCGCTCGGCCAGATCGACCAGTTGCGCCTCCTGCGGTCGACAACGGTCGGCGGACTGCTGCGAGAGCTCATCGATCTCACGCTCGCCGCCGAGCCGGTGCTCACGGCGACCGCCGACGACGCGGCGTTCGACCAGGCGCTCCTCACGCTTTTGGAAGACGAAGACGGCGACGACGCCGAGGACAAGGACTAGATCGGATGTCCGAGCTCGACTCCCCGGACCGTGCGTACAGGGCAGGCCCCGAGGATGCCGCGGAAGTCGCTCGGCTGCTGCACGACTTCAACACGGAGTTCGACACGGCATCGCCCGGTGTCGCCGCACTCACCGGACGGCTCGCGTGGATGCTCACTGAACCGAGCACCATCGCGTATCTGATCGGCGGGCCGGCAGTGGGAGTCGCTCTTCTCACGTTGCGAACCAACGTCTGGTACGACGGGCCCGTCGCTCTACTCGATGAGCTCTACGTCGCTCCGTCACACCGCGGTCAGGGTCTCGGATCTGCGATCATCCACCAGATCCTGAGCGATGCGATCGACACCGGCGTGTCAGCCATCGAGATCAACGTCGACCAGTCAGACGTCGACGCCCAGCGCTTCTACGAACGGCATGGGTTCCGTGGCGTAGATGCAGACACCGGTGAGCGCGCCTTCTACTACGCCCTCGAACTCTGACTGAGCAGGTCGCGCACACACCCCGATCCCCTAACTCGCACCGACGAGTTCGTATCTCGCCTGCGAGGCCTCTCATTCGGCCTGATCATGGCCTGCAGGCGGTCCCTTTTGCCTTGCTGGGCATGACTCTCTGGGTTGCGACACAGGGCTGGGGTGTTCTGGTAGAGCGCGGTGCGATATTCCCCGCAATGGGCGTCGTCCTCGGCGTCCTGCGCCTCGTCGCACGCAGCGTGTGGACTCCGATCGGATTCCACCTCGCGTTCCAGGTCGTGGCACAGTCTCTGCTCACTCAGCCGGGCATCGAGGTGAGTAGTCCAGGAGCGAGCACGATTGCCGGCATGATCCCACCATTCGTCCTCGCTGTCACGATCACACTCGCGCTCACCCGAAACTGGCCAAGACCCAACTGGCGAGGGCCCGAGCCCGAACCCGGCGATAGCCTCGCCACGTCAGGGTCCGACTACCGCCCGCACGCCCATC
>CAYOQY010000049.1:0-17699 GCA_964406225.1 uncultured Microbacterium sp.
GCCAGAAGTCGCGCACGGTGTCGCGGTACTTGCCGTTCCACTCCGTCCACTGCGGGGGGAAGTTGCCGACCTGATAGCCGCCGGGGCCGATGTCCCAGGGCTCGGCGATCAGCTTGACCTGCGAGACCACCGGATCCTGCTGGACGAGTTCGAAGAACGTCGCGAGCCGATCCACGTCGTAGAACTCGCGCGCGAGGGTGGCGGCCAGGTCGAACCGGAAGCCGTCGACGTGCATCTCGAGGACCCAGTAGCGCAATGAGTCCATGATGAGCTGCAGCGCGTGCGGATTGCCGACGTTCAGGCTGTTGCCGGTCCCGGTGTAATCCGTGTAGTAGCGCTGGTCCTTGTCCTCGAGACGGTAGTACGCGGCGTTGTCGATACCGCGCATCGACAAGGTGGGTCCGAGGTGGTTGCCCTCCGCGGTGTGGTTGTACACGACGTCGAGGATAACCTCGATGCCCGCGGAATGCAGCGCGCGGACCATGCCCTTGAACTCCTGCACCTGCTGTCCGCGCTGACCGGTGGCCGAGTAGGTGTTCTGCGGAGCGAAGAACGCGATCGTGTTGTAGCCCCAGTAGTTCGACAGCCCCTTGTCCTGCAGCGTGCTGTCGTTCACGAACTGGTGGACGGGCATGAGCTCGATCGCGGTGACGCCGAGCTTCTTCAGATGCTCGATGACCGCGGGATGCCCGACGCCCCCGTACGTGCCGCGGAGCTCTTCGGGAACGCCGGGATGCAGCATCGTGAGTCCCTTGACGTGGGCCTCGTAGATCACCGACGACGCGTAGGGCGTCTTGGGCTGACGGTCACCCGCCCAGTCGAAGAACGGGTTGATCACCACGCCCTTCATCATGTGCGCGGCGGAATCCAGGTCGTTCTTGGAGTCCGGATCGCCGAAGTCGTAGCCGAACAGTGCCTGGTTGCCGTCCACCTGGCCGTCGACGGCCTTCGCGTACGGATCGAGGAGCAGCTTCTTCGGGTTGAACCGCTTGCCGGTCTTCGGGTCGTACTCCCCGTGCACGCGGTAGCCGTAGCGCTGTCCCGGGCCGACCGTCGGCAGGTAGGCGTGCCAGATGTGCGCATCCACGTCGATCAGATCGACGCGCGTCTCCTTGCCCCGATCACCGAACAGACACAGCTCGATGCGCTCGGCGCCCTCACTGAAGATCGCGAAGTTGGTCCCACTGCCGTCGAAAGTCGCACCGAGCGGATAGCTCGAGCCTGGCCAAGTCTGCACATCGCCTCCGTCACGCGGCCGCCTGCGAGGTTCGGCGGCCGGGGTTCCCAGAGTAGTGGCCTCGTCCGCGGGCGGAGGAACCGCGGCGCGCAGGCTATGATGCGGCGTCGCCGCTTCCGGGCATCAGATCGGGACGGCGCTCGCGCGTGCGCTCGACCTGCTGCTCGCGTCGCCAGGCGGCGATCGCACCGTGGTGTCCGCTCAGCAGGACGGGCGGCACGTTCATGCCGCGCCACGATGCCGGCTTCGTGTACGACGGGTATTCGAGGAGACCGTCCTCGTGCGATTCCTCGACGAGGCTGTCGGGATTGCCGACCACCCCGGGGATCAGGCGCCCCACGGCCTCGATCATCGCCATCGCGGCGACCTCTCCCCCGTTGAGGACATAGTCGCCGAGGCTCACCAGGCGCACGTCGCCCAGGGTCGCCGCGTGCGCGAACACCCGCTCGTCGATCCCCTCGTAGCGACCGCACCCGAAGACGAGGTGCTCGCGCCCGGAGAACTCCCGCGCGGTCGCCTGCGTGAAGACCTCCCCTGCGGGCGACGGGAAGATGAAGACGGGGGCGGTGGCGGCATCCGACGCGATCTCGTCGAGCGCCTCACCCCAGGGTTCGGGCTTCATCACCATGCCGGCACCGCCGCCGTAGGGGGTGTCGTCGACCGTGCGATGCCGATCGTGGGTCCAGTCGCGCAGATCGTGCACGCGGACATCCAGCAGGCCGGTGCCGCGGGCACGACCCAGGAGCGAGACCTCGAGGACGTCGAAGAAAGCGGGGAAGATCGTGACGACGTCGATGCGCACGTCAGTCCTCCGGGGACTCGTCCTCGACGTCCCGGGATGCCGCAGCCTCGGCCGCGGCGGAGTCGTCGCCGTCCTCCGCGGGGAGCTCCTCGAACAGGCCCGGGGGCGGCGTGACGATCACGCGTCCGCCGGCGACGTCGACCTCGGGGACGATCGCCTTGACGAACGGGACCAGCACCTCTTCGTCGCCCGGCAGCCGGACGATCAGGAGGTCCTGCGCGGGGAAGTGGTCGACGCGCACCACGCGGCCGACCTTCTCGCCGTCGCGGATGACGTCGAGTCCGACCAGCTGGTGGTCGTACCAGGCGTCTTCTTCGGCGGGCGTCTCGGCCTCATCCTGGTCGATCCACAGGATGGCACGGACGAGCTCCTCGGCGGCGGAACGGTCGTCGACGCCCTGGAAGAAGGCGACGGGGTGGCTGTTCATCCAGCGGAACTCGCGGACGGTCAGCGTCTTCCCGTGCCAGGGGGACGACTCGGGGACCTGGAGCGTGAAGGACGCGCCGGGCGTGAACCGTCCCTCCGGATCGTCCGTGTACAGCTCGAGCTTCAGCGCACCCTTGAGTCCGTGCGCCTTGACGAGTCGGCCGACGCGCAGCTGCTCCTTCGGAGTCTTCGGGGGCCGGGCCGACGCAGGCTTGTCCGCAGCAGCCACGTCAGTCATCCGCGACGTCGACGCGGACACGCCGGCCGTCGGCGAGTGCGGTGATGAGCGTGCGCAGGGCTTTCGCCGTGCGGCCGCCGCGCCCGATCACGCGCCCCCGGTCATCCGGGTGCACGTGGACCTCGAGGACGTCGCCCCGAGGCGACGTCGACGAGCGGATGGACACGTCGTCCGGGTGATCCACGATCCCCTTGACGACGTGCTCGAGCGCAGCGGCCAGCACCACGATTACTCTGCGTCGGTGGCGGCGTCGGCGTCAGCGTCGGCCGCGGGCTCGTCGGCCTTCTTCTCCGCCTTGGGCTTGATGACGACCTTCTGGCTCGAGTCGGCCTCGAACGGCGCCTTCGGCTCCTTGACCTTCACGGTCGAGACGGCGTCCTTGTCGCCCTTGAACTTGCCCCAGTCGCCCGTGAGCTTGAGCAGCGCCGCGACCTGCTCGGTCGGCTGGGCGCCGACGCCGAGCCAGTACTGGGCACGCTCGGAGTCGACCTCGATGAACGAGGGCTCCTCGGTGGGGTGGTACTTGCCGATCTCCTCGATGACACGACCGTCGCGCTTGGTGCGCGAGTCGGCGACGACGATGCGGTAGTACGGCGCGCGGATCTTGCCCATGCGCTTGAGACGGATCTTGACAGCCACGATTCTCCTGAATGGTGTGAAGTGGGACGAACTGATCGCCTGGAGAGTGGGGTGCACACCCGGCGGAAGCTCAAAGGGAGGGCGATGGTGCTGGATAGAGGGTCGAGCACCACGTCCGACCCTCTATTCTGCCAGATTCCCGCGCCTGTCTCGAACACGACGCGGAGCATGACGGTGGATGGCGTCGCGATCCGCGAATCCGCGGGTCGGCGGCATCCGCGTGTCAAACTGTGCGCATGACGGTGCCCTTCGCGACATCCGCACGATCTTCGGTGGGTCTCGAATGGGAGCTGATGCTCGCCGACGGGACGACGGGCGATCTCGTCCCGCGTGGACCCGAGGTGATCGACGCCCTCGCCGAGCAGACGGCGCTCGAGCGCTACACCGTGACCGGTGAACTACTCACGAACACGGTCGAGGTCACGAGCGGCATCGGCGACACGATCGCCGCCGCGGTCGACGACATCGCCGACGCGATCGCCGCGGTGCGCACGGTGACCGACCCGATGGAGGTCGAGCTGCTGTGCGCCGGCAGCCACCCGTTCGCGCAGTGGTACGACCAGCAGGTGACCGACAAGACGCGCTACCACACGCTCATCGAGCGCACCCAGTGGTGGGGGCGCAACATGATGATCTGGGGCATCCACGTGCACGTGGGTGTCGAGGACGTCAACAAGGTCTTCCCGATCATCAGCGCCCTGTCGGTCTATCTGCCCCACCTGCAGGCGCTCTCGGCCTCGAGTCCGTTCTGGGCGGGGGAACGAACGGGCTATGCCTCGAACCGGTCCCTCGTCTTCCAGCAGCTGCCGACGGCGGGCCTGCCCTGGCCGCTGCGCGACTGGTCGGAGTTCGAGTCCTACCTCGGCGACATGGAGCGCACGGGCGTCATGGCCGACGCATCGGAGGTGCGCTGGGACATCCGGCCCGCGCCGCGCTGGGGCACGATCGAGGTGCGGGCGTGCGACGGCATGTCGACGCTCCCCGAGCTCGCGGCGGTGGCGGCCCTCGTGCAGGTGCTCGTGGAGCACTTCTCCCGCGAGCTCGACGAAGGACGGGAGCTCACGTCGATCCAGCCGTGGTTCGTGCGGGAGAACAAGTGGCGGGCGGCACGCTACGGACTGGACGCCCGGGTCATCGTCGACCGCGCCGGCACACAGCGACCCGTGCGCGACCACCTGCGCGAGACCATGGCGGACCTCGGCGACATCGCGCGTGACCTCCACTGCGCCCGCGAGTTCGCCGGGCTCGAGACGATCATGACGCAGGGGGCGAGCTATGCCCGCCAGACGCTCGTGGCGGATGCCGCGGACGGGGACCTCCGCGAAGTCGTGCAGCATCTGATCCGCGAGTTCCGCGCCGGCCCCACCCTGCGCGACCACCTGGCCTCGCTGGGCCACTGACGGACATGCGCGATCGCGCCGATCTGCTCGTCGTCGCCCAGTTCGCGCTGCTGGCGCTGCTCTTGCTGCCGGGAGCGCCGTCGTGGAGCAGTCCGTGGATCACGGCTCTCGCGGTCGCGCTCGGCGTCATCGGCGCAGTATTCGCGGTGGCGGGCGTCGTGAAGCTGGGCAGGAACATCGTGCCCTGGGTGGCACCGAAGCCGGGCGCTCCCCTCGAGACCAGCGGCGTCTACCGACTCACCCGCAACCCGATCTACCTCGGCATCCTCGTCGGATCCGCGGGGTGGGTGCTGTGGCGCGCCCGCATCGAACTCCTGATCGTCTGGGCGCTGCTGGCCGTCGTGCTCACCATGAAGGCGCACGTCGAACAGCGCCACCTTCTGACGGCCTTCGGCGACGACTACCGCCGCTACGCGGACCGGACGCCCCTGATCCTCTGGGGTCGCGGCATCCGCTGAACCCGCGGTCAGCCCTTGCCGAGGAGCTTCTGCAGCTGGGCGAGGTCGGCCTCGCTCGGCGCACCCTTCGGTGCGCCGCCGCCGAGACCGAAGCCCGAGCCGGTCGGGGGCGCGGGGGTCGCCGCGGCGATGCCGGCATTCTCGGCCGCGCGCTTGGCGGGATTGCCGGAGCGCGAGCCCTTGACCTTCGGCTGCTTGCCGCGCTTGGACGACGCGCCCGGGCGCGAGCCGGGGATCGGCCCCATGCCCGGGATGTTCGGGGTACCGCCGCGCGCGACGGTCTTCATCATCTTCGCGGCCTGCTCGAAGCGGTTGACGAGCGCGTTGACATCCGTGACGGTCATGCCCGACCCGCGCGCGATGCGCAGGCGCCGCGAGCCGTTCAGCACCTTGGGGTTACGACGCTCGATCGGCGTCATCGAGCGGATGATCGCCTCCGTGCGGTCGAGCTCCTTCTCGTCGAAGTCCTCGAGCTGCTGCTTCATCTGCCCCATGCCCGGCAGCATGCCGAGCATCTTCTTCATGGAGCCCATCTTCTTGAGCTGCTGCATCTGGTCGAGGAAGTCCTCGAGCGTGAAGCTGTCGGTCGCCAGCTTCTCGGCCATCTTCATGGCCTCTTCCTCATCGAACGCCTGCTGCGCCTGCTCGATGAGGGTCAGGATGTCGCCGAGGTCGAGGATGCGCGACGCCATGCGGTCGGGGTGGAACGGCTCGAGGTCGTCCAGGCCCTCCCCCGTCGACGCGTAGATGATGGGACGGCCGGTGATCGAAGCCACCGAGAGCGCCGCCCCGCCCTTCGTGTCGCCGTCGAGCTTCGACAGCACCACGCCGGTGAAATCGACGCCGTCCTGGAACGCCTTCGCGGTGTTCACGGCATCCTGACCGCTCATCGCGTCGATGACGAACAGGACCTCGTCGGGATCGGTGGCCCGGCGGATGTCCCCCGCCTGCTTCATCAGCTCGGCATCCACACCCAGGCGCCCCGCCGTGTCGATGATCACGACGTCGTGCTGCTGACGGCGCGCGACCTCGACGCCGTCGCGGGCGACCCTGATCGGGTCCCCGACGCCGTTGCCGGGCTCCGGCGCGTAGATCGCGGCACCGGCGCGCTGCGCGACGACCTGGAGCTGGTTCACGGCGTTCGGGCGCTGCAGGTCCGCGGCGACGAGCAGCGGCGTGTGGCCGTCCTTCTCGAGCTGGTGGGCGAGCTTTCCGGCGAACGTGGTCTTACCCGAGCCCTGGAGGCCCGCGAGCATGATGATCGTCGGCGGGTTCTTCGCGAACTGCAGACGACGCTGCTGACCGCCGAGGATCGCGATGAGCTCCTCGTTCACGATCTGCACGACCTGCTGCGCGGGGTTCAGCGCGCGGTTGACCTCATCGCTGAGTGCGCGCTCGCGCACTTTGGCGGTGAACTCCTTCACGACGGGCAGCGCGACATCGGCATCCAGCAGCGCACGCCGGATCTCGCGGACCGTCCCGTCGACGTCGGCCGGTGTCAGCTGGCCCTTCTTCCGCAGATTGCGGAAGGTCTCAGTGAGCCGGTCGGAGAGTGTGCCGAAAGTCGCCATAGTGCCTCGAGTTTACGCGAGGCAGCTCGTCGCCCCGGCAGGAGGCAGCCGTCAGGAGGGGTCGAACTCCTGGAACACCGTCACCTGCAGGTCGGCGGGCGCCCGCAGCCGGGCGTTGACCGAGGCCCACGGCGTCGTCCGCGGTGCGGCCTCGACGCGGGCGCCGGCGGCGGCGAGACGCGCGACGGCCGCGGCGGTGTCATCGACCTCGAGAGCGATGCGGATGCGGTCGCTCGCGCCTCCGTCGGTTTCGACGGCGTCGATGAAGGCGACCTGCGCGGGGTTCGCGAGCTCGAGCGTCGCCCGGCCCGCGTCGAGGATCGCCACGCGCGCCCCGCCCGCGGCCTCATACGCCTCGGCCTGCGGCAGGCCGACCACATCGCGGTAGAACGCGAGGGCTCCTTCGAAATCGGGAGCCTGGACGACGACGCGCAGCTGGCGGACCGACGCCCGCACGCGGAAGGGCGCGGATGCCGCATCGAGCGCGTCCCTCAGAAGCGGGGCGAGTGCGGTCCTGCCCGCGCCGCTGCGCGCCCACGCTTCCAGTGCGGCGAGCACGGCGCCGCCGACCGCGCTGCCGGCCACGTCGGAGCGGAGCCGGTCCATTCCGCCGCGCCGGAGGCGATCCGCCACCACTCTGGCGATGCGCGAGCGCCGTACGGACGCTTCGCGCTCCAGTTCCTCCCCCAGGCCCATCGCCGCGGAGTTCACCAGGGCGAGGGCCAGGCTGTCGGGCGCGAAGTCCGCGGCGACCGCCGTGGTCGCGGCGTGGACGTCGGCGACGGCATCCCCCGTCGCGTCGTTCGCCGGGTCGGCGGACAATCGACGCTCGAAGGCGGCCAGCCGTTCGTCGAGTCCGGCCCACAGCACGTCGCCCTTCGAACCGAAGTAGTTGAAGAAGCTCGAGCGGCTCACGCCCGCGCGCTGGGCGATGTCGGCGATGGACGTCGCGTCGTACCCCTTCTCGAGGAAGAGCTCGCAGGCGGCTTCGGCGAGGACCTCGCGCGAGCTGGCGCGCGGTCGACCGGATCGCGAATCGGCTGTCATGCCCTCAGCCTAGGATCGGCGTATTGTTGGACGCGATCCATAAATACCTGCCCCCGGGAGGACACTCGTGCTCGAGATCGTGGACGCCGGCCTTGCTCCGGCATACGTGCCTTATCTCGAGGGCTGGGCCCTTCAGCGACGAGTGCACGCCGAGATCGTCGCCGGCGAGCGACCCGACACGATGATCCTGCTCGAGCACGAGCCCGTCTATACGGCGGGCAAGCGGACCGAGCCCCACGAGCGCCCGATGGACGGCACCCCCGTGATCGACGTGGATCGCGGAGGGAAGATCACGTGGCACGGCCCCGGTCAGCTCGTCGGGTACCCGATCGTCCGTCTGCCCGAGCCCGTCGACGTCGTCGCGCACGTCCGTCGCCTCGAGCGACTGCTGATCGATGCGCTCCGCGAGCACGGCGTCGACGGCTATCGCGTCGAAGGCCGCAGCGGCGTGTGGGTGCGTCGCCCGCTGTCGGAGGACAAGGTCGCCGCGATCGGCGTCCGCGTGGAGAAGGGGGTGACGATGCACGGGTTCGCGGTCAACTGCGACAACACCCTCGCCGGCTTCCGCGGGATCATCCCGTGCGGGATCACGGATGCCGGGGTCACGACGGTCAGCGAGGTGGTGGGCCGCGACGTCGCGCCCGCCGACATCGTCGACACGATCGTCTCGGCGTTCCAGGCCGAGTACGCCGCCGTCTTCTCGCAGGTGTCCGCATGAGCGGCTGCGCGAGCGGGTCCGCCGCGTCGCCCACGGCATCCGCTCCCGACGGCCGTAAGCTCCTGCGTCTGGAGGTGCGCAACGCCCAGACCCCCATCGAGCGCAAGCCGGAGTGGATCAAGACGCGCGCGAAGATGGGCCCGGAGTACCAGGCGCTCCACTCCCTCGTGAAGACCGAGGAGCTCCACACGGTCTGCCAGGAGGCCGGGTGCCCCAACATCTACGAGTGCTGGGAGGACCGCGAGGCCACGTTCCTCATCGGCGGTTCGCAGTGCACCCGCCGATGCGACTTCTGCCAGATCGACACCGGCAAGCCCGCCGACTACGACGTGGACGAGCCGCGCCGTGTCGCGGAGAGCGTCGTGCGGATGAACCTCCGCTACGCCACGGTCACCGGTGTCGCGAGGGACGACCTGCCCGACGGCGGAGCGTGGCTGCATGCGGAGACCGTCCGTCGCATCCATGAGATGAACCCGAGTACGGGCGTGGAGATCCTCGCGACCGATTTCAACGGCGACCCGGCGCTGCTGCGCGAAGTCTTCGAGAGCCGTCCGGAGGTGTTCGCGCACAACGTCGAGACCGTCCCGCGCATCTTCAAGCGCATCCGTCCGGCGTTCCGCTACGAGCGCTCCCTCGACGTCCTCACCCAGGCACGGGAGTTCGGCCTGATCACGAAGTCGAACCTCATCCTCGGCATGGGTGAAGAGCCCGAGGAGGTGTCCCAGGCGCTGCAGGACCTGCACGACGCCGGCACCGACATCATCACGATCACCCAGTACCTGCGCCCGTCACCGCGTCACCTGCCGGTCGCCCGCTGGGTCAAACCGCACGAGTTCGTGGCGTTCAAGGAAGAGGCGGAGCGCATCGGCTTCCTCGGGGTGCTCGCGGGGCCCCTCGTCCGCTCGTCCTACCGCGCCGGACGCCTGTGGGCGCAGTCGATGATCTCGAAGGGCCGCGAGATCCCGCCGCACCTGGCGCACATCGCGGCGGACGTCCACGTCGAGCGAGGGTTCGCGCAGGCCGTCTGAGGCCGACGCGCAGCGCTCAGTCGGCGCTGGTCACCGACAGCACATCGCCGTCGGAATCGAGGTTCACGAGGATCACGTCGTCGGTCGCGTCCGGATCCAGGGCGTACTCGAGCACCGCGAACGGGTCCGCGCCGCCGTGCTCGTCGGCCAGGATCGTCATGCTCATGAGCTGAAGCGAGCGGATCACGTCGATCTGGATGTCGCCCGAGACGTCGACGAGCAGATCCTCCAGCTCGTCCCCCAGCGTCTCCTGCTGCTGGAGGATGTACTCGATCACTTCGCTCGTGCGGTCGTCCAGCTCGGCGACCATGGCGTTGCGGGCGGTGCGGTCGATCGATTCGATCGATGAGATGAGGCTCGCGGCGACGTCGAGCGCCGCCTCCGACACGTCGTCCTGATCAGGGGCGGTCAGGTCGACGGTGACGGTCTGATCTCCCAGATCGACGTTCTCCGACCAGAAGATCGACCCGTCG
This sequence comes from uncultured Microbacterium sp., assembly GCA_964406225.1. Taxonomy (GTDB): domain Bacteria; phylum Actinomycetota; class Actinomycetes; order Actinomycetales; family Microbacteriaceae; genus Microbacterium. Next base: position 10,038 of record CAYOQY010000049.1, read on the forward strand.
GGCCCCGACTCGAGGAGTCCGAAGAAGTCGTGCTCGATCGCCATTCCCCCATGAAACCAGCACGGGGGCATCGGCGCCATCCCGCCGCGGCGCGCCGCGGAAGTGGGCTCGAGATCGGCCGTCGGACGAGCCGATCAGTCGACGAGGGATGCCGCGAACACGTGCGGCGTGAAGCCGGTCAGGTCGCCGATGCCCTCGCCCTGGCCGAGGAGTTTGACCGGGATGCCGGTGCGTTCCTGGACCGCGAGCACGAAGCCCCCCTTGGCCGATCCGTCGAGTTTCGTGAGGACGAGGCCGGTCACCCCGGCGTGCTCGAGGAAGGCCTGCGCCTGCATGACACCGTTCTGCCCGGTCGTCGCGTCGAGGACGAGCAGCACTTCGCTGATGGGCGCCTGCTTCTCGATCACGCGGCGGATCTTGCCGAGCTCGTCCATGAGCCCACCCTTGGTGTGGAGCCGCCCCGCCGTGTCGACGAGGACGATCTCGGTACCGGTGCGCTTGGCGTAATCGATCGTCTGGAAGGCGACGGATGCCGGATCCTGCCCTTCCTGCTGCGGTCGGACTATCGCCGCTCCCCCGCGTTCTGCCCACGTGGCGAGCTGGTCGACGGCCGCGGCGCGGAACGTGTCGGCGGCCCCCACGACCACGGAGCGGCCGTAGCGCTGCAGGAACTTCGCGAACTTGCCGATCGTCGTCGTCTTGCCGACGCCGTTGACCCCGACCACGAGCACGACGGCAGGGCGCTCGGTCAGACGCAGGGTCGTGTCGAACTTCGCGAAGTGCTCCTCGAGCGTCTCCTTGAGCATTCGCTGGAGATCCCGCGGATCGGTCGTGCGGTAGCGCTCGACCTTCTCGTGCAGCTCTTCGATGATCCGTTCGGTGATGTCGGGACCGAAGTCGGCCGTGAGCAGAGCCGTCTCAAGGTCTTCCCACGTCGTCTCGTCGATCGTGGGCTTGACGAACATTCCGCGCAGCGCGCCACCCAGGGACCACTTCTCAGCCATGCCACAAGCCTAGGGCGGGAGTGTGCGAAGGGTGGTCCGCCGGAGTTCCTGAGCACCCAGGCTGCAGGGGCGATCAGGCGCCGACGCGCTCGCCCACGCGCTGCCCGACCACGGCTGACACGCCGTCCTGCCGCATCGAGACGCCGTACAGGGCGTCGGCGATCTCCATCGTGCGCTTCTGGTGCGTGATCACGATGAGCTGACTGCTCTCGCGGAGGCGCTCGAACACGCCGAGGAGGCGGCCGAGGTTCGCGTCGTCGAGCGCCGCCTCGACCTCGTCGAGGATGTAGAACGGACTCGGACGGGCCATGAAGATCGCCGTGAGCAGCGCGACGGCCGCCAGCGACCGCTCTCCGCCCGACAGGAGCGACAGACGCTCGATCTTCTTGCCGACCGGACGCACCGACACCTCGATGCCGGTCGTCAATGGGTCGTCGGGATTCGTGAGCGAAATGCTGCCGGTCCCGCCCGGGAACAGCACCGGGAAGACCTCGCCGAAGGCCGCACGCGTGTCTTCGAACGCCGCGAGGAAGATCGTCTGCATCCGCTCGTCGAGCTCCTCGATGATCGTGATCAGATCCTTGCGTGTCTGCGTGAGGTCCGCGAGCTGCTCGACGAGGAACTTGTGTCGCTGTTCCAGCGCCGCGAACTCCTCGAGCGCGAGAGGGTTCACGCGGCCGAGCTGCGCGAGTTTGCGCTCGGCCTCCTGCAGCCGTCGGCGCTGCTGCGCACGATCGAAGGGGACGGATGCCGTGGCGGTGATCTGCTCATCGTCGTCGCGTCGGGCCGCAGACGGCTCGCCCACGTCTTCGCCGGCGTTCGCTCCGCCGCCCATGGGAACCGGCTGATCCGGACCATATTCCGAAAGCAGAATGTCTTCGTCGAGACCGAGCTCGGAGGCGACACGTTCGAGGAGGCTGGTGACGTGGAGCCGCTTCTCGTGGATCTGCAGCTCGAGTCCGTGAACGCTTTCGGTGAGGCCCGTCAGACGCTCGCGGAGCCCCGCCTCCTGGCGACGCAGATCGGCGAGCTCAGCGGTGACCGCGGTGCGGGCGGACTCGGCCGCGGCGAGCTCGACGCGTGCCTGACTCACAGACCGGTCGACCGAATCGAGCACGGCGGGCAGCTGCGCCGCGACGCGCGCCGCGAGCTCACGCTGCGCGCGGCGGATCACCGCGCGCCGGGCGGCCTCGGCGGCCGCCGCACGCTCGCGCTCGCGCTGCCGTTCGAGCTGCACGACGCGGGCCTCACCCGCCCGTACCCGCTCCTTGAGGGTCTCGACGTCCAGTCGCGCGCGCATCTCGCCGTCGCGCGCGGCCTCGAGCTCGGCGAGCATGCCCTCCCTCGCCGACGCATCGAGCATGGGTCGCGGCGCCTCCAGCGCAGCGGTCAGCCGTTCCTGCGCGATGCGCGCCGCGTCTTCGGCCTCGTCGACCGCGGACGACACCTGCGCCAGCGCCGCTTCGAGGCGATCGCACTCGGCGATCGCGCTCTCGTGGCGCACGGCCGCGCGGTTGACCTTCTCGGTGTGCGCGGCGAGGGCGGCGTCGTGCGCACGCAGCGTCGACAACGCCGTCTTGGTGCGCTGTCGGGCACCGTCGAGCCCGCGCGTGGCATCGGCCAGGGCCTCGCGGAGCGAATCGGCGACCACGACGATCTCGTCCCGCCGCTCGGCGGCCGCATCGCGTTCGGCGGCGAGCTCGAGTCGCGACCGACCTTCGCCCGAACCCGCGCGCACCGTCTGCGCGGTGACGACCTCCCCGGCCCGCGTCACGACGGTCACCGGGGCGGTGGATGCCGCGGCCGCCGCTGTGCTCGCACGCTCCGCCGCGTCGAGGTCCTCGGCGACGAGAACGTAGGACAGGATGCCGAGGACGCCGTCGGGCGCGGTGACGACGTCGCGCGCCGGGATGGCGCCGTCGATCACGAGTGCGGTCGGCGCGATGTCCGATGCCTGCGCGATCGCGATGTCGACGACGCCCATATCGCCGCCGCGCACCAGGCGCGCCACCTCGAGGGCATCGGCGCCGGTTTCGACGAGCACGCCCTCCGCGAGCGGCCCGAGCGCGGCGGCGATCGCAGCCTCGTATCCGGGCGTGACCTTGATCGCATCCCCGAGAAGACCCCGGATACCGGAACCTCCGCGCGCGACGATCTCGGCGGCGGCGTTGCGTACATCGAGCGCTCTTCCGAGTGCCGTGGTCTGCGCCGTGAGCGACTCGCGCTCACGCTCCGCCGCATGCAGGCGCTCGCGCAGACGGCCCACCGCCGCCTCGGCATCCGTCGCCTCCCGCTGCGCCCTGTCGTAGGCCGCCGCGTACTCCGCCGCCGATCCCTCCGGGACGAGGTCGGGATCGACGCCCTCGAGTTCGGCTTCCGCCTCGGCGCGCCGCGCGAGGGCCGCGTCGAGCGCCGCGCGCTGCCGCTCGACGCCCGCGCGCACCGCCGCGAGCGCCGATCCGGCAGCCTCCGCCGAGCCGCGCAGCGACGTGATGCGCATGTCGTGCTCCGACACCAGCGCGCTCTGCGCGGCGATGTCGACGTCCAGCGCGTCCAGTTCGGCCCGGGCGCGCATGACCTCGCGCGACGCCTCGGCCGCCGCATCCTGCGCGTCGCCGAGTCCGGCGGCGATGTCGTCGATCTCGGCACGGGCGTCGTCGATCATGGCCTGCGAGACGGTCGTGAGCTCGACGGCCTCGTCGTCGGCGCTCTCGCCGAGGAGCGCGAGACGTTGCCCTGTCAGCGCGTACAGTCCGCGGAGTCGCTCTTGGACGCGCTCGAGTCCGTAGGCGACCTGTCGCGCCTCGTCGACGCCCTCGGAACGCTGGCGCTCTTCGAGCGCTGCGATGCGGGTGCGCAGGTTCTCCGCCTGATCCTGGAGGACCATCCGCTCGGTGTGGCGCTCCTGCTCGCTGCGGGCATGGGCCGCGAGTTCCTCTCGAAGGCCGGCGAGCTCATCCGCCAGCAGTCGCGCGCGGGCGTCGCGGACGACGGCGGCGATCGTCGCCGCCTCGCGGGCGATCTCGGCCTGACGTCCGAGAGGCTTCAGCTGACGGCGCAGTTCGCCGGCCAGGTCGCTCAGACGCGTGAGGTTCGCCTCCATCGCGTCGAGTTTGCGCAGCGTCTTCTCTTTGCGGCGTCGATGTTTGAGGATCCCGGCGGCCTCCTCGATGAACCCGCGACGATCCTCCGGGGTCGCCTGCAGGACGCTGTCGAGACGGCCCTGACCGACGATGACGTGCATCTCGCGGCCGAGGCCGGAGTCGCTCAGCAGCTCCTGCACGTCCAGCAGGCGGCAGACACTGCCGTTGATCGCGTACTCGCTCGAGCCGTTGCGGAACAACGTGCGACTGATCGTGACCTCGGAGTACTCGATCGGCAGCGCACCGTCGGCGTTGTCGATCGTGAGTTGGACCTCCGCGCGACCGAGCGGACCTCGCGTCGCGGTGCCGGCGAAGATGACGTCCTCCATCTTGCCGCCGCGCAGGGTCTTGGCACCCTGCTCCCCCATGACCCAGGCGAGGGCGTCGACCACGTTCGACTTGCCCGAGCCGTTGGGCCCGACGATGCAGGTCACGCCGGTCTCGAACGCGAAGGTGGTCGGCTGGGCGAACGACTTGAACCCTTTGAGCGTCACGCTCTTCAGGTGCATACGGACGCCTTCCATCCCGCTCTGTTCACCGCCTCACGCTACCGGAGGAGCCGCCTCCCGCACGGAAGACGGGCCGCACACCGCGCACCCGAGCCCCACACCGCGCGGACGACGACCGACACGCCCGATTGTCGGCGAATCTGAGAATTCGCTTGACGTGCGTATCGTGCACGCGCTAGCGTCTCTCTTCGCGTCCACACCCACGAAAGGAGGTCACCGATGATGCACATGATCACGCCCGGCTTCGCGCCCGTTCGCCGTTCGCCGTTCCGCGGATTCGCTCCGGTGACCTCGTCGTTCGGCGCGACTGCTCCCGCGGCCGGCTGACCGCCGCTCAGGAGGACTCCGTCCCGCAGGCCCGTGCGTCTGCACTGCCGCCCGCCCCGCGGGCCGCATCGGTCATCTCCGCACAGGCACCCCGCCCGCCGGCGTCCGCCTCCTTCGCGCCTCCGCGACTCCGTGCCCTCCTCGGCACCTCCCTCCCCTCCACCCTTCACTCGGAAGAGACCATCATGAACGACACCCTGACATCCGTCCGGTCTCCCGGCACGGACCGACGACTCCTCGCCGCCACGGCGGCGGACGGCGTGCGGCTGACGCCCGTCGACCGCCTCGAGCTGCGGATCGGCCTGTGGCTGCTGCTGCGCAGCGCCCGTCGTCACGAGGGCGCACGCGACCGCGACGCCCACATCCGCCGCATCCGGAACGATCGTGCTCGCACCGATCTGCACCACGCGGCACTCCGCGCGCACGCACTCGACAGCGTCCGCACCTGACCCGTGCGGGGCCGCCACCCGGCGGTCCCGCACATCCTCGCTTCCCAGAGAACGGAAATCCCATGATCACCGCCCCTGCCCCCGCCGGCGTCGAGTTGCGCCCGGTCCTCATTCCGGCATCCATCGACGCCCCCGACGCCGAGGACTTCGTCGAGATGGTCCGTGTGCGCAATCTCGTCTACCGCGAGATCGCCGGTCACGATGACCATCGCATCGCCGCCGACGAGCTCCTTCCCATCTACCGTCTCGACGAGAACGAGCGGCGTCTCCTGTGGGCGGTGGTCGTCGACGGACGCACCGTGGGTCGCGTGGGCGTCGACCTCCCGCTCGAGGGCGACTCCAAGCTCGCCTTCTGGCTCATCGAACTGCTCCGCGAGGTATGGGGGCGTGGCATCGGCTCAGCCGCCCATGACCTGGTGGAGCGCACCGCCCGCGAGTGGGGTCGCACCGTCCTGCAGTCGTGGGCCGAGCATCCGGACGCGCCCGGTCCGCGCCTGACGGCACCCACCGGATTCGGCGACATCCCCGAAGACCATGCCGCGCGCTTCTACCGCCGCCACGGATACACGCTGGAGCAGATCGAGCGCAACAGCGCCTTCGACCTGCGAGGCTCGTTCGCGCGCGTCGCGGAGCTGCTGGCAGAGGCCGAAGCCGCGTCGACGGACTATCGGATCGTGCAGTGGTTCGCCCCCACTCCGCCCGAGTTCGTCGACGGCTACGCGTGGATGAAGTCGCGCATGGTGACGGACGCTCCGGCGGCCGGTCTCGAATTCGACGAGGAGACGTGGGATGCCGCCCGCATCGCGCGCCACGACGCGACGTATACCGATGCCGGTCGATCGCTGCAGGTGACGGCCGCGCAGCACATCGCCACCGGTGAGCTGTGCGCCTTCAACGAACTCGTGATCGGGAAGGATCGCACCGAAGCCTCGCACCAGGAGGACACGCTCGTGCTGAAGGCCCACCGGGGTCACAAGCTGGGCACGCTCGTCAAGTGCGCAGGCCTGATGTCGTGGCGCGAGTTCGCTACGGAATCACCGCGCGTCATCACCTACAACGCGGAGGAGAACCGTCCGATGCTCGACATCAACGAAGCGATCGGGTTCGTCCCGATCGCGTACGAGGGCGCGTGGAAGAAGGTGCTCGATGCCTGACACCGCGACGGAGCAGGTCACGGTCACCCGGATCACTCCACCCGCGCGCCTCGACGCTCCCGACGCGGCGCCTTTCCTCGAAATGGTCCGCATCGGCAACGCGGTCTGCCGGCACGACACGGGACACGACGATCTGACTCAGGAGCCAGCCGAGATGCTCGGGTTCTGGCAGGACCAGACCTACTGGGGCCAGGACGGGTTCGTGGCCCAGCGGAACGGGTCCGTCATCGGTGCCCTGAAGCTGTCCTACTCGAAGGAGGAAGGGGCGACCGCGCTCGAGTTCGACCTCATGGTCGACCCCGAGCGTTGGGGCGAGGGCGCCGAAGAGGCGCTGCTCGCTGTCGTCGAGGCTGAAGCCCGATCACTCGGACGTTCGGTCGTGCAGACCTGGACTCTGCACCGACCGGTCGCGGGCGGGCGGCGGCTCGAGCCCTCCACGGGGTGGGGTTCGATCCCCGCGGAGGATCGCCAGACCGTCTTCCACCTGGCGAACGGGTACACGCTGGAGCAGGTCGAGCGCAACAGCGCGTTCGATCTCCGCGGATCCTTCGACCTCGTCGAGCGCATGCTGCACGAGTCGCTGCGCACCGCCGGCGACGACTACCGCGTCGTCGAGTGGACCTCGCCCACGCCGGACGAGCATCTCGACAGCTTCGCCTACGCCATCTCCCGGATGTCGACGGATGCGCCGCAGGGTGGACTCGTCATCGAGGAGGAGAAGTGGGATGCGCAGCGCGTCCGTGCGCGCGACGAGCGGCTGAAGAACCAAGGGCTGCTCGCTTCGCTCGCATGCGTCGTCCATGTGCCCACCGGCGCGATCGCCGCGTTCAACGAGCTCGTGATCGGCGAAGACCGCACCGCGGCCACCCAGCAGTACGGCACGCTGGTCGTGCGCGAACACCGGGGACGACGGCTCGGCACGGTCGTCAAATGCGCGAATCTCATCCGCTGGCGCGACCTCGTGCCCGAGTCTCCTCGCGTGACGACGTTCAACGCCGAAGAGAACCGGCACATGCTCGCCATCAACGAGGCGATCGGGTTCGAGGCGGTGTCCTACGCGGGGGCGTGGAAGAAGG
>CAYOQY010000050.1:0-3714 GCA_964406225.1 uncultured Microbacterium sp.
GCGCGGTCGAGCCAGCGCAGATCGATCAGTTCGGCATCCACGCCCGTCTGCTCGATCGCGGCGGCGCTGTGCCCGACCATCGACAAGTAGCTGATGACGGTCAGGTCGGCCCCCTCGCGGCGGACGGCGGCCGTGCCGGGCGGGATCACGTAGTCCATGTCGACGTCCGAGGCCTGCTGCAGCGAGGGGTAGAGGTCGACGTGCTCGATCACGAGCACGGGGTCGTCGATCGCGAGCGCGGCGTTCATGAGGCCCACGTAGTCGGCCGCGGTCGAGGGCGCGACGATCCGCCACCCCGCGCTCGTCGCGAAGATGCCCGCCGGATCCATCAGGTGCTGCGACCCGTAGCCGGAGCCCATCGCGACCTTCGTGCGCAGGACGAGCGGCACGGCGTGCGTGCCACCGAACATGTGCCGGGCCTTCGCGATCTGGTTGAAGACCTGGTCGGCGGCGACCCACATGAAGTCCGGGTACATGAACTCCACCACGGGGCGAAAGCGGCCGTCGAGGGCGAGGCCGCCGCCCAGGCCGACGAACGCGTTCTCGCTGATCGGCGTGCCGATCACCCGGTCCGGACCGTACTTCTTCGCGAGCCCCTTCGTCGCGCCGTTCGTGCCGCCGGCCAGGCGGTGCACATCCTCGCCCATCACGACGATGCGCGGGTCGGCCTCCATCCGCCGATCCATCACCGCGGCGACGACCTCGACGAACTTGCGCTCGCCCGTGGGCGCCACCGGGTCCGTGTCCGTGCGGGCGTCGAGGCCCTCCAGTTCGCGCAGGTCGCTCCGGATGCCGACATCGACGAAGCCCGGGTCGGGCCACAGCTCGGGCCGGATGCGTCGCCGGGCAGGGTCCTCAGGGTCGTCCTCGAGCAGTTCCGCGACGGCGGCGGTCATCGCGGACTGCGCGCGCTCCCGCAGGGCCTGCACGCCGGCCTCGTCGATGAGGTCGCGGGCGATCATCTCGCGGGCGACCCGGTCGAGCGGGTCGCGCGCGCGCCACTGCCCCTCCTCTTCCTTCGTGCGGTAGCCGAACGCGCTGCCCGGGTAGGGGCCGTTCTGGTGGAAGAAGCGGTACACCTCGGCCTCGATGATCGTCGGCCCCTCGCCCGCCCGCATCCGCTCGGCCGCCGCCTGCATGGCCAGGTGCACCGCGAGCGGGTCCATTCCGTCGACCCGCCAGGCCGGGATGCCGAAGCCCTGGCCCCGGACCGAGAAGCGGGTGTCGGCGGTGACCTCGGCGGCGTGCGTCGAGACCGCGTAGAGGTTGTTCTCGATGAAGAAGCAGAGCGGCAGCTTCCAGGCGGCGGCGAGGTTCATGCTCTCCAGGACCGAGCCGATCTGGCTCGCGCCGTCGCCGAAGCAGTTGATCGACAGGTCGGTCGAGCCGGAGTGCTTCTGCGCCCAGGCGTTGCCCGCCGCCATCGGCGCTCCACCGCCCACGATCGCGTTCGTGCCGAGCGCGCCCGCCTCGAGCCACTGCAGGTGCATCGAGCCGCCGCGTCCGCCGCAGTAGCCCTGGGCGAGACCGAGGATCTCGGCGAGGGTGCGCTGCAGCACGTCCTGGACGGTGTCGTCCACCGGTGCGGCCGCGTTCATGCGGCCTCCGCTCACGTGGGTGAGCGCCTTCGCGAGGAACTGGTGGTGGCCGCGATGCGAGCCGTTGATGCCGTCGGTCGAGCGCAGCCCGACGATCGAGCCGACCGCGCCGCCCTCCTGACCGATGCTCGAGTGCGCCGGACCGTGTACCAGACCCTCGGCGGCGAGGTCGAGCACCGTCTCCTCGAACGCCCGGATCAGGTGCAGCTGAACGAGCATCGTCTCCAGCAGCCCGGGATCGGCCTCCGCCCAGTCCTCGGGCGTGGTCTCGAGCTCGATCCAGTCGACCCCTGTGTCCAATGAGCGCGTGCGCGGCATCCTTGCCTCCCGTTTCCCTCGCAGATTATCCCGGATTGAATCCAATCTCAAGATTCAGGCCGCAGAAATCATGGACACTGTCCGATTCGTTCGCCATGATGGATCCAATAGCGAGGCTAACGAGGGAGACGACCACATGATCCCCGGACTGCGCGGCACCGATCACATCGGCATCACCGTCCCCGATCTCGATCAGGCGGAGCGCTTCTTCGTCGACGTGCTCGGCGCGGAGCCGGTCTACACGCTCGCCGCCAAGCGCGCCGACGACGACTGGATGAGCGTGCACCTCGGCGTCCACCCCCGCACCGTCATCCGCGAGATCCGCTTCTACCGTCTCGGCAACGGCACCAACATCGAGCTGTTCGACTACGACAGCGCCGACGGTCAGGCCCCGCAACCCCGCAACAGCGACATCGGCGGTCATCACCTCGCGCTCTACGTCGACGACATGGATGCCGCCGTGGACTACCTTCGAGCACATGACGTCGAGATCATGGGCGAACCCGTCGCGAGTGCCGGCGCGTCGGCCGGCCAGCGCTGGGTGTACTTCCGCAGCCCCTGGGGAATGCAGTTCGAGCTCGTGAGCTTTCCGGACGGCAAGGCCTACGAACAGGGCGCCGCCACGCTGCTGTGGCATCCCGCGCGGCCGGACGCGTGAGCCCTGAACGCGTGAACGCAGAGCCGATGGATGCCGCGCCTATGGCTGCCGAGGCGGTGCGCCCGACGCCGAATGGCCACGGCGCGGCGGGTCTCCGGGTGGCCGACGCGCTGCGCGCCTCGATCCTCGCGGGCGACTACCAGCCCGGCGAGCGGATCCGACAAGAGGTGCTCGCCGAACGGTACGGCGCCAGCCGTGTGCCGGTGCGGGAGGCGCTGCGCACCTTGGAGGCCGAGGGGCTCGTCACCCTCGTCGCGAACACCGGCGCCTGGGTCTCGCGCATCAGCCTCGCGGAGTGCGACGAGATGTATCAGATCCGCGAGCGGATCGAGCCCCTGCTGCTGCGCTTCAACCTTCCGCTGCTGAGCGGAGCGGACGTGACCGAGCTCGACCGCCTCGCGACGGCCATGGAGGATGCCGACGTCGAGGAGTTCCTCGCGCTCGACCGCCGCTTCCATCTCTCGTGTTACGCCCTGGCCCCCACGTCCGTGCTCGGCGATCTCGTGATCCAGCTGTGGAACCGCACGCAGCACTACCGTCGTGCCTTCACGAGGGTGTTCCGCTCCGAGGGCGACCGCAGCGTGCACCACGAGCACCATCTGCTCGTCGCGGCGCTTCGCAGGGGCGACGCCGACGAGGCCGAGCGGGTGCTCTCCGGCCACATCCGGCGCACCCGACTCGAGCTCGCGCGTCACCCCGAGGTCTTCGCCGAGGACGCCTGACCGCCCGAGCCACGTCCACGGCTCAGGTCAGGCGCCACCCGCGGTCGACGCACAGGTTCGTGCCCGACACGCCCTGGTTGCGCAGCAGGAACTGCGTCGCATCCACGATGTCGGCCATCGTGGCGAGCTCGCCGCCCGGCGTGCGCGACGTGTAGCCGTCGAGCACCGCGGCCGGCTTCCCGGCCCAGAACGGGCTGTCGCCGATGATGCCCGGGTGGATGCCGTTGACGCGGATCGGCGCGAGCTCGAGGGCCAGGGTGCGGACGAGCCCCTCCACTCCCCCGTTGATCGTCGACACCGTGGTCGATCCCGGGTACGGCGCGTCCTTCGCGCGGCCGCCGAACAGCACGATGCCGGTCGAACGCTCGGGAGCCAGACGGTCCAGCAGCGTGTGCACGACCTCGGTGTAGCCGATGAG